>NZ_JBKKAD010000208.1:0-8798 GCF_046714715.1 Conyzicola sp. | reverse complement strand
GGTCTGCGGCGTCATGAACCACTCGTCGCGGTCGAGCGGCTTGCCGATCTTGCCCAGCTCCCGCTGGAACTCGAACTCGTTGGTCGCCCGCACGTTGCCGAGCAGGTCGGCGGCGTCGATCTCGAGGGTCGAGTAGTCGCGCCACTTCGACGGGTAGCCGATCTTCGGGGTGAACTTGTCGAGCTTCTCGAGGGCGCGCTCGCGGGTCTGCTCGCCCATCCAGGTGAGCCCCGTGATGCTCTGCCGGTAGGCCTCGACCAGGTTGGCGACGAGAACGTCCATGCTCGCCTTGGCCTCCTCGGGGAAGTGCCGCTCGACGTAGATGCGGCCGACGGCCTCGCCGAGCGCACCCTCGACGAGCGAGACGCCGCGCTTCCAGCGGGCGCGCAGCTCGGGGGTTCCGGTGAGGGTCTTGCCGTAGAAGTCGAAGTTCGCGTCGACGAAGTCCTGGCTGAGGTAGGCGGCGTTCGAGCGGATGACCTGCCAGGCCAGCCAGTCGGTCCAGCTGTCGATGCGGTCGGAGCTGAGCAGGTCGGCGACGCCCGAGAGGAAGCTCGGCTGGCGCACGACGACTTCGTCGAAGGATGCCGCCGGCACGTCGAGAGCGGACTTCCAGATGTCGAAGTCGGCGCCGTCGGCGACCGCGTCGACCGAGGCGAGGGCGCGGGCATCGACCCACGGCATTGGGTTGTAGGTGGCCTCGCTGTCGCGGTTCTTCACGTTGTCCCAGTGGTGCCCCGCGAGGTCGGTCTCGAGCGCGAAGATGCGGGCGGCCGCCTCGGCCGCGTTGTCGCGACCGGCGAGCCGCAGCATCCGCTCGATGAATGCCACGTAGGCGGTGCGGATCTCGGCGAACTTCTCTTCGCGGAAGTAGCTCTCGTCGGGCAGGCCGATGCCGCCCTGCTCGAGGAAGACGCGGTAGCGCTCGGGGTTGCCCGGGTCGTTGTCGACGAAGACCTGCAGGAAACCGCTGGATCCGCGGCGTTCGAGCCGGCCGAGGGTGTCGAGCAGGTCTGGGATGGAGCCGACGGCGTCGACCTCCGCGAGCAGTGGCTCGAGCGGCGACGCTCCGAGGGCCTCGATGCGCGCCTCGTCGAGGAAGCTCGCGTACAGGTCGCCGAACTTGCGGTGCTCGCTGCCCGGCTCGGCCGACTGCGCCTCGACGATGATGTCGCGCACGGCCTTCTCGGCCTCCTCGGCGAGCACGTAGAAGGAGCCGTAGCGCGCCTTGTCGCTCGGGATCTCGGTGCGGGCGATCCATTTGCCGTTCACGTGGCGGAAGAGGTCGTCTTGCGGACGCACCGCCTGGTCGAGTTCATCGGTGAGGATTCCGGACGGGAGGGTGTTGTCGTCGCTCATGGGTTCCACTGTATTGCCGCGCGGTGGAGCTTGGAGGGATCGCGCCAGCGATACCGCAGGCGCCGCGCCGCAGGCGCCGCGCCGCAGGCGCCGCCGTCCCAGCGCCGACTGAGCCTGCGAAGGAGGGCAAAATAGCACAGTGACCCTCGACCGCGACATCAGACGGCTCGCCCTCCCGGCACTCGGCGCGCTCGTGGCCGAGCCGCTCTTCCTGCTCACCGACACCGCGCTCGTCGGCCACCTGGGCAGCGTGCCGCTCGCGGGGCTCGGCATCGCGAGCGTCGTGATCCAGACCGTCGTGGGCCTGCTCGTCTTCCTCGCCTACGCCACCACGCCGATGGTCGCCCGGCGGCTCGGCTTCGGCGACCTCACCGGCGCCGTGCGCGCGGGAATCGACGGCGTCTGGCTCGCCCTCGCCGTGGGAGCCGTGCTCGTGGCCGTCGGGGTGCCGCTGTCGGGCTGGCTCGTCGCACTGTTCGGCGCGTCCGCCGAGGTCACCGCGGCCGCGACCACCTACCTCGCGATCGCCCTGTGGGGCATCCCCGCGCTGCTGCTCACCCTCGCGGCGAGCGGCCTGCTGCGCGGCCTGCAGAACACCACCACCCCGCTCGTCGTCGCCGGCGTGGGCTTCGCCGCGAACGCCGTTCTGAACGCCCTGTTCATCTACGGCTTCGGCTGGGGCATCGCGGGATCGGCGATCGGCACGGTCGTCGCCAGCTGGGGCATGGCCGCGGCCTACCTCGTCATCATCGTGCGCTCGGCCCGGGCGACGGGAGCGTCGCTGACCCCGCACGTCTCCGGTCTCGGCAGCGCCCTGCGCAGCGGCGGCTGGCTGCTGCTGCGCACGGCGTCGCTGCGCGTGGCGATGCTCGCGACGGTGGTCGTCGCGACCGACTTCGGCACGCACGAGCTGGCGACCACGCAGATCGCGTTGACGATCTTCTCCACCCTGGCGTTCGTGCTGGACGCGCTCGCCATCACGGGCCAGGCGATGATCGGTCACGGGCTGGGCGCATCCGACCTGCCGCGCGTTCGTGCCATCACCACCCGCCTGCTGCACTTCGGAGTGGGCGGCGGCACCCTGCTCGGCGTGGCGATCGCCGCGCTCAGCCCGGTGCTGCCCGCGATCTTCACGACGGATGACACGATCTCCGGTGCCCTCACGGTGGTGTTGCTCGTGATGGCGGGCGGGATCCCGATCGCGGGTTACGTCTTCGTGCTCGACGGGGTGCTGATCGGCGCGGGCGACGCGAAGTACCTCGCGCTCACGGGCCTGGTGAACCTCGCCGTGTACCTGCCGCTGCTCTGGGCGGTCTCCGGCCTCGGCGGAACGGCGGGCATCGCCTGGCTCTGGGCGGCGTTCGGCTTCGGTTACATCGGCGCGCGGGCGGTCACGCTGGGCCTGCGCGCGCGGGGCGACCGCTGGATCGTGACCGGCGCCTGAGGCCAGCTGACCTCGTCGCGCCGTGTTTTTTCACCGCAGCGGCCGAATGTTCGGGCGCTGGTGTGAAAAAAAGCCGCGCAACCCCGGTCAGCGGGCGGGTGCCGGACCGGTCGTGGTGCCCAGGTGCAGCTCGCTCGTGAAGGCCGCCGGCTCGTCGGGCGCTGCGGCGAGGCTCGCCAGCACGGCGCGACCGGCGGCGCTGCCCTTCTCGACGGCGGGCTGCACGAGCGTCGTGAGATCGAGGTCGAGGCGCACGCCGTCGAAGCCGAGCACGCTCAGGTCGCCCGGCACGCTCAGGCCGAGCGCCTCGGCCGCCCGGATCACGCCCACGGCCAGCAGGTCGCTCTGGGCGATGACCGCAGTCGGGCGGTGGGGCCCCGACAGCAGCGCGCGGCCGGCGATCTCGCCCTCCTCGACCGTGCTGCCCGCCGCGACGACTCCCCCGGCGTCGGGATAGACGTCGCGCGCGCCGCGGATGCGCTGGGTCGCCGTGAACGCGGAACTCGCGGCCTCCCGCTCGGGGCTCAACGCGCCGCGCTCGTGATCGGGTCCGAGCGGCAGGGTGACGAGCGCCACCCGCTCGTGGCCGAGCCCGCGCAGGTGCTCCGCGCCGCGCCGGGTCGCGTCGCGGTTGTCGAGGTCGATCGGCACGACGCCTTTCATGCGCTCGGCCTCGATGGCGACGATCGGGATGCCACGCTGGCGCAGCGTCACGACGGACTGGTCGAGCCGCGTACTGCAGCCGATGAGCACGACGGCGTCCATGGGGGCGACGGAGATGTCGGCCGCTCCTCCGGTGTCGGTGAGCAGCAGAAGGGCGAGACCGGCGGTTCCCGTGACGTCGGCGATGCCGTCGAGCATGGCGATGTTCATCGGGTCGCGGAACGCGTCGGCGAGGCGGTCCTCGATCACGACGCCGATGATGCCGGAGCGCCCGCGCCGCAGCGACTGCGCGCGCGGGTCGGGCCCGGCGTAGTCGAGCTCGGCCGCCGCGGCGAGCACGCGCGCGCGGGTGGCGTCGGAGACCGGGCCGGCGCCGCTGAACGCGAGGGAGGCGGTGGACGCCGACACGCCCGCGAGGGCGGCGACCGCCGCGAGGTTGGGGCGCGGGGGTGCGGCGGGCGCATCCGCCCCGCCGATGGTTGCTTCGTCTCCCATAGCTTGCTAGCTTAGTCGAATAGATTCGATCGAATCGATTCGACCTCCTGATCCAGCGGAGACTCCCATGTCATCAACGCCAGCGCCGACGTCGGCAGCTAACTCCGCCGGCGGACTCGCCCGCCCCCAGGTCGTCGCCTGGCGCAACGCGATGTTCGTGATCTTCGCCCTATGCGGGCTCGCTCTCGCCAGCTGGGTCGCCCGGCTGCCCGCCGTGCGCGACGAACTGGGCGCGTCGACCCTCGACATGGGCGTGCTCATCTTCGGGCTGTCGTTCGGGTCGATCCTCGGCCTGCTGGTCTCGAGCCACGTCATCGCCCGGCTCGGCGCGCGCACGACCATGCGCTGGGGGTTCGCGATCGCCCCGATCGGACTCGCCACGGCGGGACTCGCCGCGACCGTCGGCCCGAGCTTCCCGGTGATCTTCGTCGGGCTCGCCGTATTCGGTGCCGCATTCAGCATCTGCGACGTGGGCATGAACGTGTCGGGCGCCGCCAACGAGCGCGCCCTCGGCCGGGCCATCATGCCGATCTACCACGCGTTCTTCAGTTTCGGCACGATCGTCGGCGCCGGCCTCGGCGCCTTGGCCGAGGCCCTGAACGTACCGATCGCCGCGCACATCGGCTTCGTCGCGATCGTCATCTTCGCGCTGGGTCAGGGCTCGCTGCGCTTCCTGCAGGACGAGAACTTCCTGGCCGACGGCGCCGAACCGGTCGCCGACGACGACCACTCGAAGAGCTGGCGCGGCCGTCTGAGCATCTGGCGCGACCCGCGCACGCTGCTGATCGGCGTCATCGTGCTCGGCATGGCTTTCGCCGAGGGATCCGCGAACGACTGGCTCACCCTCGCCATGGTCGACGGCCACGGAGTCAACGGCACGGTCGGCGCCCTGATGTTCGGCATCTTCGTCACGGCGATGACCGTCGGCCGCCTCAGCGGCGTCTTCCTGCTCGACCGGTTCGGGCGCGTTCCCGTGCTGCGCGGCTCGGCCGTGCTCGCCATCATCGGGCTCGTCATCGTGATCTTCGGCCCGAGCGCCGAGATCGCCATCGTGGGCATCGTGCTGTGGGGACTCGGCTCGTCGCTGGGCTTCCCGGTCGGCATGTCGGCCGCCGCCGACGACCCGAAGACCGCGGCCGCCCGGGTGAGCGCCGTCGCCACGATCGGCTACTGCGCGTTCCTGGTCGGCCCGCCGGTGATCGGCCTGCTCGGCGAGCACTTCGGCATCCTGCGGGCGCTGCTCGTGGTGCTGATCCTCGTGGTCGCCGCGGGGCTGGCGAGCGGCGCGGCCCGCGAGCCGAAGAACCCGGCCGTCGCCGAGGCGTGAGCCGCGGCATCCGCAATTCGCAACTCTCTCGTTCTTTGTTCGCAACTCAGGCAGAAAAATAGCCGGGAGACGCGACAGCCCCGAAAAACCGCGGATGCCACGGGCCGGCCCCGCGGTTCTGCCTGAGTTGCGAGCATGGCCGGGTCGCGAGCGCCGTTAAGATTGGCGGGTGCGCCTCGTTATAGCCAAGTGTTCCGTCGACTACGCCGGAAGGCTCAGTGCCCACCTGCCCGTGGCCACCCGGTTGCTGCTCGTGAAGGCCGACGGGAGTGTGCTCGTGCACTCCGACTCGCTGAGCTACAAGCCGCTCAACTGGATGAGCCCGCCGTGCACCCTGGCCCAGGTCGATCCCGAGCAGGCGCAGCTCGACGCCGGCGTCACCGAGATCTGGAAGGTCACGCAGGCGAAGACCGCCGACATGCTGGTGATCTCGATCCACGAGATCCTGCTCGACTCGACGCACGACCTGGGAATCGACCCCGGCCTGCAGAAGGACGGCGTCGAGAGCGACCTGCAGAAGCTGCTGGCCGAGCAGATCGAGCTGCTCGGCGACGGCTACCATCTGGTGCGGCGCGAGCACATGACCGCGATCGGTCCCGTGGACATTCTGGCGAAGGATGCCACGGGCGCCAGTGTCGCCGTCGAGATCAAGCGTCGCGGCGACATCGACGGCGTCGAACAGCTGACGCGCTACCTCGAGCTGATGAACCGCGACCCACACCTCGCGCCCGTCGTCGGCGTGTTCGCCGCGCAGGAGATCAAGCCGCAGGCCAGGATGCTGGCGCAGGACCGCGGCATCCGCTGCCTGCTGCTCGACTACGACGCGATGCGCGGCATGGACGACAGCCACTCGCGGCTGTTCTAGCGGCGCGGGGTGGCCTCCACCGGCGGCCGCCAGCCCTCCTGCTCGCGAATGGCGCGCTGGATTCGCGTGCCGATCTCGAGCAGTTGAGCCCGTTGAGCCTTAGTGAGCGGTTCGAGCACGAGCTGCCTGACAGAGTGCGTGTGCGCGGGAGTCGCCTCGGATAGGACGTTCCGGCCAGCAGCCGTAAGAGCGGCCAGTGTGGAGCGGCCGTCGGACGGATCGCGGGAGCGCCCGACCCACCCGCGGTTCTCAAGCCGCGACACGGCTCGGGAGAGACGCGAGAGCGAGCTGTTGGCGAACCCGGCGAGCTCACTCATACGCAATTGCGCGTCAGGCGCGTCCGCGAGCGCGTAGAGGATGCCGTACTCGAAGTGGGTGAGGTCGAAATCCCGGATGAGCGGGGCATCGAGTGCTGGGGGAAGCCACTCCAGCACCGTGGCGACGGCTGCCCAGGTGGCGAGGTCGTCGCCAGTGAGTTGGTGCGAGAGGCCTGGATCATCCATAGTCCAAGCCTAACGAATAACTTGCCTGAGCAAGTGAATGTGCTAGTTTTTTACTTGACTGGGCAACTAAATGAAAGGATGATCGTGGATCTTCAGCTTGCAGGCCGACGTGCGTTCATCAGCGGATCGACACAGGGCATCGGATACGCCATCGCGCGGACGCTCCTCCGCGAGGGTGCCGAGGTCGTCATCAACGGCCGTGACGACGCAAAGCTTCAGGCGTCGGTTCGCGGCCTCGCGGTGGAGGTGCCCGGCGGGCGCGTGACGGGGATTCCCGCGGACTTCGGCGACGCCGCCCAGGTGCAGCACCTTCTGGGCGTGCTCGGCACCGTCGACATCCTCGTCAACAACGTGGGCCTCTTCGAGGTGGCGCCGTTCGCACAGATACCGGACGATGACTGGGCTCGGTACTTCGAGATCAACCTCATGAGCGGCGTGCGACTGTCGCGACATCTGCTGCCCGGCATGCTCGCGGGCGGATGGGGCCGCATCCTCTTCATCGGGAGCGAGTCGGGGGTGAACGTCCCCGCCGACATGACGCACTACGGGGTGACCAAGGCCGGGATGCTCGCACTGAGCAACGGGCTCGCCAAGCTCACACGAGGCACGGCGGTGACCGTCAACACGATCCTCGGCGGACCCACCTACTCCGACGGCGTCGCGGGCGCGGTCAGCGACATCGCCGCGGCGCAGCAGCTCCCGACAGACTCGCTGAAGGCGGCGATCATCGGCGGCAACACGACGTCTCTCCTCGAGCGGTTCATCGAGCCTGACGAGATTGCGAACCTCGCCGCATATCTAGCGAGCCCGGTGTCCTCCGCAACGAACGGCGCCGCCCTGCGGGCCGACGGCGGGGTGTTGACAGGGACGCTGTGACGAGCGCCGCGATAGAAACCGGCATCGTGTCGCCGCTGGGCGAAAGCCTCAAAGAGCCAATCGGCGCGCTAGCCACTGGGCATACGACCACGAGGACGAGTTCGTCACGAGTCGCCACCGGTACGACTCGACGCAGTCCCGACATCTCGCCCGCCTAAACTGGGCGCAATATGACGACCCCATACAGCTGCATCCTGTTCGACCTCGACGGAACGATCGTCGACTCGGCGCCCGGAATCACCGCGACTCTCGCCTACATGTTCGAGCAGCTGGGCAAGCCGATCCCGTCGCCGAGCGAGCTGTTGCGCTACGTCGGGCCGCCGCTGCTCGACTCGTTCCGCGACCTCGCCGGGTTCACCCCCGAGGAGTCGGCGCGCGCCCTCGCGATCTACCGCGAGAAGTACCTCAACGTGGGCGCCTACGACGCGACGCAGTACCCCGGCGTCGGCGTGGTGCTGAAGGCCGTGCACGAGAGCCCGCTGCTGATGTCGCTCGCGACCTCGAAGCCCGAGACCCCGGCGACGCTCATCCTCGAGCACTTCAACCTGGCGCGCTACTTCGACGTGATTACCGGGGCGTCCGACGACGAGGTGCGCAGCGCGAAGAAGGACGTCGTGGCCGAGGCGCTGATTCGTCTCGCGGCGATGGGAGCCGACATCTCGCGGCCCGTGCTCATCGGCGACCGCGAGCACGACGTACACGGTGCCGCGGCGAACGGCGTGCCCACAATCTTCGTCGAGTGGGGCTACGGCTCGGTGGCCGAGCAGGCCGGATCGGTCGCCGTCGTGAAGACGCCGGAAGAACTCACGACGCTGCTGCTCGGCTAGTCGCCGGCGATCACAGCGGGGCAGTACATCCGTGTCGCGGTGTGGTCGGTGCTGCGGTCGAACCGGTGCTCGGCCATCGGCCGTGCGCACAGCGGGCACGCCTTCTCGGCAGTCGGCGGCAGCGGCGCCTCGTTGTAGGGCCCGAGCGGCGGGGGTCCGATGTACGGGAAAAGGGCGCCGTTGAGGCGGTCCCACCACGGCAGTCTGACCTTCACGATGTCCCTCGCACGCCTACTAGTCGCACTAACGATTAGTGCACTAACGATGAGTATACTCGGGGGATGACTTCCGTCGACCCCCTCGCCCTCGACCGCCAGGTCTGTTTCGCGCTGGCGACGGCGAACCGCAGCGTGATCAACCTCTACCGCCCGGTGCTCGAGGCGATCGGCCTCACGCACCCGCAGTACCTCGTGATGCTCGCGCTCTGGGAGCGCAGCCC
>NZ_JBKKAD010000207.1:0-3068 GCF_046714715.1 Conyzicola sp. | reverse complement strand
GTCTCACCCTCCCTCGCCGACGCGATCGCGAGCTACGAGGCCCCGCGTCTCTACCTCGGCGCCGCCTCGATCGGGCTTCCCACCCGCGAAACCGTGGCGGCCCAGAAGGCAGACCTCGACCTGTGGTCGGCGGCCGAGCGCTACCCGATGGACTACGACCTGATCATCGGACGCACCCGCGCCAGCTTCGCCTCGCTCGTCGGTGTCACCCCCGACCGCGTGGCCACCGGGTCGCAGACCTCCGTCATGACCAGCCTGCTCGCCGCCGCGGTGCCCGACGGCGCCGAAGTGCTCTGTGTCGACGGCGACTTCTCGTCGATCGTGTTCCCGTTCCTGCAACGCCGCGGGATCGTGGTGCGGTCGGTTCCGCTCGATGCGATCGCCGGAGAAATCACGGATGCCACGTGGCTGGTCGTGTTCTCGCACATCCAGTCCGCCACGGGGCGCGTCGCGGATGTCACGGCCATCGTCGCCGCGGCCGCGGCCCACGACTCCTACACCTATTGCGACACCACCCAGTCGGCCGGGGTGCATCCGGTCGATGCATCCCTCTTCGACGCGACCGTCTGCCACAGCTACAAGTGGCTCTGCTCGCCGCGCGGCGTCGCTTTCCTCACACTGAGCGAGCGGTTCGAGGCGCAACTGACACCGCTTCAGGCCGGCTGGTACGCGGGCGACGCCGTCTGGCAGTCCTGCTACGGACCGAACATGGCGCTCGCGCTCGACGCCCGCCGTTTCGACGTGTCGCCGGCGTGGCCCGCCTGGGTGGGTGCGGAACCCGCGATCGGCATGTTCGCCGCACTCGACATCGACGAGGTGTGGGCGCGCGCGAGCGGGCTCGGCAACGAGCTGTGCGACGCGATCGGCATCGAGCGCCAGAACCAGGCCATCGTGACCTGGGCGGACCCCGACGGACACGACCTCGAACGCCTCGTCGCGGCCGGCATCAAGGCGTCGGGCCGCGCCGGACGTCTGCGCGCCGCCTTCCACCTCTGGAACGACGAGACCGACGTGGCCGCCGTCGTCACCGCGCTGGCCAAGCGCTAGCCCGCCGGCCTTTCCGCTACGCCTTCAGCACCCATAGCGCCTAACCACCCACCCACCTCGCCGCTGAGGCCCCTGTCGGAAATTCAGGATGTCTCGTCGGGTTCGGGTGAACCGGGCGCGGATATTCGCGGGTGAGGTTGCCCGCACCGACGCGACATCCTGAATTCCCGAATCGCGCCGCGCCCCGCCCGTCCGCGTTCAGTCGATGCTTGAGGATGTGCCGCCGCTCCTCGGCGTCAGCGCTAATCGCCAGCACCAATTGCAGCCGCATTGTTCGGAAATTCAGGATGTCTCGTCGGGCTCGGGTGAACCGGGCGCGGAATCACGCGGGTGTGGTGACTTGAACCGACGCGACATCCTGAATTTCCGACTCTCGCGAGGGTTTTCCGAATCTCGTGAGGGTTTTCCGAAACTCGGGCGGGCTCCACGGTTCTCGGGCTCGCTGCGGCTCTCGCGCCGCCGAGCCGTGTCGCCACCCGCTGGCCCGGGGCCGCCGCCCGCGCCGGTAAACTGAACGCTCTACTCGGGCCGCGCATCCAGCACGGCTGAACTTTGGAGCAAATCTGTGGCCAACGCCAATTCCCTTGATGCAATCGTCAACCTCGCCAAGCGCCGGGGTTTCGTCTTCCAGTCGGGAGAGATCTACGGCGGGTCGCGCTCCGCATGGGACTACGGACCGCTCGGCGTAGCGCTCAAAGAGAACATCAAGAAGCAGTGGTGGCAGACGGTCGTGCAGGGGCGTGACGACGTCGTCGGTCTCGACTCGGCGGTCATCCTGCCGCGCAAGGTGTGGGAGGCATCCGGTCACGTCGAGGTCTTCTCCGACCCGCTGGTCGAATCGCTGCACACCCACAAGCGCTACCGCGCCGACCACCTGCTCGAGGCCTACGAGGAGAAGCACGGCCACCCGCCCGTCAACGGCATGGCCGACATCAAGGACCCCGACACCGGCCAGCCCGGATCGTGGACCGAGCCGCAGAACTTCTCGGGCATGCTCAAGACCTACCTCGGTCCGGTCGACAACGAGGAGGGGCTGCACTACCTGCGCCCCGAGACCGCGCAGGGCATCTTCGTCAACTTCGCGAACGTCATGGGCAGCGCGCGCATGAAGCCCCCGTTCGGCATCGGCCAGATCGGCAAGAGCTTCCGCAACGAGATCACGCCCGGAAACTTCATCTTCCGCACGCGCGAGTTCGAGCAGATGGAGATGGAGTTCTTCGTCGAGCCCGGCACGGACGAAGAGTGGCACCAGTACTGGATCGACGCCTCACTCGCCTGGTACACCGACCTCGGCATCAAGCCGGAGAACCTGCGCCTGTTCGAGCACCCTGCCGAGAAGCTCTCGCACTACTCGAAGCGCACCGTCGACATCGAGTACCGCTTCCGCTTCGCCGGCAGCGAGTGGGGCGAGCTCATGGGCGTCGCGAACCGCACCGACTTCGACCTCAAGACGCACTCCGAGGCATCCGGCACCGACCTGTCGTACTTCGACCAGACGCAGGACAAGCGCTGGATCCCGTACGTTATCGAGCCCGCATTCGGCCTGACCCGCGCGCTGATGGCCTTCCTCATCGACGCCTACGCCGAGGACGAGGCACCGAACGCCAAGGGCGGCGTCGACAAGCGCACCGTGCTGCGCCTCGACCGCCGACTCGCGCCGGTGAAGGTGGCCGTGCTGCCGCTGTCGCGCAATGAGCAGCTCTCGCCGCTCGCCCGCTCGGTCGCCGCCGACCTGCGCAAGTACTGGAACGTCGACTTCGACGACGCCGGCGCGATCGGCCGCCGGTACCGGCGCCAGGACGAGATCGGCACCCCGTTCGCGATCACCGTCGACTTCGAGTCGCTCGAGGACAACGCCGTGACCGTGCGCGAGCGCGACTCGATGGCCCAGGAGCGCGTCTCGCTCGACCGGCTGCGGGGCTACCTCGCGGAGCAGCTGCTCGGCGCCTAGCCGCCCCGCGCCACTGCGGCCCCGCACCCCGGCCACCCGCACCCCGGCCGCCCCGCACCCCGGGCCGCCC
>NZ_JBKKAD010000206.1:0-10155 GCF_046714715.1 Conyzicola sp. | reverse complement strand
GATGTTCTCGCGGATCGTGCCGGCGAACAGCCACGGATCCTGCAGCACCATGCCGGTGCGCGACCGGACGTCGTTTCGGGTGAGCTCGGCGATGTCCTGCCCGTCGAGCAGGATGCGGCCGGCGTCCAGTTCGTAGAACCGCATGATCAGGTTGACCAGCGTGGTCTTGCCCGCGCCGGTCGGGCCGACGATCGCCACCGTCTGCCCGGGCTCCACCCGGAATGACAGGTCGGTGATCAGCGGGCGATCGGGCGCATACGAGAACTTGACGTTCTCGAACTCGATGACGCCTTCGCCGTCGACCGGCTGGGGCGCATCCACCGCGTCGGGCTCCTGCTCGTCGGCGTCGAGCAGCTCTAAGACCCGCTCGGCCGATGCCGTGCCCGACTGGATCACGGCCGCCATGCCGCCCAGCTGCGAGAGCGGCTGGGTGAACTGCTGCGAGTACTGGATGAACGCCTGCACGTCGCCGAGACGCAGCTGGCCGCTCGCGACCATGAGCCCGCCGAGCACGGCGATGCCGACGAACGACAGGTTGCCGATGAACATCATGCCGGGCATGATCATGCCCGACAGGAACTGGGCCTTGAAGCTGGCCTGGTAGAGCTCCTCGTTCTCGGCGCGGAACTTCTCGTGCGAGTCCTGCTCGCGGCCGAACACCTTCACGAGGGCGTGGCCCGAGAACGACTCTTCGACCCGCGCGTTGAGCAGGCCCATCTTGCGCCACTGGATTCCGAACGCCTTCTGCGACTTCGGGCCGATGATGCCGAAGATCACGGCCATCAGCGGCAGGCTCACGAGCGCGACGAGCGCCAGCTGCCACGAGATCGAGAACATCATGATGAGCACGCCGACCACGGTGAGCAGCGCGGTGAGAGCGCCCGACAGCGACTGCTGCATGGTCTGGGTGATGTTGTCGATGTCGTTGGTGACGCGGCTCAGCAGGTCTCCGCGCTGCACCTTGTCGAAGTGCGACAGCGGCATGCGGTTGATCTTGGCCTCGACCGATTGGCGCAGGCGCCACATGGTGCGCACCATGATCACGTTGATCACGTAGCCCTGCAGCCAGCCCAGCACCGACGCCACGATGTAGAGCGCCAGCACGAGAACGAGCACCTGGGTGAGGCGGGCGAAGTCGACGCCCTCGCCGGGGGTGATCTGCATCGCGCCGACCATGGTGGCAAGGTCGCCCTGGCCTGCCGCGCGCAGCTGCTCGATGGCCTCCGCCTTGCTGCTGCCCGCCGGCAGCTGCGCCGAGATGAATCCCTCGAAGATGATGTTGGTCGCTTCGCCGAGCACGCGGGGGGCGAGAACCGTGAGCACGACGCTGATCGTGCCGAGCAGCGACACGAAGGCGAACGCGAACGCGTGCGGCCGCAGCAGCCCGATGAGCCGGCGGAAGCTCACGCCGAAGTTGGCGGCCTTGCCGGGCGCGACGCTGTCCCACGAGTCGGAGGCGATGCGCGCCTTCTCGGCGAGTTCGAGTTCGCGCTTCTCGTCTTCGCTCGGCTCGGGGGTGACGGGTGCTGTCTTGCTCATGCGCTGGCCTCCATTCCGAGCTGGGATTCGACGATCTCGCGGTAGGTATCACTTGTGACGAGCAGGTCTTCGTGGGTGCCGGCGCCGACCATGGCGCCGTCGTCGAGCACGATGATGCGGTCGGCGTCGGTGATCGTGGAGACCCGCTGGGCCACGACGATTTTGGTGACGTGGGGTAGTTCTCGCCACAAGGCCTGCCGCAACCGGGCGTCTGTCGTGAGGTCGAGCGCCGAGAAGGAGTCGTCGAAGACGAGGATGTCGGGGTTGTGCACGATGGCGCGCGCGATCGCCAGCCGCTGGCGCTGCCCGCCCGAGACGTTCGTGCCTCCCTGCGCTATGCGGGCCTCGAGCTGGCCGTCCATCTCCTCGACGAAGTCGCGGCCCTGGGCGATCTCGAGCGCGCGCCAGAGGTCGTCGTCGGTCGCGTCTTCGCGCCCGAAGCGCAGATTGGATGCCACGGTGCCGGTGAACAGGAACGGGCGCTGCGGCACGAGACCGATGCCGGTCCAGAGCAGGTCGAGTTCGACGCTGCGCACGTCGACGCCGCCCACCAGCACCGCGCCGCTGGTCACGTCGAAGAGTCGGGGAATGAGCGACACGAGCGTGCTCTTACCGGCTCCGGTGGAGCCGACGATCGCGACCGTCTCGCCGCGGCCGGCGGCGAAGGTGATGCCGCCGAGCACGCCCTTCTCGGCTCCGGGGTAGATGAAGCCGGCGTCACGGAACTCCACCGTTCCGGGTGTCGGGAACTCGGTGACCGGAGTCGTCGGGCGCACGAGTGTGGTCTCGCTCGCGAGCACCGCGCTGACCCGCTCGGCGGAGACCGCGGCGCGCGGGATCATGATCGTCATAAACGTCGCCATCAGAACGCCGCCGAGGATGAGCCCGACGTACTGCATAAACGCGAAGAGCGTGCCGATCTCGATCTCGCCCGCGTCGACGCGGATACCGCCGAACCAGATCACGCCGACCACAGTGACGTTGAGCACGAGCATGGCGAGCGGGAACAGCAGAACGAAGAGCGAGCCGACGCGACGGCCGACGTCCATGATGTCGGTGTTCGCCGCTTCGAAGCGCTCTTCTTCGATCGGTTCGCGAACGAACGCCCGCACCACCCGGATACCGGTGAGCTGCTCGCGCATGATGCGGTTGACGGCGTCGAGCCGCTTCTGGAAAAGCCGGAACAGCGGCACCATGCGCGCGATGATCACGCCGACGATGAGCAGCAGTATCGGCACCACGACTGCGATGATCCAGCTGAGCCCGATGTCTTGACGCACGGCCATGATGATGCCGCCGATGGCGAGCAGAGGCGCCGACACGAGCATGGTGGCCCCCATCATCGCCAGCATCTGCACCTGGGTGACGTCGTTCGTGTTGCGCGTGATGAGCGAGCCGGCGCCGAACTGCGACACCTCCCGCTCGGAGAACGCGCTCACGCGTTCGAAGACGTCGTTGCGGATGTCGCGTCCGGCTTGCATCGCCGCGCGGGCGGCGAAGTACGTCGCGATGATCGACGCCGTGATCTGGCCTAGCGAGATGGCGAGCATCAGCAGTCCGGTCGACCAGATGAAACCGGTGTCGCCCGTGGCGACGCCCTCGTCGATGATGCTGCCGTTGAGCGTAGGCAGGTAGAGGGAGGCGAGCGCTGCAGCGAACTGGAAGACCAGTACCGCGATCAGTTGAGTTCGGTACGGACGGAGATAGCGAACAAGAAGTCTTCCCAGCATTGGGTCTCGTTTCCAGAAGTGAATCGATCGAAGGCCGCGCCGTGCGCCGTCGGCCACCTGCTCCCGTACTGTATTGGCCACCTCCGACATCGCACCAGTCGCGTACTCTGCCAGCGTAAAAACGGGGCGACGCGAAGAAAGATCCGCTCCCTTGTCGATTGGGCGTGGCGCCGTTCGACCTCCGGGTGAGAGGGTCGAGAGAACGACCGCCGACGAACGAAGGAGTACGAGATGGCCAAGTACATGCTGATCATGAGGGCGACCGACGAGCTACTTGAGAAGTTCGCGAACGTCGACTTCAACGAGATGCTCGAGACGATGGGCAGGTTCAACGACGAGCTCATCCGAGCGGGCGTGATGCTCGCGGCAGAGGGTCTCGACGATGCGAATAACGGCGTCGTGGTCGACTTCAGCGGCGAGACCCCGGTGGTCTCCGACGGCCCCTACGGCGAGACAAAGGAGCTGTTCAACGGCTTCTACATCCTCGACGTCGCCTCGCGAGAAGAAGCGGTCGAATGGGCGAAACGGATGCCGCAGATGGACGGTGCCAAGGTCGAGATTCGCCGGGTGCCGGGTATCGACGAGTTCCCACAGGACAACGAGTTTGTGCAGCGCGAGCGCGAATGGCGCGAGCGCACCGGGCAGCTCTAGACAGGTGAAAGACACCGGGGCGCGGGCGGCCGTCGAGGCGGTGTGGCGCATGGAGTCCGCGCGCATCGTCGGCGCCCTCGCCCGGTACACCGGCGACTTCCCGCTCGCCGAGGACCTGGCTCAGGAGGCTCTCGCCGAGGCGCTGGTCTCCTGGGCTGTCGACGGGGTGCCCGCCCAGCCGACCGGGTGGCTGCTCACCGTCGGCCGGCGTCGGGCGATCGACGCGTTCCGGCGGCCTTCCGCCCGCGACGACCGGTACGCACTGCTCGCCCGCGAGCTCGAAGACGAGATGGCGGGCGCCGACACCCTGTTCGACCCGCAGGCCGTCGACGACGACGTGCTGGCGCTGATGTTCATCGCCTGCCACCCGATCCTGCCGAGGGAGGCCCGCATCGCTCTGACCCTGCGGGTGGTCGGCGGACTCACCAGCGCGGAGATCGCCAAGGCGTTCCTGATTCCCGTGCCCACGGTGCAGGCACGCATCACCCGGGCGAAGAAGACCCTCGCCGCCGCCCGCGTGCCGTTCGCCGCCCCGGCGTCGCCGGACGTCGCCGAGCGTCTCGGCTCCGTGCTGCAGGTGGTCTACCTCATCTTCACCGAGGGTTCGCACGCGTCATCCGGAGACGAATGGATGCGCACCGGCCTCTCGGACGAGGCGCGCCGGCTGGCCCGCGTGCTCGTTCGGCTCGCGCCGGAGCCCGAGGTGTTCGGGCTGCTCGCGCTGCTCGAACTGACGGCGGCGAGGTTTCCGGCCCGGCTCGACGCGTCGGGAGAGCCGGTGCTGCTCGAGCACCAGGACCGGGCGCTGTGGGACGGCGCGGCGATCCGTCGCGGGCGTGCCGCGCTTGCCCGGGCCGCGACGGCGGGCCGCGGGCTCGGCGCCTACGGACTGCAGGCCTCGATCGCCGAGTGTCACGCCATCGCGCCCTCGGTCGAAGACACCGACTGGCCCCGCATCGTGCTTCTCTACGAGGCCCTGGGCCGGCTCGCGCCGTCGCCCGTCGTCGAACTCGGCAGGGCCGTCGCGGTGGCGATGGCCGAGGGCGCCGCCGCCGGTCTCGCGCTCGTCGACGCGATCGTTGCGCGCGGCGAGCTGCCCGGTTCGCACGTCCTGCCCGCTATCCGCGGCGAGCTGCTCACGCGGCTGCACCGCTTCGACGAGGCGCGGACGGAGTTGGGGAAGGCCATCGCGCTGTGCGACAACTCCGCCGAGCGCGCGAACCTCGAGCGGAAGCTGGCGGAGCTCCCGTGACCGTGGCGCCGGTCGAGATCGCCCTGCCGTTCGCCGGCCGCTGGCTCGCGATGAACAGCCCGGCCCGGCGCGTGCCGAGCCACGGCGTCGACCTGTTCGGCGAGCGCTACGCGATCGACTTCGTCGGTGTCGACGATCGGCACCGCACGGCCGCGCACGCCGACTGGCGCACGGTGCTGCACACCGAGCCGCCCGAGCGGTTCTTCTCGTTCGGGCGGCCGATCCTCGCGCCGGCCGACGGCGTCGTGGTTGCGGTGCACGACGGCGAACCCGACCACGAGGCGCGGAGGTCGCAGCTCGCTCTGGTGCCGTACGCGCTCGGTCAGGCGGCGCGGGTGCGGCTCGGACCCGCCGCGGTCGCCGGCAACTACGTGGTTCTGGAGCTGCGGGAGAGCGGCGCGTTCGCCGCCCTCGTGCACCTGCGTTCCGGGACGCTGCGGGTGGCCGTGGGCGACCCCGTCGTCACCGGGCAGCAGCTCGCGCAGTGCGGCAACTCGGGCAACTCGACCCAGCCGCACGTACACCTGCAGCTGATGGACAGCCCCGACCTCGCCGGCGCCCGCGGGGTGCCGGTGGCGTTCCGCGGCTACCGCGAGTGGATCAGGGGCACGCGACATCCGAAGGTCGTTGCATTGGGCCTACCCGGCGAGCGCAGCGTGGTCGAGCCGGCCTAGTGCTGACGCGGCCGACTCGCCCGGGTCATCGGCGGCAAATTGCGGTTCCTAGGCGCCGGGAGCAGCAATTTGCCGCCAGTGAGACCGCGACCGCCCCCTCAGCGCGCGTCGAGCAGCCCGACGACCTCGGCGGTCGTAGCCGTCTCGCCCAGGATCGGAAAGATGCGCAGCACGCTGTTGTCGTGCGCCTCCGCGCGCATGTCGGTGATGGCGTCCACGGCCACGACCACGTTGAAGCCCGCGTCGTAGGCGTCGCGGGCGGTCGACTCGACGCCGAAGCTCGTGGCCAGTCCGACGATGACCACCTGGGTCACGCCGGCGTCGGAGAGCCGGGCCCCGAGGTCGGTGCTGGCGAACACGCTCCAGGCCCGACGGGTGACGACGATCTCATCCGCCGCCGCCACGATCTCGGGGATGAGCGCCGACATCTCCGCGGGCCAGACGGATGCCTTCCCTCCGTACTCGGAGCGGCCGGCGGCCGTGCCGTCCACGTTCGCGATCACGACGGGGAGGCCGCGCGCGCGGAAGGCCGCGAGCAGCGTGCTCGCGTTCGCGACGACGTCCGCGACGGGGTGCACCGTGGGATTGCGCACGGTGCCGGCCTGGAGGTCGACGACGATGAGGGCGGTGTTCGGGTCGAGGGTGCTGATGGTCATGGTCGTTCCTTCGGTCGGGCGATGAGGGTGGGCGATGTGAGGGATCCAGCGGTCAGAGCACGGCGCGAAACGCGTCGATCGCGCGGTCGATCGCCTCGGGCGAATCGTCGATCGACCCGTCGGCGGCGGGGGTGAACGCGTACCGCATCACGGTGCCGGCGATCATCAGCAGCGGTAGCGAGGGCGCACCCGGGTCGGACGCGGCGAGCGCCACCTTCACGAGCGTCTCGGCATCGCGCACGTGCCGCTCGACCCGGTCGCGCAGCGCGGGGTGCAGCTTGAGCAGGTGTTGACGCTTGGCGGCGAACGACGGCAGGTCGTCGAAGACCGAGCGCACGGCGGCAGACATCAGCCTGACGACACGGGCGAACGTGTCATCCGTCGACGAACCGAAGGCCTCGAGGTCGTGGGCCGACAACCGCGGCGGCCGCGTCGCGAGAACCGCGTCTTCTTTCGTCGGGAAGTAGTTGAAGAAGGTGCGGCGCGAGACGCCCGCCTGCTCCGCGATGGCGTCGACGGTCGCGCCGACGAGTCCGTGTCGCAGCACGAGGGTGACGGCGGCGGCGTGGATCGCCTCGGCAGACCGCGCTCGGTTGAGTGCGCGGCGTGAAGGGGGCGGATGCTGCATTCCGCAAGTTTATGCACTGGTGCAGAAATATTCATCCACCCGACACACATCCCACGTGGGGCAGACTTGTTGGATGCTTACCGTCAATGCCTACGCTGCACCATCCGCCACAGAACCTCTCGTCAAAACCACTATCGAGCGCCGCGACGTCGGCCCGAAAGACGTGCTGATCGAAATCAAGTACGCCGGCATCTGCCACTCCGACATCCACACCGTGCGCGGCGAGTGGGGCCCCATCTCCTACCCGCAGGTCGTCGGCCACGAGATCGTCGGCTTCGTCACCGAGGTCGGCTCCGAGGTCTCGCTGCACAAGGTCGGCGACAAGGTCGGTGTCGGCTGCATGGTCAACTCCTGCCGTGAGTGCGAAAACTGCCTCTCCGGCAACGAGCAGTACTGCCTCAACGGAAACACCGGCACCTACGCCGCGGTCGACGTGGACGGAACGGTCACCCAGGGCGGCTACTCCACGCACGTAGTCGTCGTCGAGGACTTCGTGCTCACGGTGCCCGACTCGATCCCGTTCGAGAAGGCCGCTCCCCTGCTCTGCGCCGGCATCACCACCTACTCGCCCCTCTCCCACTGGAACGCCGGCCCCGGCAAGAAGGTCGCCGTCGTCGGCATGGGCGGACTCGGCCACATGGCCGTGAAGATCGCGCACGCGATGGGCGCCGAAGTCACCGTGCTCTCGCAGAGCCTCAGCAAGCAGGAAGACGGGCTGCGTCTCGGCGCCGACCACTACTACGCGACGAACGACTCCGCGACGTTCGGCACCCTCGCCAACACGTTCGACCTCATCATCAACACGGTCAGCGCCCCGGTCGATCTGCAGGCCTACCTGTCGCTGCTGCGTCTCGACGGCACGATGGTCAACGTCGGCGCTCCGCCCGAGCCGCTGCCCATCTCCGTCTTCGGCCTCATGGGCAACCGCCGCTCCTACGCCGCATCCGGAATCGGAAGCATCGCCGAAACCCAGGAGATGCTCGACTTCTGTGCCGAGCACGGCATCGCACCCGAGACCGAGCTCGTCGCGGCCGACTACATCAACGAGGCCTACGAGCGCGTGCTCGGCTCCGACGTGCGCTACCGCTTCGTGATCGACATCGCGACGCTGGCCTAGTCGGAACGCACAGACCTTCGGATGTCGCGGGGCCCGGGCCCCGCGACATCCACCGTCACTTCTCAGCCCACAAACTTGGCGCCAGGCGGTTAGCTTAGGCTAGCCTCAGTTCGTGCCCAAAAGATCTTCCCGAACCGTGCCGACCGACCCGCAGCTCTACCGCGCCGAGGTCATCGCGAGCTACGACCTCTCCCCGAGCCTGCGCCGCGTGACGGCCGGCGGCGACGACCTGAAGGACTTCCCGTGGATGGGCTACGACCACTGGTTCCGGCTGTTCCTTCGCCGCCCGCACCAGAGTCGCTTCACACTCCCGCAGCTGAGCGGCGCGAAGTGGTACAAGGAATTCCTCGCCATCCCCGAAGACGCGCGCCCGCACTGCGCCAACTACACGGTCGCCGACTACCGGCCCGAGACCGGCGAGATCGACATCGACTTCGTCATCCACCGGGGCGCCGACGGGGCCCTCGAGGGCGGCGGCGCCATCTGGGCCTGCGGCACCGCGCCGGGTGACGAGTTCGCGTTCCTCGACCAGGGCATCATCTTCGACCGGCCCGACGACGCCTCGGAGGTGCTGCTGGTCGCCGACGAGAGCGGTCTGCCCGCGGTCGCCGGCATCCTGCGCTCGCTTCCGCACGACACGGTCGGCCGCGTCATCCAGGAGGTGCCCACCCACCTCGACCGCCGCGACCTGGTTCGACCGGCCGGTGTCGACATCTCCTGGGTCGTGCGCGACGACTCGAACCTCGTCGCCGGCGTGAAGACCCTTGCCGCGCTCAAGGAGTACCCGCCGCTCGACCCGAACGGCTACGGCTTCGTGGTCGGCGAGTCGCGGCTGGCCACCGAGGGCCGCCGCCAGCTGCACAGGCTCGGGCTGCCCAAAGACCGCATCACGTTCTCGGGCTTCTGGAAGCACTGAGCGCGCACAGCCCGGCGCAGGGGGCCTCGATACGGTCGCTAGAGCGACCTACTCGACCGGCATACCTGGCGGCTTCCACGCGTCGATGTCGACCGCGTAGACCCAGCGCTTGCCGGGAAACTCGGTGACCGACCAGATCTGGCGACGCGCGGGCCAGACCGCCAGGTCTTCCGGGCCGGGAGGCAGCACGTGCTTGTGGCGGGTCATGCCGCCGGGGGTGCCCACCCACAGGTCGCCGCCGAGCTTGTCGCCCCGGCTGGCATTGACGAACCACGTGTCATCCGCCAGCACCACTCCCTGCATCTCGGGGATCCCGGGAACGTGCGTCGCATCGACCGTCGCCCGCCCGTCGAACACCCGCAGCCGCGCGAGCCGCGGCGAGCCCTTCTTGCTGTACTCCCCGCTCACGAGCCGCAGCTCGGCCGCGTCGTCGTCGTTCTCGAGCGCGATGAACGAGTACCGCAGCGGCGTCTCCCCGGAATCCCGCGGTGCGAAGCTGCCGAACTCCGGCAGCAGGTAGCGGTAGCCGAAGGGTCCGGAGCCGCGGCGCAGCAGACCGCGTCGCGGCAGGCTCAGGATGCCGGAGAGCCGGAACTCCCGGAATCCCCCACCGGTCGCCGCCACCAGCAGCCGGTCGCCCGACCAGACGATGCCGCCGGCGTGCACCACCACGGGCTCGAACACGGTGCCCTCCGCCGTGCGGCGCGGGGCGACGAGCAGCACGTGCCGGTAGCGCGGTCGCCGCGGGTCGCTCAGGTCGACGACGCTCACCCGCGAACCCTGCTCGACCCCGCGCTTGGGCTGCGCGTACCAGCTGGTGATGGCGATCGGGCGGCCCTCGAACTCGCCGACCGCGATGCCCTGCGGCCACCACCGCTGGTTGTACACGTCGATGAGCCGCCAGCGAAAGCCCTGGACGGCCGCTGCGCCCGGAACCCGCACCCGCCGCGCGCGGTGCCCCCGGCGGGCGAGCAGGCCGCGGAGCCCGATGC
>NZ_JBKKAD010000205.1:0-9697 GCF_046714715.1 Conyzicola sp. | reverse complement strand
GGTGCGGAGGATGGTCATACGCGGGCGGCGGCCGTCGTCGCGCCGACCGGGAAACGCTCGGGGTGTCGCAGGTAGCCGTCGATCACGCTGAGCAGCTCGGCGGGGTGGGTCGTCGCGAGTCTGACATGGGCGGCGTCCGGCAGCGCGGTTCTGCCGATGACCAGCGTCGGCAGCACGGTCGGCGTCGTCGACGGCAGGGGGTCGTCGGTGATCAGGATGATCCGGGCCACAGTGTCGACGACCGGGGTGTGCGGGTCGGTGGTGATGAGCACGGTGGGAGTTGCGGCGGGCGTGTAGTGGCGCGCGAGCATGGCCTCGAGAAAGTCACGGTGGGGGACCGTGGCGGCGAGCGTGATCATGCGGTGCGCGCTTCGACAGGCTCAGCGAGCGGGGTCACCGGCGTCAGCTTGATTTGGCGGGCACCCACCTTGAGCTGCAGGCGTGACGCGGGCGGTGCGTCGGAGCGCCGGGCGAACGCCAGCTGTTCGGGCGTCGGCGAGCCGTAGTCGGTCGTGCGCTGCCGAGCGGTGCGACCGATCTCGGCGGCGACGCGCTCGACGTCGGCGATCGTGAGCGAGCGTTGCGCCTCGGCTCCGGCTTCCGGTGCAATCACGCCGTCGAGCAGCAGCCCGCCGATATCGTCGGCGCCGCCGAGCAGCACGGCCTGGCTGGTCTCGAGGCCGAGCTTGGTCCACGCGGCCTGGATGTGGTCGATGCTGCCGTGCAGCACGAGCCGCGCGACCGCGTGCAGCGCCCGGCTCTCCCGCACGCTCGGCCCCGGACGCGCACCGGCGATCGGCGGCGAATCCACCGGCACGAACGGCATCGCGATGAACTCGGTGAACCCGCCCGTGCGCCGCTGCAGCGCGACGAGCGCTCGCAGGTGCGCGACCTGCTCGGCGGGCGTCTCGACGTGGCCGTAGACCATGGTCGCGGTGGAGCGCAGGCCGACGGAGTGCGCGGTCGCCACGGTCTCGATCCACGCGGACGCCGGCGGGTCGGTGTTCGCGCTCAGCAGTCCGCGGATGCGATCGTCGAGAACACGGGCGCCGGTGCCCGGCACCGTGGCGACGCCGGCGTCGCGCAGCGCCTCGTAGAACTCGCGCACGGAGACGCCGAGCCGGGCGGCGCCGTCGGCGACCTCGGTCGGGCGGAACGCGTGCAGGTGCAGCCCGGGCTGACGGGCGCGGATCGCCGCGACGATGTCGAGGTAGGTCGAGCCGGGCAGGTGGGCCGGCACGGCGCCCTGCACGCAAATCTCGGTGGCGCCGAGGGCGGCCGCCTCGTCGGCGAGATCGCCGATGAGCGACGGGTCGGTGACGACCGAGGAGTCGAGGTTGCGGTTGGCCACGAAACTCACCCCGTCGCCGACGGTGGCGACGCGCAGCCCGTCGGCCACGGCCGCGAGGGCCTCCAGCTCGGGGCCGTCGTAGCCGAGCAGTTCGACGTAGTCCGCGTCGTCGAGGCCGGCCGGGTCGGCGGCGGCGCGACGCAGCAGGGGAGTCGAGGTGCGCGTGACGGGCGCCGCACGCCAGGGGCGTCCGGTGACGGGCGCCGCGGCATCCGCGAGCCCCGACGGCGCGGCGAGAGCTTCGACGTGTGGCCGGATGCGCGCGTCGACCCAGGCCGAGTCGGTCGCATACGGCGGATGCGCAGTCAGCCGCTCGCGCAGTTCGTAGCCCGCGGCGCGGGTCAGCCGGGCCAGGTCGTCGAGCTCGGGCCACGGGCGCTCGGGGTTCACGTGGTCGGCGGTGAGTGGGCTGACTCCTCCCCAGTCGTCGATTCCGGCTCTTATCAACAGGCCGAGCTCGTTCGCGTCGGTGAGGTTGGGCGGCGCCTGGATCGTGGCATCCGGTCCCATCACGATGCGGGCCACCGCGACGGCGGCCACGTACTCCTGCAGCCCGAGGTCGTCGTCGTTCTGCATCGCGGTCTTCGGCTTCGCGCGGAAGTTCTGCACGATCGTCTCCTGGATGTGCCCGTGGCGCTCGTGCGAGGCGCGGATCGCGAACAGCGACTCGGCGCGCTCGGCGTTGTTCTCGCCGATGCCGAGCAGCACCCCGGTCGTGAACGGCACTTTCGCGCGGCCCGCGTCTTCGAGCACGCGGAGGCGCACCGCCGGATCCTTGTCGGGCGAGCCGTAGTGCACGCCGCCCTTCTCGCTCCACAGCCGCGTCGCCGTGGTCTCGAGCATCATGCCCATCGACGGTGCGACGGGCCGCAGTGCCTGCAGCTCGCCGAACGTCATCACACCGGGGTTGAGGTGCGGCAGCAGCCCGGTCTGCTCGAGCACGAGCTTCGCCATCGCCCGGATGTAGTCGATCGTCGACGCGTAACCGTGCTGGTCGAGCCAGGCGCGGGCGCTCGGCCAGCGGTTCTCGGGCCGGTCGCCGAGCGTGAACAGCGCCTCCTTGCAGCCCATGGCCGCGCCTGCCCTGGCCACCTCGAGAATGTCGTCCGGCGACATGTAGCTCGGCTTGCCCTGTGCCAGCAGGCCCCCAGGGGTCTCGACGAAGGTGCAGTAGTGGCAGCGGTCCTGGCAGAGGAAGGTGATCGGGATGAACACCTTCTTCGAGTAGGTGATGACCCCGTCGCGGCCCGAGTTCTCGAGGCCCTCGTCGCGAAGGGCGGATGCCACGGAGAGCAACCGTTCGAGGTCGGCGTCGCGCGCGTCGAACAGCAGCTCGGCATCGCGTTGGTCGACCGTGCGCGAGGCCTCGACGCGCGAGAGTGCTTCGTGCAGAGCAGTGGGCATAACAAGCCTTCGTGACGAGCGACAGGGACAACACTCAACGGAGTGTCCTCGAGCCCAAATCAAGGCCCGCACGAACTGACTGGGGTCTAGGTTACGCCTTCGGGCTGTCGCCCGGAACCTCGGCGGGCGCGGCGTCGTAGGCCGGGAAGTGCAACGCGGCCCGCAATAGGGGCGGCAGCGTGGCGAGCACGTCGGCCCGTTCGACGAGGGCGGCCGTGATCGCGGTCTGGGCGTGCGCGTCGGAGTCGCCGCGCGGGTCGTACTGCGCGTCGATCAGTGGCGGGGTGTCGGCGAGGCGCATCCACGCCTGCAGCGGCCGGCTCTTGGCGAAGGGCATCGCGAGCAACGGGGAGAAGCTACCCGAGCGCGCGTCGGAGTGCCAGAGGTCGTCGCGGGGGATGAACGGCTCGATCCAGACCAGGGCGCGGTTAGCCGGCAGCACCTGCCAGTCGCGGGCGGCGAGCCAGGCGGCCGTCGGCTCGGTGACGGCCGCGACGACGCGGGCGAATCCGAGCATCCGCAGCGTTTTGAGCGCGCGCTCGACGAGGGCGGTGCCCGCGCCGTGGCCGCGGCGCTCGGCGGCGACGAACAGGTGGGTGAGCTCGGCGACCTGCCCCTCGGTGCGCGGGCCGGTCTCGACCTCGTTCGGCCGGGCGCGGGCGAACCCGACGAAGGCGCCGTCGAGCGTGCGGGCGACGACGGTCGGGGCCTTCTGCTGCTGCCAGCTCGTCACCTCGGCGAGCAGGGTGCCGCGGTCGACGTCAGCGGCGGTGGCCACCTCGTCGACATCGGTCGCGGCGAGGGGGCGGATGCGCAGTTCCAACGTCATCCCCCTATTCTCACCGTTCGCAACTCAGGCAGATTGCGTGGCGGGTGGGGTGAGCGGATGCCGCGGCCGCGGAAACACGCCGATCCCGGTACTTCGCCCCGCGACATCCGAGATTCTGCCTGAGTTGCGAGGACTGGCCGGGTTGGGGGAGGGAGCGGGGCGCTGTGAGGGGCGGGTCTAGGGTGGGGCGCATGGACGGCGCTGAGGAAGACGGCTGGTCGGCGGTCGCCGCGGAGTGGAGCGACCTGTGGGCGGCCTCGGCGGCGCCCGCGCACGACGCGCTGATCGCGGCATCCGGCATTCGCGCCGGTTCGCGCGTGCTCGACGTCGGCTGCGGCAGCGGCGAGTTTCTGGGCACTCTCGAGCGACTGGGCGCCACCGGGGCCGGCGTCGACCCGGCGCCCGGCATGGTCGCCCTCGCGCGGGCCACGGCGCCGCTCGCCGACATCCGTGTGGGCGGAGCGGAGTCGCTGCCCTGGCCGGACGGATCGTTCGACGTAGTTGTGGCGATCAACGCGCTGCAATTCGCCGAGGACACGGTCGAGGCGCTCGCCGAATTCCGGCGGGTGCTGGTGCCCGGCGGGCTGGTGGCGGTCGCGAACTGGGCAGAGGGAGCGCGCAACGATCTCGACGCGATCGAGGAGGCCGTGGCGGCGGCCGACGGCGAGGAGGCAGGCCCCGACGGCGACCTGCGCGTGGCCGGCGGGCTCGAGGAGGTGCTCGTCGAGAGCGGACTCGAGGTCGTGACGGCGGGGCTCGTCGAGGTGCCGTGGACGGCGGCCGACGACGAGACCCTCGTGCGCGGGGTGCTGCTCGGCGCAGACCCCGAAACCAAGCGCGAACTCGCACCGGCGGTGCTGGCGGCCGCGGCGCGATTCCGCTCGGGCGACGGCTACATGCTTCACAACGCGTACCGTTTCGCGGTGGCGCGGCGCCCCGATTGAGCCTAAATAACGCCCCGTTTGCGGGCCACCGGAAAGTTTTTAACAGTGTATAAACACCTGTGGATGAATCTTTCGTACTTGTTAATAAGCCTGTGGATAACTACAGGCGTGTAATTCGAACTTAACCACTCACCGGCATATTTGTGTTCGAACGTGTGTGTGAATAGGAGGACCGGAACGTGCCCCACGCCTACGAGCTGCACGTGGATGTCACGGCTCAGTGTCTGTGCTGTCTCGCACCACGCACCTTCCGCTTCGCCTCGCCCAGCGACCAGGTGGTCTGCGCGCGGTGCGTCAACCACCTCGGATCGGACAAGTCGGAGCGTCGCGACCGCGAACACGTGGCGATGTGGGCGGATCTCGCGGCTGACCAGCAGGTTAACCATCAAGCTGAGGTCGAGCGATTGACCGCTCTGCTCGCGAGCGAAGCGCTCGTGATCGACGGTCTGCGGGCGGAATCCGCGGGCCTGACGGCGGTCGTGGCGGGCGAATTCGCCGTGGGCGGCGTGCGTGACCTGCTCGAGAACGACGTCGTGCGCCGCGCCGATCGCGCCACAGAGCTCGCCAACCGCCGAAACGACCGGACCATGGCGGTTCTCTGGAGACTCGAACGTCTGCACCACGAAAACGCTCAGAATTTCGGTGCATGCGCCTGTGGAGAACCCGTGCTGACCTGTGCGGAATTCGCGGCCATCGAGCCGGAACGCCAGGCGGTACGCGAGTGGGAGAAGAAGAACGTCGCATGGGCGGCCGAGGGCAAGCGGCACGGGCTGCCCGCCGAGCATCCCGCGGCAGGAGCGACGACCCGGCGCTAGGCCGGGCTGATGGAGTGTGCGCGGGTCGCACAGTCGCGATCGCGGTAACGTCCTCAGATGGTGTTCAGCGCGTTCGAGAGGTATGCGGCCGAGATCGGGGTCTCCGCGTCGGCTGTCCCGGAATCGCAGAACAGTGACCATGAGTCGGGCCTGATCGAGATCGACGGTGAGACCTGGCATATTCGCACCGCACGCAACACCCCGACGAAGCCCGGCGCGTTCGTCGCCTTCTGGCGACGCGACGAGAACGGGAACACCATGCCTTTCGCGGTCGACGACCCCGCCGCCGGCCTGCTTGTCTTCGTGGTCCAAGAGGGCAGACGCGGAGTGTTCCGATTCACCGCCGAGCATCTTGCAGAATTGGGCATCACCTCGGGAAGAGGGCCAGGGAAACGCGGCTTCCGCCTGTATCCGAGCTGGTGCGAAGGGCTAAATCCCCAGGCTGCAGCGACTCAGCGAGCTCAGGCAGCGGCCTTTCGGAAATTCTGACCCGACGCTCCGATTGAGCAACACGGCTGAGGCGGCAGCGACGTCAGGATTCGAGCCCCAGAATCGCCACTCCGCGGTCGACGAGCGCGTCGATCAGTTCGTCGGACGCCGGTTCACCACCGAGAAACTCGGCGAAAAGAATGGGACCGACCAGCTGCGCGTACGTCGTCTGGTCGACCGGGGCCACGCTCGACCTGAAGTGCTCGGTGCGGGTCACGGCCAGGTCGACGAACGACCGAGCGGCATCGGTGTCATGGCTCGACTGGTTCATGAGCGCCGCGAGAGCGAACCGGGTGACCGGGTCGGCGATTCCGGCGCGCATCGATTCGAGAAACTGTCGAAGGCTGTCGCGCGGCGACAACGACGGCGAGTCGACCGGCCTATCCTCGGCGCGCAGCGCGACGACGTCGCGGATGACCTTTTCGATCGAACCCCAGTGGGTATAGAGGGTGCGCCGCGACACTCGCGCTCGGGCGGCGAGGGTCGTGAAGGTGAACGGCTCGTCGGTGCGGGCGGCCAGCATCTCGCGGGCGGTCTCCACGACGTGAAGCCGCGTTCGGCGGATGCGAGGGTCGGTCACGACGACGATCGTAGCGCGATTCGCTTTATCGATGAGTTTTCATCATTCCGGGATCGTGCGAGCCATAGTAGGCGCACCGGGCGGCCGTGGCGAGGGGTCGGCGTCACGGGGGAGACCGACGGCCGTGGTGCTACGTTCTGAGCATGACCCGCATAGCAGCGGTCGCCCCCGTGCTTCCGGATTTTGTGTACACCCAGAGCGAGATCACCGCCGAGTTGGCGCCGTTGATCACGTCGGTTCCCGCCCGCCAGGCGGTGATCGAGCGCATGCACGCGGCGAGCGGCATCGGCACGCGCCACACGGCCCTCCCGCTCGAGCGATACCGCGAACTCGGGTCGTTCCGCGAGACCAACGACATCTTCATCGAGGTAGCGACCGACCTGGCCGAGCGCGCCCTGCGCGCCGCATTGGACGACGCCGGGCTCGTGGCATCCGACATCGACTTCATCCTGTTCACCTCGGTCACCGGCATCGCGGCGCCGTCGGTCGACGCCCTGCTCGTCTCGCGGCTCGGAATGCGCTCCGACGTGAAGCGGCTGCCGTCGTACGGGCTCGGGTGCATGGGCGGTGCGGCCGGCATCTCGCGCGTGCACGACTACCTCGAGGGGCACCCCACCGGCGTGGGCGTGCTGATCAGCGTCGAACTCTGCTCGCTCACGCTGCAGCGCGACGATGCCACCATGGCCAACTTCGTGGCGACCGGCCTGTTCGGCGACGGCGCGGCGGCCGTGGTGATGGTCGGCGACGCGCACCCCAGGTCGGCGGGACCACGCGTGGCGGCGACCCTGAGCGCGATCTACCCCGACACACGCGACGTGATCGGGTTCAACGTGGGCGGCAACGGATTCGAGATCGTGCTGACCCCCGGGGTCGCGGACGTGATCGAGAAGAACTTTGCCTCGGATGTCGCGGCCTTCCTCTCGACGCGGCAGCTGAGTGTCGACGACATCGCCTGGTGGGTCGCCCACCCGGGTGGGCCGAAGGTGCTCGAGGCGTTCGTGACCGCCCTCGGCGTCGACGCCTCGGTGTTCGCGCGCAGTTGGGCCTGCCTCGACCGCGTCGGAAACCTGTCGTCGGCGGCCGTGCTGCACGTGCTCGCCGACACCCTCGCGCTCGGTTCGTTCGACGCCGCGGCACCCGGCCTGCTCTTCGCCCTCGGCCCGGGCGTCAGCGCCGAGTTCGTACTACTAGAGTGGGCCGCGTGATCGCGTACCTAGCCCTGATCCTGCTCACGGGTGCCGAGCGCATCGTGGAGCTCGTCGTCTCGAAGCGCAACGCCTCGGCCGCCTTCGCGCGGGGAGGCATCGAGTACGGCCAGTCGCACTTCCCGTGGATGGTCACGCTGCACACCGGCTTCCTGCTCGCCTGCATCGCCGAGGTGTTTCTGCTCGACCGGCCGTTCATCCCGTGGCTCGGCTGGCCGATGCTCGCGATCGCGCTGCTCTGCCAGGCCGGCCGCTACTGGTGCATTGCCGCGCTCGGCGCGCAGTGGAACACGCGCGTGATCGTCATCCCCGGCGCCGGAGCCGTGAAGGCCAAGGGCCCGTACCGGTTCGCCTGGCTGCCCCACCCGAACTACCTCATCGTCGCGGTCGAGGGCATCGCGCTTCCCCTCGTGCACACGGCATGGATCACCGCGATCGTCTTCACCGTGCTGAACGCCATCCTGCTGCTGCGCTTCCGCATCCCCACCGAGAATGAGGCGCTGCGGAAGCTGGCCCCTAGCTCCCCGGTCTGATGAGCGGTTTCGACGTCGACCTCATCGTTGCGGGCGGCGGGCCCGTGGGCCTCGCGGCCGCTATCGAGGCGCGTCTCGCCGGACTCAGCGTGGTGGTCGCCGAACCCAGATCGGGCGACATCGACAAGGCCTGCGGCGAGGGCCTGATGCCGGGTGCGCTGCCGCGGCTGCAGCGGCTCGGCGTCGAGCCGGCCGGGATGCCGTTGCGCGGGGTGAGCTATCGCACGCCGGGCCGGCACGCCGACCACCGGTTCGCTTCCGCCTCGGGGGAGGGCCGCGGGGTGCGGCGCACCGAGTTGCACGCTGCGCTGCACGCGCGGGCCGTCGCGCTGGGGGTGGCGTTCGACGAGACGAAGGTCGGTTCGATTTCGCAGGACGCCGCGTCGGTGACGGCCGCGGGGACGCGCGCGCGATGGCTGTTCGGATGCGACGGGCTGCACTCGACCGTGCGACGCGAGATCGGCGTGGAACTGCCCGCCTCCCGTCGCGGCCGCCGCTTCGGGGTGCGGCAGCATTTCCAGGTGGCGCCGTGGAGCGACCTGATCGAGGTGCACTGGAGCGGCGACGTCGAGGCGTACGTGACGCCCGTGGCGCCGGACACCGTGGGCATCGCCCTGCTCGGCCGCCGCGGAATCGACTTCGCGCGTGCGCTCGCGGGCATTCGCGAGCTGGCCTTCTTGCTCGACGCGGAGCCCGCGAGCACGCTGCGCGGCGCGGGTCCGCTGCGGCAGCGCACGTCCCGGCGTCACCGCGGGCGCGTGCTGCTCGTCGGTGATGCCTCGGGCTACGTCGACGCGATCACGGGCGAGGGCCTTCGCCTAGGGTTCGCGCAGGCGCAGGCCGCGGTGGCGGCGGTGGTGCACGGCCGTCCCGGCGGTTACGAGCAGGACTGGATGAGCATCACCCGCGACTTCCGGGTGCTCACGTCGGGGCTGGTGGCGGCCGCTCGCTCGCCGTTGCGCCCCGCGATCGTGCCGCTCGCCGCCGCGCTGCCGCGGGTGTACGGCGGCGTGGTGGAGCGTTTGGCACGCTGACCCGCCCGGCCGGGCTCGGGCTCCCGCCCCAGATGAGCCGCTTCCGGCCGAATGAGCCGACCGCGGACGCGTCATCCGGCCGGAAGCGGCTCATCTGCTTGGGTTGGGGCTAGCGGGTCGCGGCGGCGATCAGGCGCGAGAGCGAGTCGCGCATCTCCTCGAGCTCGGCCACGGGCATCCCGAGCTTCTCCACAATCGTGCCGGGCACGGCCTCGGCCTTGGCGCGCAGGGCCCGCCCATCCGTCGTCAATTCGATGTCGAGCGCGCGGTCGTCTTTCGCACTGCGTGTGCGGGTGACGAGCCCGGCCGACTCGAGCCGCTTGAGTAGGGGAGAAAGGGTCGCCGGCTCGAGCAGAAGCGCGTCACCGAGGTCGCGCACCGTGCGCGGGCTGCGCTCCCAGAGCGCGAGCATCACGAGGTACTGCGGGTGCGTGAGGCCGATCGCCTCGAGCACCGGGCGGTAGAGGTTGATCACGCTGCGGTTCGCCGTCGCCAGCGCGAAACAGACCTGGC
>NZ_JBKKAD010000204.1:0-7491 GCF_046714715.1 Conyzicola sp. | reverse complement strand
GTCATCGGGCTCGTCCTCGTCTGGATCTTCCAGCGTGTGTTTTCGCGGTTGCAGGGCAACTTCGCGCAGGAGATCTAAGTGGTAACGCAGAGCAATCCGACCGGACCGGTCGTCATCCGGGTCAACGACGTCTCCAAACGGTTCGTCATTCGCAAAGACAAGTCCCTCAAAGAGCGCGTCGTGAACTTCGGCCGGTCGAACAAGCACAAGGACGACTTCTGGGCCCTGCGCGACGTCGACTTCGAGATCGAGGCGGGAAGCACCGTCGGCCTGCTCGGCGCGAACGGGTCGGGCAAGAGCACGCTGCTCAAGGTCATCGGCGGAATCATCCAGCCGAACAGCGGCAGCATCGAACGCCGCGGACGCCTGGCCGCCCTGCTCGAACTGGGCGCCGGCTTCCACCCCGACCTGACCGGACGCGAGAACGTCTTCCTCAACGGCTCGATCCTCGGGCTGTCGCGTAAGCAGACGGAAGAGTACTTCGACTCGATCGTCGAGTTCTCGGAGATCGAAGAGTTCATCGACACCCAGGTGAAGTTCTACTCCTCGGGCATGTACGTGCGCCTCGCCTTCGCGATCGCCGTGCACGTCGACCCCGACGTGCTGCTGGTCGACGAAGTACTCGCTGTGGGCGACGAGCGCTTCCAGGAGAAGTGCATGGCGAAGATCCGGGAATTCCAGAAAGAGGGACGCACGATCGTGCTCGTCAGCCACTCCTCGGCCCAGGTCGAAGACCTGTGCAGCCGCGCCGTCGTGCTGTCGCACGGCAGCGTGATCTTCGACGGCGACACCCACGGTGGCATCGAAGCGTTGCGGGCCTCGTTCGGCTGAGGGCCGCTACTCGCTAACGGCCGCTATTTGGCGCCCAGCCGGTTCTTCGCCACTCCGAGCCTCCACTTGACGATGCCGACCGGCCCACGCGACTCGAGGTCGTCGAGCCGCGTGCGCAGCTCGTGCACCGTGCCGGTCAGTTCGGCCTGCCTGGCGCGCAGCTCGGCGCCCTCGGCCTCGACCACGGCGAGACGTGCCTCGCGCGCGTCGAGCTGGTCGGACAGCCAGCGCGAGTAGTTGGCGGCGATAGAGGCGGATGCCTCGGCGGGCGTCCGCGGGGTCGTGTCGGTAACGGGGCGGTCGGTCGGGGCGATCGCGCACAGCACGCCGGGCGCGTCGTCGCGTTCGGGGGCGGACGCGAGCGTGCTGCTCCAGCGCTCGACGAAGGCTGTACCGGCGTGGTCCGACGCGAAGCTGCGGAACCGGGTGTCGGTCGCCGTCGACGACCCCGTCGAGTGGGTCGCGCGGGCGGCCGGCTCGAGAACGACCCGCAGCCCCCGCGACTTGAGCCGGAACGACAGGTCGACGTCTTCGAAGTAGGCCGGCTCGTAGATCGGGTCGAACCCGCCGATCTCGTCGAAGGTGCTCTTGCGCACGAGCAGCGCGGCACCGGAACCGTAGTCGATGTCGCGCGCGGACAGCAACGGGGCCGCCTCGGGCGATTCGACCGCGAGACCCGCCCCGAGCTGCACGGTGCCCGCGTCGGCGAGCACGCGGGAGCCAGCCTCCTGCAGGGAACCGTCGGGGTTGAGCAGCACCGGGGCCGCGGGGGCGATCGTCGCGTCGCCGCGCAGCCGCGCGGCGAGAGCGGCGAGGAGGCCCGCGTCGACCACGGCGTCGTCGTTGAGAAAGAGCACGAACTCGCCGCGGGCCGCCGCGACGCCCAGATTGCAGCCGCCGCCGAAGCCGATGTTGACCGGCACATCGACGATGCGCGCGCCGGTGACGCTGTGCGCGACGAGATCGCGCACGTCCCGGGTCGCGCCGTTCAGCACGACCACGGTCTCGAACGGCGGGGCGTCCGCGGACTCGGCCACCGATGCGAGGCAGTCAAGCAGGCGGTCGGTCTGGCGCCAGGCGAGAACGACGACCGATATGACGGGGTTGTCGGCTTCGGGCACGCTGACCAACCTCATTGTGTTCTCCCCAGGATCGATACCAGCCCGCTCGCGACATCGCGTCGCCAGGTTGAGACGGTGGTGGCGATCAGCTTACCGGTCGCCCCGCACTCGATTTCGTCAGTCGAGCGGCTCCTGCTCGAGCGGCCGCGCGAAGGCCGTGCGCCAACTCAGGTCCTGGGAGGCTTTCACGCAGCACACGACGAACGTGAGCCAGCCGTACTCCACCAGCAGCGAGCTTTCGAACAGGGCGCTGCTCAGGAGCACCACGAGCACCAGTGCCGGCCACGCGAAGACGACGCTGCGCTTCTGCCCGGCGAGCAGCCAGGAACGCACGAACGCGAGGCCGACGAGGCCCACGAAGATGAGGATGCCGACGCCGCCGAGTTGGAACCACACGTCGAGGTAGGCGTTCACCCCGGAGCGCGGGACGCGGTCGTCGGTGACGAAGGCCTCGAAGGGCGAGATGGCGGGTCGCCAGTGGCCGATCCAGCCCCAGCCCTCGACGGGATTGAGGCGGATGAGGGCGGTCATCTCGTTCCAGAGCTGCAGGCGGTAGTCCAGCTCGCCGCCGGCGTTGCTCAGGGCGATGATCGTCGCCCGCAGCCCCCACGCGACGAGCGCGACCACGGCGACGCCCGCCAGCAGCCCGAGCTGGGCGTAGGTGCGCCGCGCTGGCGTGACGCGGCGCAGGGCGTACAGCGACACGATCGCGACCGCGAGAACGACGATCACGCCGCCGATCAGCGGCGACCGGGTGAACACCATGGTTATGCCGGCCAGCACGAGCGACGCGATGGCGAGTCCGGGGCGGATCGACTTGGTGCGCAATTCGGTGCCGAAGGTGACCGCCGCGATGAGCGCGATCACGCCGAGCTGGTTTCGCGTGCCCATAAGGCCCTGGATCGGCCCGGCGATATCGAGGTGGCCCTCGATGCCGAGGAAGCGGATGGGGGTGTCGATGAGCAGCCCGGAGAAGATCTCGAGCACCAGCGACGCGAGGAGCACCAGCCGCAGCACGTCTCCGAACGTGCGAACGATCTGGATGGTGTCGCGCATCAGAGCGATGTAGATGCCGAGGGCCGAGAAGACGCCGAGGTAGCCGATGCCCGCCAGCGTCGCCCACTGGTACTCGCTCCACACCACCGAGATGCCGGCCCAGCCGAGGAAGACCAGCAGCGAGATGGGCAGGATGCCCTCGTAGTCGATGGTCTCGCGGCGTGCGAACAGCGACAGCGCGGCGAACACCACGAGCACGACGAGGATGCCGATGAGGCCCGGCCAGCCGACCAGGGCCCGCAGGGTGTTCGCGAGCACGGCGACCGCTATCGAGACGGTGACGAGGGCGTTCGCGAGTCGGGTCTCCCCGAAGAACGACAGGGCGAGATCTCGGCGTGACGCGGGACGACTAGCGCCGTTCAACCGGGTCACCCCGCTTGGTCTTGACCGCGACGATGACGAGCAGCAAGACCCCGTACTCGATGATGAGGCGGCTCTCGACGAGGCTCTGCACGGCGAGAGCGGTGAGCACCAGCAGCGGGAGGGCGGAGACGGCGCTGTAGGGCAGCTGCCGTCCCGGTTCGAACTGCGGTCGGTCGGTGGCGAAGAACCAGGCGCGAACTACGCTGGAGAGCATAAGGGCGGCGAAGACCACTACGCCGACGACGCCCAGCTGCAGCCAGAGATCGAGCCACGCGTTGTGGGCCTGGTACTGGCCGACTCCGCCCTCGAACGCGAGGCCCGTGAAGGGCTCCACCCACGGTGCCCAGTAGCTGACCCAGCCCCAGCCGAAGACGGGGCGCTGCGTCGCGAGCTCGGTCACCGACGCCCAGATGTCGGTGCGGCCGGTGAGCGTGTCGCCCTTGCCCATCAGTGCGAGCAACTGCGAGCGGAATACTATGCCGACGGTGACGAGGACCACGCCCAGCACGGCGAAGAGACCGTAGAGCAGCGCGCGGGTGCGGGCGTTGCGCGCGAGTCGGAACGAGAGCACGGCGAGGGCGACCACGGCGACCGCCACGAGGGCCACGGTGATCGTGGCGGAACGGGTGAGGTAGACGCAGAGCGCCGCGAGGGCGATCCAGAAGACCCCGGTCCACCGTCGGCGTGCGCTCGCCGCGAACTGCACGCAGAAGACGATGAGTCCGAGCAGCGCGAGGAAGCCCAGCAGCGCCGAGTTGCCGGGCAAGCCCTGGATCTTTCCGCCCTCGAACAACAGGTCGCGCGACCAGTAGAGCGACATGGCGAGCTTCCCCTCGCCGTAGTCCTTCCAGAACGGGAGGATCGGCTGGCGCACGAACACCGAGACCGCGAGCTCGAACAGGAGAGATCCGGCGAGCAGGATGCGCAGCGCTATGCCGATGGAACGCACCAGCGTCGCCCAGTCGAACGACACGGCGAAGGCGACGGCGGAGATCACCGTCAGCCAGTTCGCCACGAGTCCGACGGCGGTCGCCCCCGGATAGAACGACCATGCGATCGAGGCGGTGGAGAGGGCGAGGAAGGCGAGCAGCGGATACGGCAGCGTGCCGATGCGCCAGTCGCCGCGGTTGCGCACGAGCAGCGCGACCGAGAAGACGGAGATCGCGAGCACGACCACCCCGAACCCGTACCAGGTGATGGAATACCGCCACACGTCGCCCGCGAGCACCGAGAACATCGCCAGTGTGAGCGCCCCGAAACGGAATCGGCTGCTGTCGAGTGCTCTCATACTGCAACCCTACCGACGGGGGCAGGATCACCCGGCCGCCGACGACGGGCCACCCTAGACTGTGCAGCGCAGGCGCTACCTCCACCTCGACGGCGATGGGACCAGATCTTGGCCGAACTCTCGCAGTACTCCGAGCACTATTTCGTGCCCGAATCGGGCAACAGCAGCTGGGCGAACATGTACCACTACATTCCCGAGGGTGCGCGCCTGCTCGACGTGGGATGCTCGACGGGCAATTTCGGCCAGGCGCTCGAACAGCTCAAGGGCTGCACGGCCGTGGGCGTCGACCTCAACGAGGAGGACATCGCCGAGGCGAAGCAGCGCCTCACCGAGGCGTACGTGTTCGACATCACCGGGCCGGGAGCGCGCGAGCTGCTCGGCACCTTCGATGTGGTCGTGTTCGCCGACGTCATCGAGCATCTGCCCGACCCCCGCGCCGTCTTGCGCGCGGTTCACGGCCTGCTGAACGAGGGCGGGATCATCGTCTACTCGATCCCGCACATGGGGCACCTCTCGGTGCGGCTCGACCTGCTCGAGGGTCGCTTCCCCTACGCCGAACTCGGCCTGCTCGACCGCACCCACCTGCATTTCTACGACCGGGTCGAGGTGCACGACGTCTTCGCGAGTACCGGCTTCGCCGTCACCGACGAGAACCCCGTCGTCGTGGGCTACCCGCCGCAGTGGACCGACCTTCGCCTGCGGGCGATCGGGCTTGAGTCGAGCCCCGCCTTCTACGACATGCTGCGGGTCACCGAGGCCGAGGTGTTCCAGTACGTGGGCACCGCGTCCCCGGCGCCGAGGGCGGCTCTTCACCCGCCGCAGCGCGACGCATTCGTCTTCCCGCCCGACGAGATCCTCGAGCAGTCGAACCGTCTCATCGCCGAGAACGCGCGGCTCTCGGCGGAGCGCGCCGCGCTCGTCGAAGAGAACGCGCTCCTGGGATCCCGATTCGCCGAGCTGCAGGCCTGGGCGAACGACCTCAAGAAGAACCCGGCGCGGGCGGTCGTCCGCTCGGTCAAGCGGAGACTCACCCGGCGCTGAGTAGGCGTACCCCGTTAGACGAACGCGGCCTTGCCGGTGATGGCGCGGCCGACGATGAGCGTGTTCATCTCGCGGGTTCCCTCGTACGAGTAGATGGCCTCAGCGTCGGCGAAGTAGCGGATGACGTCGTAGTCGAGCACGATGCCGTTGCCGCCGAAGATCTCGCGGCACCAGGCGACGGTCTCGCGCATGCGGCTCGTGGTGAAGGCCTTGGCGAGCGAAGCGTGCTCGTCGCGCTGGGTCCCCTCGTCGAGCATCTGTGAGACGCGGGTGACCATGCCGATCGACGCGGTGATGTTGCCGAGGCTGCGCGCGAGCAGGTCTTGCACGAGCTGGTGGCCGCCGATCTCCTTGCCGAACTGGATGCGCTCGCCCGCATAGGCGACGGCGGCCTCGTAGGCTCCGACCGAATTGCCGACGGCCGCCCACGCCACCTCGGCGCGGGTGAGTCGCAGCACGGACGCGGTCTCGCGGAACGACTTCGAGTTCTGCAGGCGGTTCGCCTCGGGCACGACCAGGTCGGTCAGCACGATGTCGGCGTTCTGCACGATGCGCAGGGCCTGCTTGTTCTCGATGCGCGTGGCGGAATAGCCGGGGGTCGAGGTCGGGACGATGAAACCCTTCACCTGACCGTCATCCGCATCTTTCGCCCAGATGATCGTGACGTCGCTGATCGAGCCGTTGCCGATCCACCGCTTCGCGCCGTTGATGGTCCAGCTGTCGCCGTCGCGCTTGGCAATCGTGCGCAGCCCCTGCGCGGAGTCGGAGCCCGAGAGAGGTTCGGTGAGGCCGAACGCGCCGAGCAGTTCGCCGCTGGCGAGCTTCGGCAGCCACTCGTCGCGCTGCTCCTGGCTGCCGGCGACGGCGATCGATCCCATGACGAGGCCGTTCTGCATGCCGACGAGGGTGGCGAGGCTCGCGTCGACGCGAGCGAGTTCGAGGGCGACCCAGCCGCGGAACACCGCGGAGTTCTCGAACCGGCGGGTCTCCGCCCACGGCTGTCCGAAGAGTCCGAGGTCGGCGAGTCCCTTCACGACGGTGCGCGGGAAGAACTCGGCGTTCGCCCAGAGGCCGTTGACGAGCGGGCGGACCTCGGCGTCGAGGTAGGCGCGCAGGCGCACGATGAGGTCTTTCTCTTCGTCGGAGAGGCCGTTCTCGTAGCCGAAGAAGTCGCTGCTGAGTGACTCGAATGACATTGATTTGCTCCATTGCTTGTCGGAATCCTCCGAAATCCTAGGCTCGCGGTCGGGCCAGTCCTAAGCCCTTGGTACTTTGGTCTAACCGAGCGACAAGGACGGCCCCCATGTTTGTAGGCATCACCAATACCCCGCGCGACTACGCCTGGGGCTCGTCGACGGCGATCGCCGACCTGCTCGGGACGACCCCCTCGGGCGGCCCCGAGGCAGAGCTCTGGCTGGGTGCGCACCCGGGTTCGCCGAGCCGCGTGGTCGATTCGGATGACACGCTCGCCGGCATCGTCGACGGTCGCCTGCCCTTCCTGCTCAAGGTGCTCGCCGCCGCGTCGCCGCTGTCGCTGCAGGCCCACCCGACCATGGAACAGGCGGCGGAAGGTTTCGCTCGCGAGAACGCGCTCGGCGTTCCGCTCGACGCGCCGAACCGCAACTACAAAGACGCGTTCCACAAGCCCGAGCTGATCTTCGCGCTGAGCGACAGGTTCCGCGCCCTCTGCGGATTCCGTTCCGCGCACGCGATCACCTCCACGGTGGAGCGCATGATCGGAGCCCTGCCCGGCGACTCCGCGCTCAACGGCTTCTCCGACCGGCTGGGGTC
>NZ_JBKKAD010000203.1:0-8895 GCF_046714715.1 Conyzicola sp. | reverse complement strand
GTCTGGTACGGCAACCCCGACTTCTACTGGGGCTACAACAACCCGCAGGTCACCACCTGGGTCGACGAGGCCGAGGCGTCGGCGACGACCGACGAGCAGACCGAGAAGCTGAAGCTCGTCAACCAGCAGATCGCCGCGGACGCCGCGAGCGTCTGGCTCTACCTCTACCCGCAGATCGTCGTGGCGGCGAGTGACGTGAGCGGATACCCGGTGAACGGGCTCAACTCGCAGTTCTACGTCTACGACATCGTCGTCGAGTAGCCCGCTCGGGTGGCCCGCGTTCGCGCGGGCTACCCTTGACGTCGCATGACTGTCTACCTGCTGCGCCGGAGCGCGTTCCTCCTGGTGTCCTTCCTCATCGCCATGGTGGCCATCTTCGTGCTGCTGCGGCTGCTTCCCGGCGACCCGTCGAACGCGCTGCTCTCGGCGACGTCGACGCCCGAGCAGATCGCGGCCGCCCAGGCGCAGGTGGGCGCCGACCGGCCCGTGCTCGAGCAGTTCGTGACCTGGTTCACGCAGCTCGCGAGCCTCGACCTCGGCGAGTCGTTCATCAGCGCGCTGCCGGTCGGTCCCGAGATCGCCGCGCGGCTCGCCGTGACCGTGCCGCTCACGCTCCTGGCCTTCGCGCTCGCGCTCGTGATCTCGCTCGTCGCCGGGTTCGTCGCGGCGACCAAGAGCGACCGCTGGTACGGCATCCTGATCTCCGGCTTCTCTCAGCTCGGCGTCGCCGTTCCCGTGTTCTGGGTCGGCATCCTGCTCGTGAGCGTCTTCGCGGTCGGTCTGCGCTGGCTGCCGTCGAGCGGGTTTCCGCGCGACGACTGGGCCGACCCGGCCGACGCCCTCCGGTCGTTGACCCTGCCGGTGATCACCGTCGCCATCGTGATGAGCGCGTCGCTCACCCGCTACGTGCGCTCGGCCACGCTCGACGTGATCGGCAGCGACTACCTGCGCTCGGCGCGCGCGCAGGGGTCGGGCTACGTCGAGGCCCTCTGGCGGCACGGGCTGCGCAACGGCGCCGTGCCGGTCATCTCGATCCTCGGCATCGAACTGGCCACCACCTTCCTCGGCGCCGTCGTGGTGGAGAGCGTGTTCGGCCTGCCGGGGCTCGGCAGCATGCTGCTGCGGGCCATCGAGCAGCACGACTACCCGAACATCCAAGGGGTGCTGTTCGTCAGCACGCTCGTGGTGCTCATCATCGGTTTCGCCGCCGACATCGCCCAGCGCCTCGTCGATCCGCGCCTGCGGTTGAGCCTCTCGGGCAATAGCCGAGGGGGCACCCGATGAGCGCCGCCGCCGTGCTGGTCTCCGCGCTGCCGCCCCGCCGCCGCTCGTGGACGCTCGTCGTGGGACTCGTGCTCACGCTCGCCGTCGTCGCGGTCGCACTGCTCTCCCTCGTCTGGCTGCCGTTCGACCCCTCGGACACCGGCGGCACCCGACTCGAGACCCCCAGCGCCACCCACTGGCTCGGCACCGACCGGCTCGGGCGCGACCTCGCCACCCAGCTGATGATCGGCGCCCGCATCGCACTCGCCGTGGGCCTCGGCTCGGTCGCGGTGGGCGCTCTCGCCGGCATCACCGTCGGTCTCGTGGCCGCGTTCGCGGCCTCCTGGCTGGATGACACGATCTCCGCCGCCCTCGACGTGGTGATCGCCTTCCCCGTGCTCTTGCTCGCGATGCTCATCGTCGCGGCGCAGGGCGCATCGCTCGGCTCGGTCATCCTGGCCATCGGCCTTGCGATGTCGGCCGTCGTCGCCCGCCTCACCCGCGTGCTCACCAAGCGCGTGCTCGGCGAACAGTTCGTGACCGCCGCGCGCGCCTCGGGCACCCGCTGGCCCGGCATCGTCGTGCGGCACATCCTGCCGAACATCTGGCCGACGCTGAGCGTGAACCTCGCCCTGCAGTTCGGCGTCGCCGTGCTCGCCGAGGCCAGCCTGTCGTACCTCGGCCTCGGCGCCCCGCCGCCCAACGCGTCGTGGGGCCGGCTGCTGCAGGAGGCGCAGGGCACCGTCGTGACCGCCCCGGTCGGCGCCATCGCGCCGGGGGTCGCGCTCGTCGTGCTGGTGATCGGCGTGAACTTCGTAGCCGACGGACTGCGCGACGTCGCCGACCCCTCGCGCCGTGTCCCGTCACGCCGCACACCTACCCGAAGGGCCAGCCGATGAGCCTGCTTTCCGTCAGCTCGCTGACCGTGCGCACCGCCGCCGGCCGCGCGCTCGTCGACGACCTGTCGTTCGACCTCGACGCGGGCCAGCGCCTCGGGCTGATCGGCGAGTCCGGCAGCGGAAAATCCGTCACGTCGCTCGCGGTCACCGGGCTGCTCGGCGCGGGCCTCACAGCGTCGGGCCGCGTGCTGCTCGACGGCGTCGACATCGTGGGCGCGAGGGAGAAGAGCATCGTTCCGCTGCGGGGGCGGGTGGCATCCGTCGTCTTCCAGGAACCGCTCACCGCGCTCGATCCGCTCATGCGCATCGGACGCCAGGTCGCCGAGCCCATCGCCCGGCACCGGGGGCTGCGCGGCGCCGCCCTGCGCGCCGCCGTCGCCGAGGCGCTCGACGAGGTCAGCCTCGACGAGACGCGCATCGCGCGGGCGTACCCGCACGAGATCTCCGGCGGACAGCGTCAGCGCGCGGCCATCGCCATCGCGCTCGGCAGCCGTCCGCGGCTGCTCATAGCGGACGAGCCCACCACCGCCCTCGACGTGACGGTGCAGGCGCAGATCCTGGCGCTGCTCGACGAGCTCGTCGAGGCGCGCGACATGGCGCTGCTGTTCATCAGCCACGACCTCGCCGTCGTCTCGGCGATGACCAGCGACGTGATCGTGATGAAGAACGGCATCGCGGTCGAACGCGGCGCCATCGCCCGGGTGCTGGCGGCGCCGGCCGACCCGTACACTGCCGAGCTCGTGCGCAGCGCGCGGGCACTCGACGACATGCTCGGGGCCTCCTCGTGAGCATTCTCGAACTCCGCGGCGTCTCGTACCGCTACCGCAAGGGCGCGCTCGCGCTCGACGACGTGTCGATCGCCGTGGGCGAGGGGCAGAGCGTCGGCCTCGTCGGCGAATCGGGCAGCGGCAAGTCGACGATCGTGCGGCTGATGCTCGCGCTCGCGAAACCCGCCTCGGGCGAGGTGCTGTTCGAGGGCGCGCCGATCACGGCTTCGACTATGCGGCGCTTCCGGGCGTCGGTGCAGACGGTGTTCCAGGACCCGTACTCGTCGCTCGACCCGAGGCAGCGGATCGCCTCGATCGTGGCCGAGCCGCTGCGGTCGCTCGGCATCGCCCGCGGCGACGAGGCCCGCGCGCTCGTCACCGCCGCGCTCGCCTCGGTCGGACTCGCCGCCGACACCCTCGAGCGCTACCCGCACGAGTTCTCGGGCGGACAACGCCAGCGCATCGCGATCGCCCGCGCCACCGTGTGCCATCCGCGGCTGCTGCTCGCCGACGAGCCGGTGAGCGCGCTCGATGTGACCACGCGCATCCAGGTGATCGACCTGCTGGCCGAGCTGCGCGAGTCTGCCGGGCTCGCGATCCTCATGGTGTCGCACGACCTGAGCGCGGTCGCCGCGCTGTGCGACGAGACCGTCGTGCTGAACGCCGGGCGCGTCGTCGAGCGGGGGCCGACCGCCGACATCCTGACCGCGCCGCGAGAGCCGTACACCCGCCGCCTCGTCGAGGCCGTGCCGCGCCTGCCCGCCTTCTGAACGAATGCCGGTCGAGTGCGAGCTCTGCGAGCGGATCGAGACCCCCGCGAGCGCTGGCCGGCCGGTCAAACCGCGCGGCGAGAGTGCGCTTGTGGCGGGTTACACGCTGCCTGCACCCGCCACAACCGCACTACCGGCGGCGGGCTCACCCGGCATGCCGGTCGAGTGCGAGCTCTGCGAGCGTATCGAGACCCCCGCGGGCGGCCAGGTTTCGATACGGGCGCCAGAGCGCCCTACTCAACCAGCAGCTGACGCGAAACCGGCTGGATGAGCCCGCCGCGGTCGCGTCATCCGGCCGAAAACGGCTCTTTTGCGTGCTGGCCCTAGAACACCGGCGGGTTCGTCGCGACGATGAAGATTCCCGCCCAGTGGCACAGGAACGCCAGCAGCGTCAGCGTGTGGAAGATCTCGTGGAACCCGAACTTGCCCGGGAACGGGTTGGGCCGCTTCATCCCGTAGATGACGGCGCCCACCGTGTAGAACAGACCGCCGACCAGGATCAGCGTCATCATCGCGGCGTCGGCCTGGAAGAAGTCGACGATGAAGATCAGCGACGCGTAGCCGAGCAGCAGGTACAGCGGCACATACAGCCAGCGCGGTGCGCCGATCCAGAAGACGCGGAACAGGATGCCCAGCCCGGCACCGCCCCACACCAGCCAGAGCAGCAGCACCGACTTGTCGTGGGGGAGCGCCAGCACCGTGATCGGCGTGTACGAACCCGCGATCAGCAGGAAGATGTTGGCGTGGTCGATGCGCTTGAACACAGCCTTGGTCTTCGGCTTCCAGTCGATGCGGTGGTAGAGCGCCGAGTTGCCGAAGAGCAGGAGAGAGGATGCCACGAAGACGCTCGAGCTGATGCGCGCCGCCGCGCCGTCCGCGGCCACGATGAGGATGACGCCGAGCACGATCGCCAGCGGAAACGTGCCGGCGTGGATCCACCCGCGCCAGGTCGGCTTCGCGTCGAGGGCGTCGTATTCGATCGCGTCATCCAACAGCGGGACATTCGGCAGATCCGCTCCCGGCTCGTCGTCTGCGCGGGCTTCTGGTGCGTCTGCGGTCATGACTGAAGCTTACTTGGACGGGTTTCTCACAGAGTGCGGGTCGAGTTTGGGCTAGCGTAGGCGAGGTGAAAGACAGGCAAGTACCCCTCGGCCGTGGCTTTCTCTATGGGCTCTACCAGACCCGGCTGCGTCGCCGGCTCGACAAGACCGCCATCCCCCAGCACGTCGCCATGATCTTCGACGGCAACCGCCGCTGGGCGCGGCAGCGCGGCCTCGAGACGGCGGCCCACGGACACAGCGCGGGGGCGCTCAAGATCCACGAGTTCCTGTCCTGGTGCGACGACCTCGGCGTCTCCGTCGTCACGCTCTACCTGCTCTCGAACGACAACCTCGTCAACCGCGGCAACGAAGAACTCGACCAGCTGTTCGACATCATCGCCGAACTCAGCGAAGACCTCGCCGCGACCAGCGACTGGCGCGTGCAGCAGGTCGGCACAAAAGACGGACTGCCCTCGTCGCTCGTCGACGCGATGGCCGCCGCCGAGAAGAAGACCGCGTCGAACACCGGCCTGCACATCAACCTCGCCGTCGGCTACGGCGGTCGCCGCGAGATCGCCGACGCCGTGCGCAGCATCGTGCACCAGCACAACTCCGAGGGCGGCAAGCTCGACGACCTGGCCGAGCTGCTCACCCCCGAGCTCATCGCCGAGCACCTGTACACGCAGGGGCAGCCCGACCCCGACCTCGTCATCCGCACCTCGGGCGAGCAGCGGATGAGCGACTTCATGCTCTGGCAGAGCGCCCACAGCGAGCTGTATTTCGTCGAGGCCCTCGGGCCCGACCTGCGCGAGGTCGACTTCCTGCGCGCCCTGCGCGACTACGCCAAGAGACAACGACGGTTCGGATCCTGATGCACATCGACGACTTCGCCGCCCGCTTCACCGAGGAGCCCGGCTACCTCGACTTCGCGCGCCTCGGGCCGATCGGCGCGGCCGTGATCGAGGAGCAGAACGCGCAGAGTGAACTGCTGTCGCGCGGCCGGTTCGGCACCCTCGCCTCGCTCGACGACGAAGACGTCCGCCTGCGCGAAGCGGTCGCAGCCCTCACCGGATTCGCGGCCGACCACATCGTGTTCCAGCCGAACACCAGCCAGGGCCTGATGCACGCCATGTTCGGCGTCACCGGCGGCGTCGCCCTCTCGATGGGCGAGTTTCCCAGCGTCACCTTCGCGGCCGCCCGTGCCGCCGAGAGCCTCGGCGTGCTCAGTCCGCTCTGGCTCGAGACCGACCACGGCCGCGTCACCCCCGGCAACCTGCGCGACCAGCTCACGCCCGCCATCACCGCCGTCGCCGTGAGCCTCGTCGACTACCGCACCGGCTACCTCGCCGACATCGACGGCATCCGCCAGGTCATCGGCGACCGCCTGCTCATCGTCGATGCGATCCAAGGCTTCGGGGTGACGGATGCGCCCTACAGCGTCGCCGACGTCGTCGTAGCCGGCGGGCAGAAGTGGGTGCGTTCCGGCTGGGGTAGCGGGTTCCTCGCGCTCAGCGACCGCGCCCTCGAGCAGCTCACCCCGGTCTTCTCCGGATTCACCGGCACCGACTCCGAATCCCAGCCCATGGACGAAGTGCTCGAACCCAGCGCCGGAGCGCGGGCGTTCAGCGTCAGCAATCCCGACCGGGTAGCCCAGGCGCGTTTCGCCGCGGCTCTCGAGGAGATCAGCTCTGTGGGGGTCGCGCCCATCCGCGACCGCATCATCGAGAAGACGACGCGTGTGATCGACCTGGCCGACGAGTTCGGCATCCCGGTCTCGTCGTCGCGCGCCGAGAACGAGCGGGCGGGCATCGTCGTGATCGAGCCGGCCGCCGACCAGCTCACCATCCTCGAGGCGTCGCTGTTCAACCACGGTGTCACGGCGACGACGCGCATGGGCCAGGTGCGGCTGAGCGCGCACGTCAGCACCGACGAAGACACCTTCGACATGCTGCGGGCGAGCTTCACCAGTTTTGCGTCGGCGATCAACGTTTAAGGATTTACCTGCCGGACACATTGGCCGTGGCGTGTCGGTTAGTCGTCGGGGTCGCGGGGCGTTTAGCGTCAGTCTCATCAGGTATGGCGCCTGGTCGAGACGGCCATGTAAGTTCGTCTTCGCAACGTAGTTGGCCGTCTTCGCAGACTGGATCCGAGTGCGCGTCACTCGGGGATGGAGTGCACGTGCCCTACAACGCTAGCCCCCGACAGAGCACCGCAGATTCTTCGGCAAGGGAGGCTGCCACGGCCGAGCGCACGTATGTGCTCGACACGTCGGTCCTCCTGTCGGATCCGAAAGCGGTCTTCCGCTTCGCGGAACACGCGGTAGTCCTGCCGGTCATCGTCATCAGCGAACTCGAGAGCAAGCGCAACGACCCCGAGATCGGGTACTTCGCCCGCCAGGCGCTGCGCAACCTCGACGAGCTGCGCGTGCAGCACGAACGCCTCGACTTCCCGATCGCCGTCGGCGACGACGGGGGATCGTTGCGGGTGGAGCTCAACCACTCCAATATGTCTGTGCTGCCCTCGGGTCTGCAGCTGGGCGACAACGACTCGCGCATCCTCGCCGTGGCGCTCAACCTCGCCAACGACGGACTCGCGGTCACGGTCGTCTCGAAAGACCTCCCGCTGCGCGTCAAGGCCGCCTCGATCGGCCTCGCCGCCGAGGAGTACCGCGCCGAACTGGCCGTCGACTCGGGCTTCACCGGGCAGGCCGACATCACGCTCTCGAGCGAGCAGATGAACCAGCTGTACGACGACGAGCAGCTCGACTCGCGCACCGTGCAGGAGATGCCGGTGAACACGGGTCTGGTCATCCACTCCGACCGTGGCTCGGCCCTCGGCCGCGTCACCGCCCGCGGCAAGATGCGGCTGGTGCGCGGCGACCGCGACATCTTCGGGCTGCACGGCCGCAGCGCCGAACAGCGCCTCGCGATCGACATGCTGCTCGACCCGGAGATCGGCATCGTGTCGCTCGGCGGCCGTGCCGGAACCGGCAAGTCGGCCCTCGCCCTCTGCGCCGGCCTCGAGGCCGTGCTGGAGAAGCAGCAGTACCGCAAGATCATGGTGTTCCGCCCGCTGTACGCGGTCGGCGGCCAGGAGCTCGGCTTCCTGCCCGGTGACGCGGCCGAGAAGATGAACCCCTGGGCCCAGGCCGTGTTCGACACGCTCGGCTCGGTCGTCTCGCAGAACGTGCTCGACGAGGTTCTCGAGCGCGGCATCCTCGAGGTGCTGCCGCTCACCCACATCCGCGGACGCTCGCTGCACGACGCGTTCGTGATCGTCGACGAGGCGCAGTCGCTGGAGCGCAACGTGCTGCTCACGGTGCTCAGCCGCATCGGCCAGAACTCGCGGGTCGTGCTCACCCACGACGTGGCCCAGCGCGACAACCTGCGGGTGGGACGCCACGACGGCGTCGCCTCGGTCATCGAGTCGCTCAAGGGCCACCCGCTGTTCGGGCACATCACGCTCATGCGCTCCGAGCGCAGCGCGATCGCGGCCCTCGTCACCGAGATGCTGGAGTCGAACGAGCTGGCCTAGCCTTGGCGGCTGAGTGAGCCTTCTGTTCGTTCGGCTGCGGAGGGCTGGTCGGCCGGCCGGGCGACTTTGCGCGGTGTATTTTCGCTGTCGCGCCCGAACATTCGGCAGCGATAGCGAAAATACACCGCGCGACTCTCGGCAGGCCGCCGACGCAGAACCGCCCGCCCCGGCGAACCGGGACGGGCGGCGGCGCACACCAACGGGTGCTACCGCGGGCTCGCTAGCCCGGGTGCGTCATGCTCAGCACGTCGAGCGACTTGTCGAGCTGCTCCTCAGAGATCTCGCCGCGTTCGACGAAGCCGAGGTCGATCACGGCCTCGCGGATCGTGATGCCGCTGGCCACGGCGTGCTTGGCGATCTTCGCCGCCGACTCGTAGCCGATGAACTTGTTGAGCGGCGTCACGATCGACGGCGACGACTCGGCCATCGAGCGGGCGCGGTCGAGGTTCGCGCGCAGGCCGTCGACCGTCTTGTCGGCGAGCAGCACGCTCGAGTTCGCCAGAAGGCGGATCGACTCGAGCAGCGCGGTACCCATGACGGGAATGGCCACGTTGAGTTCGAAGTTGCCCGTGGCTCCCGCCCAGGCGATTGTCGCGTCGTTGCCGATGACGCGGGCTCCGAC
>NZ_JBKKAD010000202.1:0-11757 GCF_046714715.1 Conyzicola sp. | reverse complement strand
CGCCGACGAGACTCCCAGTTCGGCCAGGCTGACCACGACGCCATGCACGACCAGGGTGAGGGCGAACAGGCCGAGCTGCTCGGGGGCGACGATGCGCGCGACCACCGCCATCACCACGATGTTGCCGATCCGCAGCAACATCGAGCTGCTGCCCGCCCACAGCGCTCCCCTGCGCACGCGGTCGCCGAGGGCGGCCGCCGAGTCGGTCTCGCTCGGCGCGCTCACCCGCATGGTCGCACCGGCCGCGAGCGCGGGACTCTCACGATTCGGCCCCGGCGAGCGCGGCGGTCGCGGTGCTGCCGGCGGTAGCGGTAGCGGTGCGGGGCGCCACCGCCGCCGCCAGCGTCTCGACGACGTAGTCTTGCGCGTCGGCGTCGAGCCCCGGGTAGATCGGCAGCGACAGCAGCTGGCGCGAGTAGGCCTCCGCGTGCGGGAACGAGCCGCCGAGGTAGTCGAAGGCGGGCAGCCGGTGCACGGGCGAGGGGTAGTGCACGCCCGCCCCGATGCCCGCCGCCACGAGCGTCGCCAGCACCTGGTCGCGGTCGGCGACCCGCACCACGTACTGGTGCCAGACGTGCTCGTTGTGCGGCGCGGTCGTCGGCGTGATCACGCCGGGCAGGTCTGCGAGCAGCCCGGTGTAGCGGTCGGCCAGCGCGCGCCGCTCGGCGTTCCAGGCGTCGAGGTGCTCGAGCTTGGCCGACAGCACCACCGCCTGCAGCGAGTCGAGCCGGGAGTTCGTGCCGATCTCGAGGTGCTCGTACTTGTGGGTTCCGCCGTGGTTGCGCAGCGCCCGCACCCGCTCGGCGATCCGCGCCGACCCCGTGCTCACCGCACCCGCGTCACCGTAGGCCCCCAGGTTCTTGCCGGGGTAGAAGCTGGTGCCGGCGGCGTCGCCCAGCGAACCGGAGCGCCGCCCGCGGTGCCGGGCACCCTGCGACTGGGCGGCATCCTCGATCACGACGACCCCCTCGCCCACCACCGCGCGGATCGCGTCGACGTCGGCCATTTGCCCGTAGAGGTGCACCGCGATGACGGCGCGCACCTGCGGCGTGAGCCGGCGGCGCAGGTCGTCGGGGTCGATGAGGTAATGCTCGTCGCAGTCGACGAGCACGACGGATGCGCCCGCCCTCACCACGGCTTCCGCCGTCGCGACGAAAGTGTTCGCGGGGATCGCCACCCGGTCGCCGCGTCCGATGCCCGCGGCGCGCAGTGCCAGCTCGATCGCGTCGGTGCCGTTGCCGACCCCCACGACGTGCGCGACGTCGCTGAAGGCCGCGTACTCGGCCTCGAACGCGTCGACCGCCGGCCCGAGAATGTAGCTGCCGGTCTCCAGCACGCGGGCGAAACCGGCGGCCACCCGCGCCTCGACGGCGCGGTGCTGGTGTGCGAGGTCGAGCATGGCGACGGTGCGCGGGGTGGTGGTCACGTGATCATCTCCAACGGTCGGGCGGTGAGGGGGCGGGCCGGAACGCCGGCCCAGGTTTCGTTGTCCGGCACGTCGTGCAGCACGGCCGCGGCCATGCCGACCACCGAGCGCACGCCGATGGTGACGCCGGGCAGCACCGCGGCGTTCATGCCGACGTAGGCGCCCCTGCCGACGGTGACGCCGCCGCCGAGCGACACCCCGGCCGCGAGGGTCGCATAGTCGTCGACCACGTCGTCGTGGGTGATGGTGGTTCCCGGCATCACGACCACGTGGTCGCCGACCGTCGCGTCGGCCGTGATGGTGACGTTCGCGAGCACGATGCTGCCCGCGCCGATGCGGCAGCGGGCCGGATTGCGCACGCTCGGGTCGACGACGGTCGCATAGCGGATGCCTCGCACGCCCGTCTGGGCGAGCCAGTCGACGATGCGTTCCCGCGCGAGCCCCGAGCCGACACAGATGAGCACGTCGGCCCGAACGTGGTCGTCGAGGTTGGCGATGCGCCCGAGCACGGGCAGGCCGGCGAAAGTCTTTTCGATGTGGCCGACCCGGTCGTCGAGCACGCCGATCGGGGTGTGCGAGCCGGTCTCCCGTACGACGGCGAGCGCCTCCCTCGCCAGCCCGCTCGCCCCGAGCACGATGAGGTCGGTCACGGCGTCGACCGCCCGTCGGGCGTCGCGCCGGCGCCGACGGCGCTGCGCGACCCCGTGGACTGTGCCGTGGTCTGCACTCCGGCGGCGCGTCTGATCGACTCGACCACCCGGGTCAGCTCGCCATCCGTCATCTGGTGGAAGACCGGCAGAATCAGCGTGTGCTCGGTGAGGAGGTCGGTCACCGGCAGCGGTGCACTGCCGGTGTCGCGGCCGGCGTAGGCGGGCTGCCGGTGCGCGGCCATGATGCCGCGCCTGGCCGAGATGTCGTCTTTCGCGAGGTGCGCGAGCAGCCCCTCGCGGCCGACGGGGAAGTCGGGCAGCACCTCGATCCAGAACGACTGGAAGTTGCTGGTGCCCCACTCGGGATCGCCGACCAGCCGAAGCCCGGGAACGTCGCCGAGGGCTGCGGTGTAGGCGGCTGCGATCTCGCGGCGGCGACGCACGATCTCGGGCAGCCGCCCGAGCTGCACGATGCCGACGGCCGCCTGCATGTCGGTCATGCGGTAGTTGAAGCCCACCTCGGTGTACTGCTCGGGGGGAGCGAGAACGGATGCGTGGCGCTGGTTGGCGGAGACGCTCATGGAGTGCTCGCGCAGCCGTCGCGCCCGGCTCGCCCATTCGGCGTTGTCGGTGGTGAGCATTCCGCCCTCGCCGGTCGTCAGGAGTTTGCGGGGGTGGAACGACCACGCGGTGAGCTGGGCTCCGGCACCCACGGGGCGACCGCGGTAGGTCGAGCCGGCGCCGCACGCCGCGTCCTCGATCACGAGGATGCCCCACGGGTCGAGCGCCTCGCGGATCGGGTCGAGGTCGACGGGGATGCCGCCCTGGTCGACCACGATCACCGCGCGGGTCTCGGGGGTGAGCGCGGCGAGCAGGGTGGCGGCGGTCACGTTGCCGGTGAGCGGGTCGACGTCGGCGAACACCGGGCGGGCGCCCACGTAGGTGGGGGCGTTCGCCGTCGCGACGAACGAGAAGGAGGGGACCACGACGTCGTGGCCCGGCCCGATGCCGGCGACGACGAGCGCGAGGTGCAGGGCCGTCGTGCAGTTCGAGGTGGCCACCGCGAACGGCGCCTGCACCGCATCCGCGAATTTCTCCTCGAACTCGGCGACCCGCGGGCCCTGCGCGACCCAGCCCGACTCGATGACCCGCGCGAGCGCGTCGGCCTCCTCGGTGCCGAACCACGGCTTCATCACGTTGATGCGCGTCACGCCGTCACCTCGACCTTGCGGGTGCCGGCGATCTCGTCGCGCAGTGGCTGCCACCACGCGACCAGCTCGCGCAGCCCGTCTTCGAGACCGGTGTCGGCCGCGAAGCCGAGGTCGCGGCGGGCCGCCTCGGTGTCGGCGAGCCGGCGGGTGACACCGTTGACCGCGCGCTCGGGCCCGAGCTCGACCGAGAGGTCGGAGTCCATGGCGCGCAGCAGCGCCTCGGCGAGCTGCAACAGGCTGGTCTCCTCGCCGCTCGCGACGTTGAAGACGCCCTCGCGCGAATCGCTCTCGGCCGCCAACAGGTTGGCGCGGGCGATGTCGCCGGTGTAGACGAAGTCCATCGTCTGCTGGCCGTCGCCGAAGATGAGGGGCGGCTTGCCGTCGGCGATGCGTTCCATCCAGCGCACGAGCACCTCGGTGTACAGCCCGTGCACGTCCATGCGCGGGCCGTAGACGTTGAAGTACCGCAGCACGACGTAGTCGAGACCGCTCATCGCGCGGAAACTGCGGATCATGCCCTCGTTGAACGACTTGGCCGCCCCGTAGAACGTGTCGTTGTTGTGGTGGTGGTGGCGCTCGCCGGTGGGGAACTGCTCGGCCAGCCCGTACACCGAGGCGCTCGAGGCGGTGACGACCTTGTCGACCCCGTGCTCCGCGGCCGCCTCGAACACGTTGAAGGTGCCGTCGACGAGTACCTCGAGCGCGAGCCGCGGGTCTTCGGCGCACTGGGTGATGCGGATCGCGGCCTGGTGGAAGACCAGATCCTTGCCGCGCGTCACGTCGTGAACGAGGTCGCGATCCCGGATGTCGCCGTCGACGAGCTGCGCCCGGCCGGTGGCGAGGGCGGCGGAGAGGTTGTCGACGCGCCCGCGCACGAGGTTGTCGAGCACGTCGACCTGCGCCGCGCCGGCCTCGAGCAGCTGGTCGACGAGCGTCGATCCCACCGTGCCCGCGCCGCCCGTGACGAGGATGCGCGCGCCGGCCACGGCGGTCACAGGGCCACCGCCAGCGCGTCGCTCTCGACCGTGTCGCTCGCGACCGGGTGCATCGCGCCCCCGGTGTCGAGACTGCGGCTCGCGGCCTCGAGCACCGAGAGCACCCGCAGGCCGGCGAGGCCATCGGTGCGCGCCGGCCTGCCATCGCGGATGCTGGCGGCGAACTCGCTCGCCATGGCGCCGAGCGCCTCGTGCTCGGGCAGCGCGGGCGACCACGTGTCGCCGAGCCGGTAGCTGACGGTGGCGGCCGCGCGGTCGCTCCCATCGACGGACTGCTGGGCGAGGTCGACACCCCGGTCGTACACGCTCAGCCGCTGCTGCGGGTTCAGATCGTCCCAGACGAGCGTTCGTTTGGTGCCGCCGATCACCATGCTGCGGATCTTGGTCGGGCTGAGCCAGTTGACGTGCACGTGCGCGATGGCGCCGTTCTCGAGCGGCACCGTGAGGTAGCCGATGCACGACTTGCCGGCACCGAGCGGGTCGGCTCCCTGCGCGGACACGGCGGTGGGCCGCAGCCCGCCCGGCAGGATGAAGTCGATGATCGACAGGTCGTGGGGGGCGAGATCCCAGAACACGTCGACGTCGGGCTGCACGAGCCCGAGGTTGATGCGCACCGAGTCGATGAAGAGCAGGTCGCCGAGCGCGCCCTCCGCCACGAGCTCGCGGATCTTCAGCACGGCCGGCGTGTAGCAGTAGGTGTGGTCGGCCATGAGGGTGAGTCCACGCTCTTCGGCTTCGCGCACCATCTCGAAGGCGTGCGCGCGGCTGTCGGCGAGCGGCTTCTCGACCACGACGTGCTTGCCGGCCCGCAGGGCGGCGAGCACCACGGCGTGGTGGGTGCGCGCCGGGGTCGCCACGGCGATCGCGTCGATGTCGTCGCGGGCGAGCAGCGCGTCGAGGTCGTCGAATACTTCGACGTGCCCGACCTTCTCGGCGAGCGCGAGAGCGCGCACCGGGTCGAGGTCGCAGATCGCGGCGAGGCGCCACTCGGGGCTGGAGCTGAAGTTTCGGGCGAGATTCGGCCCCCAGTAGCCCGCGCCGACAACCGCGACGCTGAGTTGGTTTGTCATGTAGTCCTCTTTCTCTATTCGGGTGAGAGTCGGAAGGTGTGCCGCTTTAAGGGTGTTGCGGCAGAGTCACCTCGATGGAGCGGTCGACCGGCTACCGCGACCCCGCGGTAGGACTCGGGGTCGGAGTGGGGGTCGGTGTCGGTGTCGGACTCGGGGTGGGTGTGGAGGTCGGGCTCGGCGTGGGTGTCGGGCTCGGCGTCGGCGTCGGTGTCGGGCTCGGCGACGACTGGCCGCCGGTCGTCACCGAGTAGACGAGGTCGACGAAGTAGTTTGAGCCGCCCCATGACGAGTCGGGGTACCCGCCGGAGGAGGCGTAGACGAAGCGGCCGTTCTCCGACGTGCCGGCCGTCAGGGGCCCGCTCGTCTTTGGTTGCGAGAAGTACCCGGAGGTATACGAGTACCTGCCCTGCGGCGCGAAATACGACACGACGTACTTCTCGCCCGGCACGAGCGTCACCGGGGTGGTGAGCGCGGCGACCTGCCAGCCGCTCACGGTCTCCTGGCCGAACTGCACCTCGGCGAGCATCCTCCGGTCGGATGCCCACAGGCGTCCGATGTGCTGGCCCGTGTTTCCCGGCCCCTTGTAGAAGCGAATCGCGGTGACCTGCCCGGCTACTGAGGGCGTGAACGAGACGCCGAGTTCGACGGCAGCCGCGTCATCCGACGCCGCAGCGACCACGGGTGCCTCGGCGCCGAAGAGCGAGTAGTCCGACGTGGTGCTGCCGGGCGCCCTGGTGGTGAACGACCAGCTCTGAGTGGGCAGGGCGGGGCTGCCGCTCTTGCGCGCTCCCGTCAGTTCCACCCGCACGAGGGCGTGTTCGGGGAGGGTGCCGGTCGGGGTGAAGGTGATCGTCTTGCCGTCTGCCGAGAGCGCGGCGGCGCCGCCGACGGAGGTCCCTCCCGAGGTGACGGTCAGGTCGAACCCGGGTTCGACAGGGGCGGAGAAGCCCACGGTGACCACGCTGTCGCGCACGACATCGACCGCGCCAGGGGCGGGCGATTGCGACGTGATCGTGAGCGGCGTCGCGGCGGGGGTGAAGGCCAGGTCGACGAGGTAGTTGCTGCTCGACGGGTTGCCGGGGAACGGATCGTCGTAGGCGAAGGCGCCAGCGCCGGTGCCGACCCGCAGCGGGCCGCGGGTGGAGCCCGGTCCCGCGAAGCCACCGGCGGTGACCGAGTAGTTACCGACGGTGGTGCTGTAGGCGGCGATGTAGGCGGTGTTCGCATCGACCGCGGCCGGGGTGGGGAAGGTGACCGTCTGCCAGCCGCTCGGCGACTCGTTCTGGAAGGGGGCGGACGCGACCAGCGTGCCGGTTGCGGTGTAGAGCGAACCGACGTGCGGGCCCGTGTTGCCCGGGGACTTGTAGAACCTGACCGCGCTCACCGTGCCGTCGACGCTCGGGGTGAACTTCACGCCGAGTGTCAGCGCGGCGTTGTTGTCGCCGACCTGCATGATCTCGGGGGTCATGCTGTCGTCGAAGAGGCTGCAGGGGCAGACGTTCTCGCTGGCCGGGGCCTTCACCGAGACGAACGACCACGACGACCCCGCGGTGAGCGGCTCGCCCCTGGTGTCCTCCGCAGAGAGGGTCGCGGTGAACGTCGTGTCGTAGGGGAGCTGGGTGGTGGCGCGGAAGACGGCGGTGCGGGTGGCCGGGTCGTACTGGGTGGATCCGGCGATGTCGGCCCCGGCCGCGGTGGTCACGGCGATGTCGACCCCGGTAGCGTCGCGCGACAGTTTCGCGCTGACCGACGCGGAGGTGGGAACGCTCGTGGAGCCGTCGAGAGGAGAGTGGTCGGTCGCGACGAGCGGCGAGGTGTCGACGGTGTCGAAGACGGCGTCGACGAAGTAGTTGGTGCCGGCGTACGACAGGTTGGGGATTCCCCCGTTTTCGCTGAAGACGCCCGCCTCGGGTGCGCCGTAGCCGCCCGCGACCGTGAGCGGGCCGGCCGCGCTGCCGCGGTACGCCCAGTACTCGGTGGCGAAGGCGTAGCGCCCGACCGGCGCGTTGTACGAGACCACGTAGGTCGAGCCCGCCTGCACGCGCTGCGGCGAGACGAAGAAGGCGGTCTGCCACCCCGATGCGGTCTCGTCAGAGAACGTGACCTGCGCGAGCCGGGTTCCGTTGCTGCGCCAGATCGATCCGGTGTGCGTGCCGACGTTCGCCGCGCTCTTGTAGAAACGCACGCCCGAGACGAAGCCGTCGACCGCGGGGGTGAACCGCATGCCGAGCTCGATGGGCGCCGGCTCGTTGGAGTCGTCGACGGCGGGAATCTCGTCGCCGAGCACGGAGTAGGGGCCGGTGACCACGTAGGTCACCGTCGTCGGCTGCTGCGGGAAGTTGGCGCTGTCGTCGATCGCGCGCACCATCACCGGCTGGTTGCCCCTTCCGTGCTGCACATAGGTGTAGGCCCACGCGGTCGTGCCCGACGCGGCGTGCCAGTCGTCGCCCCCGTCGGTCGAGACCTCGACACCCACGACGACGCCGCCGACATCCGCCGCCGTGCCGGTGATCGTCACCGAACTGCCGTTCGCGATCTGGCTGCCGGTCGCGGGCGACGCCACCGTCGCCGTCGGAGCTGAGCCATCGGTGCTCGCGGTCGCCGCCGTCAGCAGCGGATCGAGGGTCAGCGGTTGTGCCTCCATGTCGGCGAGCAGATTGACCTGCGCCTGCTGGATGCGCCGGTCGGCGGGCGCGCCGTTGCCGTCGTGCTCGGCGTCGAGGCCCCAGCTCCACTGGATGCTGCCGGCGGAGAAGACCAGCGCGCCGCTCGCGGCGCGGTAGAGGGTGACGTGGTGGGTGGTGTCGTCGCCGTCGGAGACGGTGTTGCCGAAGTCGAGCAGGTACTGCTCGGTGTGGCCGGTCGTCGTCGACAACCGCGCGAGGCCGTCGGGTCGGAACCCGTTGTCGAGGTCTTCGTTCGACTCGTAGCCCACCGTGTGCGGAGCCAGGGCCTGCGACGTGCCGGCGGGCAGCGCAGCCAACCCGGTGTTGCGCCACAGCCGGGCCTTGCCCTCGGCGGCCGACACGGTCACGGCCAGGTCGACGTGGTTGGCCTTGTAGGCGGTGCCGGTGAGCGCGTTCTCGGGCAGGCTGCCCCCGTCGTCGGCGCCGGCGAATCGGGGGTCGCGCCAGGTGCCCGTCCACGTCGACGAGGGGTCGATCTTCTTGCCGCCCGGGCTGTCTTTGTCACCCCACGTCTCCTTGTAGCTGACCAGGGTGCGGTACGGCGACTGGCTGCCCTCGATGGAGTTCTCGTAGCGGGTGTGCCAGTAGACCTCGTTGCCCGACAGGAACTGCAGGTGCAGCCCGGCGTCACGCGCGGCCTCGACGTTGGCGCGTTGGGCGCCCGACCAGTACTCGTCGTGACCGACCGAGAGGAACACCTCGTGGTTGGTGAGCGTCGACCCGAAACGGTCGGTGTCGACGCCGCTGAAATAGGTGACGTCGTACCCGTTCTTCTCGAGGAACCGCACGAGCGGGTACTCGCTCGAGAAGTAGAAGTCGCGTCCGTTGTAGTCGCCGCGGGTCGCGACGGGACGGTTGTAGCTCACCTTGTAGGCGCGCCCGTTGGCGGCTCCCTGATAGAAATCGGAGCCGCCGAAGGTGTTGTAGGCCTGCCACGTCGGGTCGGAGGTCTGGAAGAGCACGTCGGCGTGGCTCGCGTTGTCGCGGACGACGAAGGTGATGTGGCTGCGCCCGCCGGTGTCGCCGCGCTCGAGCACCGCCAGGTAGACGCCGGATACCGCCGTGGCCGGAACGTTCCACGACGCGGACACGCTCCAGGTTCCACAGTCGGTGATCTCGACCTTGATGTCTTTTCGGCACACCGGCTGCGCGCTCTGCGGCTGTGCGAGGGGGGTGACGCTCGTGATGTAGCGCGCTCCCAGCTCGTCGTACCAGCCCGTGCGGTAGATCTTGATCGTGTACGCCGCCGCCGTGGTGTCGATCTTGAAGTCGATCTTCGACCCGACGTTGACGCTGATGTCGGTCGAGAACCCCTGAATGGTGGGATCGCCCGCGCCTACGATGTCCCACTGCGACGGCGGGTTGCCGTCGTTACTGTTCTCGCAGACGATCGGGTTGGATGCCGGACCGCAGGGATTCGCGACGGCCGCCGCGGCGGGCGCGGCCACCTGGAATGGGCGCGTCTCGCTGACGCTGGTCGCCGTGGTCGCTGTCGTCGCCATGCTCGCGGTCGCCGCGGTTGTCGTCGCGGTCGCCACCGTCGTCGCGGGCGCGACGGGAGCGAGCGGGGCGGCAATCAGGGCGATTGCTGCGATAAGCGGGGTCGCAAAACGGGTAAGGATTTCGCGACGAATTTTCGGGTAAGTCGTCATGCTGCCTCCGGGTAACGTCGACATAGTGGCACAGCGGCAGCCGCGGCCTAGCCCCCCAAATGGGTTACAGTCGGCGGCCAATATGCTTCGAGGTTTGCGACCCTCGTTCGGGTGTGGCGAGCATGCTCAAGCGGTTTTCCCGGTCAGCTTCTAGGCTGGAACGATGGCTACCGTAAACCTCACCTCCGACGACTTCGAAACCACCGTTCTCGAGCCCGGTATCGTGCTCGTCGACTTCTGGGCCGAGTGGTGCGGCCCCTGCAAGCAGTTCGGGCCCATCTTCGAGCAGGCCAGCACCACGAACTCCGACATCACGTTCGCGAAGGTCGACACCGAAGACCAGCAGGCGCTCGCCAGCGCCGCCGGCATCACGTCGATCCCGACGCTGATGGCTTTCCGCGACGGCGTGCTCGTGTTCTCGCAGCCGGGCGCGCTGCCTGCCCCAGCGCTCGGCCAGGTCATCGACGCCGTGCGCGGCCTCGACATGGACGACGTGCACAAGCAGATCGCGGCACAACGCGAGGCTGCGGAGGCCGAGACACCCTCCGCTGGTTGAGTAAGGCCGTCTACGGCCTGTATCGAAACCTCACCGACGAGGTTTCGATACGGTCGCTGAGCGACCTACTCAACCGGCAGTAGAGACGACCTCGAGCAGCGCCTCGCCGTACTTCGCGAGCTTGTTCTCGCCCACCCCGCTGATCGCGCCCAGCTCGCCGAGCGAGTCGGGGCGCGAGATGGCGATGCCGCGAAGCGTCGCGTCGCCGAAGATGATGTACGCGGGCACCTCCTGCGCCTTCGCCTCGGACGAGCGCCACACCCGCAGCGCCTCGAACAGGTCGACGGAGCCCGTCGGCAGGTCGGCGGCGACCTTCGACTTCTTCGCGGCGCGACCGGCCCCGCGTTCGGGCTCCTTGCGCAGCTTTACCGGCCGTGACCCGTCGAGCACCGCGGCGCTCGCCTCAGTGACGGCGAACGTGCCGTACTCGCCCTGCACGGCGAGCAGCCCCTGGGCGAGCATCTGGCGTACGACGCCGCGCCACTCCTGCTCGCTCAGGTCGGCGCCGATGCCGAACGTCTTGAGCTGGTCGTGGCCGTACTGCGACATGCGCGGCGTGGTCTTGCCGACGAGGATGTCGATGATGTGGCCCGCACCGAAGCGCTGCTGCTTCTCGCGCCAGAGCCGCACGACGGTCGACAGCAGCTTCTGGGCGGGGATGGTGCCGTCGATGCCCTCGGGCGGCGTGAGGCACGTGTCGCAGTTCATGCAGGGTGAACTCTGCTCGCCGAAGTAGGCGAGCAGTTGCATCCGCCTGCACTCGATCGTTTCGCACAGCGCGAGCATCGCGTCGAGGTTGGCTCCGAGACGGCGGCGGAAGGCGTCGTCTCCCTCGGACTGCTGGATCATGCGGCGCTGCTGCACCACGTCTTGCAGGCCGTACGCGAGCCATGCGGTGGAGGGCAGGCCGTCGCGGCCGGCGCGGCCGGTCTCCTGGTAGTAGCCCTCGATGTTGTTCGGCAGGTCGAGATGGGCGACGAAGCGCACGTCGGGCTTGTCGATTCCCATGCCGAATGCGATCGTCGCGACCATCACGATGCCGTCCTCGCGCAGGAAACGGTTCTGGTGGCGCCTGCGCACCTCGGCGTCCAGCCCGGCGTGGTACGGCAGCGCGTGGATGCCGACGCCTTCCAGCCACGCGGCGGTCTCGTCGACCTTCTTGCGCGACTGGCAGTAGACGATGCCGGCGTCGCCGTCGTGCTCGTCCTGGATGAAGCGCAGCAGTTGCTGGCGCGGTTCGGTCTTCTCGACGACCGCGTAGCGAATGTTCGGCCGGTCGAAGCTGCTGATGAAGACGCGCGCGTCTTCGAGCTGCAGCCGCGTGATGATGTCGGCGCGAGTCAGGTCGTCGGCGGTCGCGGTCAGCGCGATCCGCGGCACGTCGGGGTAGCGCTCGTGCAGCAGGTTCAGCGCCAGGTAGTCTTCGCGGAAATCGTGGCCCCACTGGCTGACGCAATGCGCCTCGTCGATCGCGAACAGGCTCATCAGGCCGCGCTCGTGCAGCGAATCG
>NZ_JBKKAD010000201.1:0-2889 GCF_046714715.1 Conyzicola sp. | reverse complement strand
CGCCGACGCAGCGCCGGTCGCAACCTCGGCCGCAGCGTCGACCGCCGATACCGCCGTCGACGCGGTCGTGCAGCCGAAGGACGCGCCGGCACCCGTAGTCGTCGCCGTCACCCCCGCCGCATCGGCCCCCGTCGCAGTGACGGGCGCCGCGGCATCCGCCCCGCCTGTCGCACAGCCAGCACCACTCGCCGCACAGGTGGCCGTACCCGTCTTCACCCTCGCGGCCGCGGGCAACGGCGAGCACGTTATGACGATCGACATCGTTCCCGAGAACCTCGGGCCGATCACCGTGCGCGCCCACGTGGGAACCGAGGGCGTGCGCGTCGAACTCTTCGCGCCGAATGATCTCGCACGTGAGGCGCTGCGGGCGATCCTGCCCGACATCCGCAAGGACATGGGCGGCGCAGGCCTCGGCGGCACGCTCGACCTATCGAGCCAGAACCAGCCGACCGACCGCGGCGACGGCGGCCAGCAGCGCCGCCAGCAGCAGGGCGACACACCGGGCGCCCTCGAGCAGCAGCAGCAGGCGGCGGCCCGACCGTGGCTGCTCACCGACCCGTCAACGACCATCGACGTGATGGCCTAAGGAGCACGACCCATGAGTATCGACGCCATCACAGGAACCGTCTCGGCGCAGGCCGCCGCGGCAGCCGCAGCCGCGCAGGCCGCTGCCCCGAAGCAGGCCATGGACTCCGAGGTGTTCATGCACCTGCTCGTGACGCAGCTGCAGAACCAAGACCCGTCGTCGCCGATGGACACCAACGAGATGCTCTCCCAGACCACGCAGCTGGCGATGATGGAGAAAATGACGGAGCTCACCACCACGAGCACCGAGAACTTCTCGCTGCAGATGCGGATCGCAGCCTCCGCGATCGTCGGGCAGACCGTCTCCTACCTCGGCCCCGACGGCAAGACCGTCTCCGGAGTGGCCGACAGCGTGTCGTTCAAGAACGCCGTTCCCACCGTGAGTGTCGGCGGCAAGGACATCGCCCTCGACCTCCTCGCCGGAATCGGGAAACTCCCCGTGACCGTGCCGCCCGCAACCTCCTAACCTCTTCAGCTCTCCACCAACCGAAAGGCTCACCCATGCTTCGCTCTCTCTACGCAGGTATCTCTGGTCTTCGCTCGCACCAGACCATGCTCGACGTCACCGGCAACAACATCGCCAACGTCAACACCACCGCCTTCAAGTCGTCGTCGACGCAGTTCCAGGACACGCTCTCGCAGCTCACGACCGGTGCGGCGGGCCCCCAGGATGGCGTCGGCGGAACCAACCCGGCCCAGGTCGGCCTCGGCGTGCTCGTCGCCGGCATCTCGACCAACTTCGCGCAGGGTTCGACGCAGGCCACCGGTCGCGCCGCGAACCTGATGATCTCCGGCGACGGCTTCTTCGTCACCCGCCTCGGCAACCAGACGTCGTACACCCGCGCCGGTGACTTCGACTTCGACGCCGAGGGCCGTCTGGTCAGCCCCGACGGCTCGCTCGTGCAGGGTTGGGGCGCCGTCGACGGCGTCGTCACCGACGGCGGTCTCATCGGCGACATCCAGCTTCCGCTGAACGCGATCTCCCCCGGCGAGGTCACCACGGCGGCCACCGTCGGCGGCAACGTGCCCTCCGACGCCGCGGTCGGCACCGTGCTCGTCCGCGACGTCGAGGTCTTCGACGCGACGGGCGCCTCGCGCAGCATGGCCATTACGTTCACCAAGTCGGCGGCGGGCTGGGATGCCACGGCCTCCGACCCGAACAACCCGGCGGGACCCGCGACCGGCGCCAAGGCGCTCACCTTCGCCAACGGGGTGCAGACCTCGGCGGCCGGCCCGCTCGTCGTGGGCGGCATCTCGGTCGATCTCAGCAAGGTGAGCGGCTTCGCCGCGCTCACCACAGTCGCGGTCACCGACAAGAACGGCCTCGACGCCGGAACGCTCGAGGCGTACACCCTGTCGAAGGACGGCACGCTCATCGGATCGTTCAGCAACGGCGCCTCGCAGGCGCTCGGCCGTGTTGTGCTCGCGACCTTCGCGAACCCGGGCGGACTCGAGAAGGCCGGATCGTCGTCGTACCGTGCGACGTTCAACTCGGGCGAGGCCACGGTGGGCGCTCCCGGCTCGGCCGGCTACGGTTCGCTCACGAGCGGCGCGCTCGAGATGTCGAACGTCGACCTCTCGCAGGAGTTCACCAACCTGATCGTCGCGCAGCGCGGATTCCAGGCGAACGCCCGAATCATCACCACCTCCGACGAGGTTCTGCAGGAGCTCACGAACCTCAAGCGCTAGCCGCTTCGCTTCAGCCGACTATCGGCCGTCGTTTGCCTAACACCGGGTAGACGGCGGCCGATAGTGCTCTATAAGCGACCCAGGAAGGGTCGCCTCTACTGGGGATGGATTCCATGATCGTTGTCACGCGGCTTAATAACAGCCAGTTTGCGATCAATCCCGACCTCATCGAACGCATCCACTCGAATCCCGACACCACCCTCGTGATGGTCGACGGGGCGAAGTACATCGTCACCGAGTCGATGGATCTGGTGATCGACAAGATCGCCTCCTACCGAGCGCGCGTCATCGCTCTCACCCACGAGCTTTCGCAGTCCGGCCAGCCGGCCGGCGTGCGGGCTCTCGGTCTGGTCAGCTCTCTCGACCCGGCCGGCCACCCTATCCGCGACGAGGCCGACGGCGTCACCTCGATGGGCCCGAGAAAGCTGTAGTCATGGATCCCGCAACCATAATCGGGCTGCTCATAGCCTTCGGCTCGCTCTTCGCGATGATCACCCTCGAGGGCGCGAACGTGTCGTCCGTGCTCTTGCCGGCCCCGATCATCCTCGTCTTCGGCGCGACCATCGCGGTCGGCATCGCCGGCGGAACCATCAAAGACGCCATCTCGGCCTTCAA
>NZ_JBKKAD010000200.1:0-16643 GCF_046714715.1 Conyzicola sp. | reverse complement strand
GAGGCGGTTGGCCCGCTGCGGCCGATTCTAGAGACGCTGGCGCCGGCCGCTGATAAAGGCTGGGCCCACCTGGGCCCCAGCGGCGCGGGCCACTACGCCAAGATGGTGCACAACGGCATCGAGTACGCGCTGATGCAGGCGTGGGCCGAGGGATACGAGCTTCTCGACACCCGCAAGGACATCATCAAGGACGTCACCGGAACGTTCGAGGCCTGGCAGCGCGGCACCGTCGTGCGTTCGTGGCTGCTCGAGCTGCTGGTGAAGGCTCTTAAGGAAGACCCCGAATTCAAGGAGATCGAAGGCTACGTCGAGGACTCCGGCGAGGGTCGCTGGACCGTCGAAGAGGCGCTCAACAACGCCGTCCCGGTTCCCACGATCAGCGCGGCGATCTTCGCGCGCTTCGTGTCGCGCCAGGGTGACTCGCCCTCGATGAAGGCCGTCGCGGCTCTTCGTAACCAGTTCGGCGGACACTCCGTCCGCAAGGCGGAATAGCACCACCTCTCTCGTGATCGTCACCCAGCTCAACCTCACCGACTTTCGTAACTACGAAACCGTTGACGTTGGGCTGGTGACGGGAGCGAACGTCTTCGTCGGCAGCAACGGACAGGGCAAGACCAATCTGGTCGAAGCTCTCGGGTTTCTGAGCTCGCTCGGATCCCACCGCGTCTCGACCGACCACGCGATGATCCGCGCCGGCCAAGACGCGGCGATCGTGAGGGCCAGGCTGCAGAACGGCGAGCGTCAGATTCTCGCCGAGGTGCAGATCAACCGCACCGGAGCGAACCGCGCCCAGATCAACCGCTCCGCGATCAAGACGCGAGACCTGCCCCGCTATTTCTCGAGCATCCTGTTCGCCCCCGAAGATCTCGCGCTCGTCCGCGGCGATCCCTCGGGTCGCCGCCGCTACATGGACGAGCTTCTCGTGCAGCGCTTTCCCCGCCTCAGCAGAGTGATGGTCGACTACGACCGCGTTCTGAAACAGCGCAACTCCCTGCTCAAGTTGGCGCGGGCATCCGGTCTTCGCGAGAACGCGCTCTCGACCCTCGAAATCTGGGACGAACGCCTCGTCGAGTTCGGATCCGAACTCATCCAGGCCCGCAGCGCGCTGATCGCCGAACTGCTTCCCGAGGTAAAGGCCGCCTACGCGGCCATCGCCGGCGCCGACCATCGCGCGTCACTCGCCAGCTACCTCAGCATTCTGTCGAGCGATGTCGGCGACGAGGCGACGATCGAGCAGAACGCGGTGCGCGGGGGGGCCCTCGACCTCGACGAGATCTCGAAGAACTTCCGTGCCGCGCTCGCGCGCCTGCGGCGCTCAGAGGTCGACCGCGGCATCACCCTCGCGGGGCCGCATCGCGACGACCTCGTGCTCGAACTCAACGACCTGCCGGCCCGCGGATACGCGAGCCATGGCGAGTCGTGGTCGTTCGCGCTGTCACTCAAGCTGGCCGCCGCCGCCGTTCTGCGTCGGGAATCGTCCACCGGCGACCCGGTGCTGATCCTCGACGACGTGTTCGCCGAGCTCGACGAGTCGCGCCGTGGCCGCCTCGCGGCGGCGATTGACGGATTCGAGCAGGTACTCATCACCGCGGCCGTGCTCGACGACGTTCCGAAAGAACTCGCCGGGCATATCGTGCGCATCAAGGCCGGCCGTATCGTGGAGGGGGAGGAATCGTGACGAATCAGGTTCCACCGCGCGACAACGACGAGGCCCGTGCGGTGTACATGCGCTTCCGGCAGCTGTTCGGCACCGGGGTGTTCAAGTCGAACGATCAGAAAAAGCGCGAGAAAAGAGTGGATGGCGCGAGCGTCCCTTTTGGCGCGGGTCGCGACCCGCTCGGCCTCTCCGACGTCATCGACGGGCTCACCAGCAACATGGGCTGGACCTCCCCGCTCGCGCAGTCCGACCTGGTCGCGTCCTGGGTGGAGATCGCGGGTGCCGAGACCGCGGAACACTCCACGCCGACCGGCATAGAAGACGGCGTGCTCACCATCCAGTGCGACTCCACCGCGTGGGCCACGCAGCTGCGGCTCATGCGCACGCAGATCACCACGCACATCGCCCTCCGCTACCCGGACGCGAAGATCCAGTCGGTTCGCTTCGAAGGGCCGAACGCCCCGTCCTGGAAACGGGGCCCCAGATCAATTCCAGGCCGGGGCCCGCGCGATACTTACGGCTAGGTGGACAAATCTGGTCACCCCTCCACAGAAAGCGCGGCATACGGCCTCAGAGCGAGCGGCGGGTGTCGTGATTTGGTAGACTGGAGGGGCCGTCGAGCGCGTCCCATAGTGGGACCACAAACTCGGATGGCGTGATCACAGACGCGGCAGGAGCACAATTTCAGATGGCGACTATTCCCACCGAGGATCTGCACGACGATAGCTACGGCGCAGACCAGATCCAGATTCTCGAGGGGCTCGAAGCCGTTCGCAAGCGTCCCGGTATGTACATCGGTTCCACCGGTCCGCGCGGTCTGCACCACCTGGTCTACGAGGTAGTCGACAACTCCGTCGACGAGGCACTCGCCGGCTACTGCGACCTCATTCTCGTGACGATGCGCAAAGACGGCTCGATCCGCGTGCGCGACAACGGTCGCGGCATCCCGGTCGACATCAACAAGCAAGAGCAGAAGTCGACCGTCGAGGTCGTTATGACCATCCTGCACGCCGGCGGCAAGTTCGGCGGCGGCGGCTACTCCGTATCGGGCGGACTGCACGGCGTGGGTATCTCCGTCGTGAACGCACTCTCGAGCAAGGTCGAGACCGAGGTGCGCCGTCAGGGCCACGTCTGGCGCATGAGCTTCCACGACGGTGTGCCCACCGCGCCGCTCGAGAAGGGCGAGGCGACCGACGAGACCGGTACCCAGCAGACCTTCTGGCCGAGCGAAGAGACCTTCGAAACGGTCGAGTTCGACCACGAGACCCTCCGTGCCCGTTTCCAGCAGATGGCGTTCCTCAACAAGGGCCTGCGCATCACCCTCACCGACGAGCGTGGCGAAGAAGACGTAGTCGAGAGCTACATGTACGAGAAGGGGCTCGTCGACTACGTCGAGTACCTGAACAAGGCCAAGAAGGCCGAGCTCATCCACCCCGACATCATCGCGTTCGAGTCGGAAGACACCGATCGTAAGATCTCGCTCGAGGTCGCGATGCAGTGGACCAACGCCTACACCGAGAGCGTTCACACCTACGCGAACACGATCAACACCCACGAGGGCGGAACCCACGAAGAGGGCTTCCGCGCCGCCCTCACGACCCTCGTCAACCGGTATGCCCGCGAGAAGGGCATCATCAAGGAGAAAGACGAGAACCTCTCCGGCGACGATGTGCGCGAGGGTCTCACCGCGGTCATCTCGGTAAAGCTCGCCGAGCCGCAGTTCGAGGGCCAGACCAAGACCAAGCTCGGCAACACTGAGGCGAAGGCCTTCGTGCAGCGGGTCGCCGGCCAGCAGCTCGGCGACTGGTTCGACCGCAACCCCACACAGGCGCGCGACGTCATTCGCAAGGCGATCCAGGCCTCGCAGGCGCGCCTCGCCGCCCGCAAGGCGCGCGAGCAGACCCGCCGCAAGGGACTCCTCGAGTCGGGCGGCATGCCCGGCAAGCTGCGCGACTGCTCCTCGAAAGACCCCTCGCTCAGCGAGATCTACATCGTGGAGGGTGACTCCGCAGGCGGTTCCGCCGTGCAGGGTCGCGACCCGCAGTTCCAGGCCATCCTGCCGCTGCGCGGCAAGATCCTCAACGTCGAGAAGGCGCGTCTCGACCGCGCCCTCGGCAATGCCGAAGTACAGGCGATGATCACCGCCTTCGGCGCGGGCATCGGCGAAGACTTCGACCCCGAGAAGGTCCGGTACCACAAGATCGTCCTGATGGCCGACGCCGACGTCGACGGCCAGCACATCACGACGCTGCTGCTCACCCTGCTTTTCCGCTACATGCGCCCGCTCATCGACCACGGCTACGTGTACCTCGCGCAGCCGCCGCTCTACCGCCTCAAGTGGACGAACGCCGAGCACCAGTTCGTGTACAGCGACAAGGAGCGCGACGGCATGCTGGAGCTCGGCCTCGCCGCCGGCAAGCGCATCCCGAAAGAGAACGGCATCCAGCGGTACAAGGGTCTCGGCGAGATGGATTACAGCGAGCTGTGGGAGACCACGATGGACCCGGCGACCCGCACGCTTCTGCAGGTGACCCTGGACGACGCCGCGGCGGCCGACGAGATCTTCTCGACCCTGATGGGCGAAGACGTCGAATCGCGCCGCAACTTCATCCAGCGCAACGCCAAAGACGTGCGCTTCCTCGACATCTAATACCCACCTCGGTCCCTGAGCTCATCGAAGGGACCGGCGCTATGGCCCCTTCGACAAGCTCAGGGACCGGCTAAGGAAAAGAACTATGGCTGACGAAACAACACCAGACGGCACCGAAGCCGCCGAACCGACCTTCGAGAAGGCCGTCATCGACACGCGTCACGACAAGGTCGACCAGGTCGACCTGCAGCTCGAGATGCAGCGCTCCTACCTCGACTACGCGATGAGCGTCATCGTCGGGCGCGCGTTGCCCGAGGTGCGCGACGGCCTGAAGCCCGTGCACCGCCGCGTGATCTACGCGATGTACGACGGCGGCTACCGTCCCGACAAGGGCTTCAACAAGTGCACCCGCGTGGTCGGCGAGGTCATGGGCCAGTTCCACCCGCACGGCGACTCGTCGATCTATGACGCACTGGTGCGCCTGGTGCAGCCGTGGAGCCTGCGCTACCCGCTCGCTCTCGGCCAGGGCAACTTCGGTTCGGCCGGAAACGACGGCGCCGCCGCCCCCCGGTACACCGAGACCAAGATGGCCCCGCTCGCCATGGAGATGGTGCGCGACATCGACGAGGAAACCGTCGACTTCGTCCCCAACTACGACGGGAAGACGCAGGAGCCCGTCGTGCTGCCGGCACGCTTCCCGAACCTGCTCGTGAACGGCTCGGTCGGTATCGCCGTGGGTATGGCGACCAATATCCCTCCGCACAACCTGCGGGAGGTGGCATCCGGAGCTCTCTGGGCGCTCGAACACCCGGAGGCTCCGCGCGAAGAGCTGCTCGAAGCGCTGATCGAGCGCATCAAGGGTCCCGACTTCCCGACCGGCGCACAGATTCTCGGCATCAAGGGAATTCAGGATGCCTACCGCACGGGACGCGGATCCATCACGATGCGCGCGGTCGTCAACGTCGAAGAACTCCAGGGCCGCACCTGCCTCGTCGTGACGGAACTGCCGTACCAGGTGAACCCCGACAACCTCGCGCTGAAGATCGCCGAGCTCGTCAAGGAAGGCAAGATCGGCGGGATCGCCGACATCCGCGACGAGACCTCGGGCCGCACCGGCCAGCGCCTCGTGATCGTGCTCAAGCGCGACGCCGTGGCCAAGGTTGTTCTCAACAACCTCTACAAGCACACGCAGCTGCAGGACAACTTCGGCGCGAACATGCTCGCCATCGTCGACGGAATTCCGCGTACGCTGCCGATCGACGGGTTCATCACCCACTGGATCGACCACCAGATCGAAGTGATCGTGCGCCGCACTACCTTCCGCCTGAAGAAGGCCGAAGAGCGCATGCACATCCTGCGCGCGTACCTGAAGGCGCTCGACGCGCTCGACGAGGTCATCGCGCTCATCCGCCGCAGCGCCGACACCGAGACGGCCCGCGACGGCCTGATGGAACTGCTCACCATCGACGAACTGCAGGCACGTGCCATCCTCGACATGCAGCTCCGCCGTCTCGCGGCGCTCGAACGACAGAAGATCGTCGACGAGGCCGCCGAGTGGGAGGCGAAGATCGCCGAGTACCACCACATCCTCGCGACGCCGGCCCGCCAGCGCGAGATCGTTTCGGAAGAGCTCACCGAGTTGGTCGACCGTTTCGGCGACGACCGCCGCACCGAGATCATGTTCGGCTTCGACGGCGACATGAGCATGGAAGACCTCATCCCCGAAGAGGAGATGGTCATCACCGTCACGCGAGGCGGCTACATCAAGCGCACGCGCAGCGACAACTACCGCAGCCAGCACCGCGGCGGAAAGGGCGTCAAGGGCGCGCAACTACGGGCCGACGACGTCGTCGAGCACTTCTTCGTCACGACCACGCACCACTGGCTGCTGTTCTTCACGAACACCGGCCGGGTCTACCGCGCGAAGGCCTACGAACTGCAGGAGGCCGGCCGCGACGCGAAGGGCCAGCACGTCGCCAACCTGCTCGCGCTGCAGCCGGGCGAGGAGATCGCCCAGATTCTCGACATCCCCGACTACCAGGCGGCGAAGTACCTCGTGCTCGCCACCCGTCGCGGTCTCGTGAAGAAGACGGCGCTCACCGAGTACGACACGAACCGCACCGGCGGCATCATCGCCATCAACCTGCGCGACGAAGACGAGCTGGTCTCGGCCATGCTCGTCGAAGAGACGCAGGACGTGCTGCTGGTCTCGCACAAGGGAATGTCGATCCGCTTCACCGCGTCCGACTCGGCGATGCGCCCGATGGGCCGCTCCACCTCGGGTGTGAAGGGCATGGACTTCCGCGAGGGAGACGAGCTGCTCTCGGCCTCGGTCGTCACCGACGCCGGCTTCGTCTTCGTCGTCACGGAGGGCGGATTCGCCAAGCGCACGTCCACCGACGAGTACCGGGTACAGGGCCGCGGCGGCTTGGGCATCAAGGTGGCCAAGCTCCAGGACGCCCGCGGCGATCTGGCGGGCGCTCTTATCGTATCTGACGACGACGAGGTGCTTGTGGTCCTTGCCAGCGGCAAGGTGGTACGCTCCTCCGTGGCCGAAGTTCCCGCCAAGGGCAGGGACACAATGGGCGTCGTTTTCGCCCGTTTCGCCGAGGATGACAGAATTATCGCGCTTGCGAAGAACAGCGAACGCAATCTAGTTAATCAGGATGGCGAAGTAGTAGTCGGAGAAATTCCGGCGGTGCCCGTCGTCTCTGGAGAGGACGAATCAGTAGATGAGTAGCGTCGCCGAAAAGCTGCAGCGCAAGTCGCAGCGCCCCGTTGCCACCAAGCAGGTGCGTCTCAAGCTGGTCTACGTCGACTTCTGGTCGACCGTGAAGCTGTCGTTCCTCGTCGCCGTGTCGCTCGGCATCGTGCTCGTTGTGGCGACGATCCTCGTGTACCTCGTGTTGCAGTCGACGAACATCTTCGAGACTCTCGACAGAACGCTGGCCGAGATTTTGGGCGACGAGTCGTTCAGTATCACCGACAGCTTCTCGCTCGTGCAGGTGTCTCTGTTCACCGTCGTCGTGGCGATCCTCAACATCATCGTGGGTACCGCCCTCGGCGCGATCACGAGCGTTCTCTACAACTTCAGCGTGCGGATCACGGGCGGACTGCTCGTCGGATTCACGAACAACTAACCCGATGCGGGCGCCTGGTCGCTCGATTGGGATTCCCGGCGCAGGTACGGTACTCTCGAATCTGCCCGCGGGGGTATAGCTCAGTTGGTTAGAGCGCTTCACTGATAATGAAGAGGTCCCAGGTTCAAATCCCGGTACCCCCACTGTGACTCACGAGAGTGAGTTCAACCCTTCGGGGCCTTAGCTCAATTGGTAGAGCGCCTGCTTTGCAAGCAGGAGGTCAGGAGTTCGATTCTCCTAGGCTCCACGTTCTCGATGTCGCCTCTTGGTAGGCGACTTCCGTGTTTAACGGTGGCTTCGCGCACCCAGAAGGCGCCCTGTGCGGGCGACCGTGGTTGTTGGTACCGCTCGGGGCCCGCTGCCCGCCCGTTAACGGGCGAAGGCCCGCCGGAGCGGGCCTTCGTGCGTCGTGCTCTTCTAGATGGCGCCTACGGCTGCGGGGTCGACGGTGTCGGCTCCGGGCTCGAGGTCGTCGTCGATCCACAGGTCGTCGTCGGCGCGCAGCGTCTGCCACACGGCGTACGCGACGCCGGCTACGGCAACGACGCCGAGACCGATGAGGATGTACTTTCCGGGGCCGCTCTTCGGCTTCTCGACGACGCCGACCTTGCGGCCGATCGCCGTGGCGTTCTTCGACACGTTCTTACCGAACGTCTCTGCCTTCTTGCCGAGTTTGTCGGCGCGCTTCGCGAGCTGCTTCGACGCCTCCTCGGAGCCGGCGGAGACGCGGCGGATGGCGTCGCGCACCTGCGGGCTCTTGGCCGCGTCGAGAACGGCGAGGGCCGAGGCGATCGCCGAAGCGAAGGCCGGCAGCACGTCGTGCTCGATCTTTTCCTTCGCGGTGGACGCCACCGTCTGGGTGGCCGTGATGCCGGTGGCGACCACGGGCTTCAGGCTGGAGCCGTAGGCGTCCTTGACCCGAGGGCTTACTTCTTCGCGAGCGTAGTTGGCGGCCTGGTGGCTCGCCTCACGTACTACGCCGCCGGCGTGCTCGAGCACGTCCTTCTGGCTTTGCAACAGTTCTTCGGCCTGCTTCTTAAGCCGAGTGAACTCTCGCTGCCGCTTCCGTGACAGTCCCATTGAAAAACCTCCGTCGTCGTTGTGCAGCGAACGATTCAATCTTGTCACGCCACTCTAGCGAGCGAAACGGCTAGGCCTGTGAGCCGCCTGTGCGCTAGCGGGCAGCGCACGGAGAGGCTATGCAAGAATTAGGACTATGTCTTCGCATACTGCTGTCGCCACGATCACCACCAACCTCGGCGTTATCAAGGTCAACCTCCTTGGCAACCACGCCCCCAAGACCGTCGATAACTTCGTCGGACTTGCAACTGGCACGAAGGAATGGACCCACCCCGCTACAGGCAAGGTCTCGACCGACAAGCTGTACGACGGCATCATCTTCCACCGCATCATCAAGCAGTTCATGCTTCAGGGCGGCGACCCGCTCGGCCAGGGCATCGGCGGACCCGGCTACGAGTTCGACGACGAGATCCACCCCGAGCTGAACTTCAACGAGCCCTACGTTCTCGCCATGGCTAACGCCGGCACGCGCGGCGGCAAGGGAACCAACGGCTCGCAGTTCTTCATCACCACGGTTCCGACCCAGTGGCTGCAGGGAAAGCACACCATCTTCGGCTTCGTTGCCGACGACGAGTCGAAGCGCGTCGTCGACGCGATCGAGGCCGTGCCCACCAACGGCAGCGACAAGCCGCTCAATGACGTCGTCATTGAGAGCGTCACCGTCGACCAGGTCTAGACACTCCCGTGACGGATACCGACAGGAATCCGGACAACTTCTGTTACCGGCATCCCGACCGGCAGAGCTTCATCATCTGCCAACGGTGCGGTCGCACCGTCTGTTCGGAATGCCAGACACAGGCCGCCGTCGGGGTGCACTGCCCCGAGTGCGTACGCGAGGCGCGCGAGAGCGCGCCTCGCGTGAGCCGCGGAACCACGACGCGAATCAAGCGCTCCATGCGCTCCTCGAGCGGCGTTCCCGTGGTGACCTACTCGCTCATCGGCCTGAACCTGCTGCTCTTCATCGCCCAGTGGGTGTCGAACGGCGCCGTGTACCAGGCCCTCGCCTACTACCCGCCGTTCACCGCGGTCGAGCCGTGGCGCATGCTGACGGCGGCGTTCCTGCACTCGCAGACGTCGATCTTCCACATCCTGTTCAACATGTACTCGCTCTTCATCTTCGGGCCGATCATCGAGCAGGCAGTCGGCAGGGTGCGGTTCCTGGCGCTCTACCTGCTCGCCGCTATCGGCGGGTCGGTAGCAGTGCTGCTGCTCGCTCCGGGCGCCGTGGTCGTGGGTGCGTCGGGTGCGATCTTCGGCCTGCTCGGGGCGTTCTTCGTGATCCAGCGCCGCCTGGGTGGCAACAACGTGCAGTTGCTGATCGTGATCGGGCTCAACCTGGTGATCGGGTTCGTCGTTCCCGGTGTCGCCTGGCAGGCTCACCTCGGCGGTCTCGTCGTGGGAGCAGGTGTGGCGGCGATCTACATGGCCACGCGTCACCGCAGCAAGAAGGCGGTTCAGATCGCGTCCGTCGTGGGCGTGGCCGTCGCTCTTATCGCGATCACGATCGTCGGCGTAACCGTCTAGGCAAGTTATCCACAGGCTTGTACACACTGGGGATAATTACACCCGTGTAGTTAGCCCTTAATTACCGCGGAAGTTGCGGTTCTAGCGCCAGCGTGTCGTCATCAGGAAGCCGATGAACATGATGCCGAAGCCGACGAGGATGTTGCCCGAACCGAGGTCGGGGATGGGGAGCTGGCTGGCGCCGCTCACGTAGAAGACGATGATCCAGACGAGCCCGATGAGCATGAAACCGAACATGATCGGCTTGAACCACACCGGGTTCGGTGCCTGCTCGCCGGGGCGCGTTTCGGCGGTACGGTCGGTCTTGATTCGTTCGCTGCGGGCCATGCCGCAAATTCTATCCTGAAACGCCTGCGTGTCGTCCGCGCAGCCGCGCACACGCTGGGATCGCGGACAGGCGCGCACCGTACAATCGAGTGATGTCCGAGACCGAACGCGTGCCCGTCGGGGCCGCACCATCCGAGCCGCCGCGCCGACCGCGCCGCCGCCGGATCTCGGTCGTCGGCGTTCTCGGCGAGCTCTTCATCACGGCGGGCGTGCTGGTGCTGCTCTTCCTCGGCTGGCAGGTCTGGCTCAACGACATCATCGTCGGCGCCGAGCAGACATCGGCCGCCAACGAACTCGCGCAGCAGTGGGACGACGCGGACCGGGCTCCGGTGCCGAGCCCGACGGCCACCGCCACCGCGGTTCCGGTCGACCCGGGCGAACCGATCGTGGCGACGCCGCCCGCGGAGGGCGCCTCGTTCGCCAACCTGATCGTGCCCCGACTCGGCAGCGACTACCGCCGGCCGATCGCCGAGGGTGTCGGCCTCGCAGTGCTGAACAACCGCAAGACCGGCGTCGGCCACTACCCGCAGACGCAGATGCCCGGCGAGATCGGCAACTTCGCCGTCGCCGCACACCGCACCACCTACGGCGCGGGATTCCACGACATCAACAAACTGGTGGTGGGCGACAGCATCTTCGTGGAAACCGAGGACGGCTGGTACGAGTACGTCTACCGGGGTACCGAGTACGTGCGGCCCACGGGCATCGGGGTGCTGGAGCCCGTCCCCCAGGTCGCGGACGCGACATCCACCGATCGCATCATCACTCTGACCAGCTGCCACCCGTACCTCTCGTCGGCCGAGCGCATCATCGCCTACGGCGTCTTCGAGACCTGGTATCCCCGAGCCGGCGGAGCGCCCGCCGAGATCGCGACCCTCGTTCAGGCAGGAGCCAACTGATGTACGCGGCATTCTGGCGTCTTCTCCCCGGCCCGCTGTGGGTGCGCATTATCACAGCTGTCGTGCTCGTTGCGGTGGTGCTCACTGTGCTCGTACTGTGGGTGTTTCCGTTCGTCAATGAACTGTTTGTACCCCCGGAAGTGACGGTAGGCGAATGACCCGTGTTCTCGTTGTCGACAATTACGACAGCTTCGTCTACACCCTGAACGGTTACCTGCAGCAGTTGGGGGCCGAGACGACCGTGGTGCGTAACGATGCGTTCAGCGCGGATGACGCGGCCAGCTACATTGCGGACTTCGACGCCGTGCTGCTCTCGCCCGGTCCCGGCACGCCCGCTGCCGCGGGGGTTTCGATCCCGATCGTGACCGCCGTGCTCGAGAGCGGACAGCCGCTCTTCGGCGTCTGCCTCGGACACCAGGCCATCGCCGAGGCCATGGGCGCGACGGTGACGCACGCCGACGAGCTGATGCACGGCAAGACGTCGCTCATCGACCATGACGACAGCGGCTTCTACGACGGTGTGCCGCACCCCTTCCGGGCCACCCGCTACCACTCGCTGGCGATCGTCGACGGCACCACCCCGAGCGAGCTCGTCGTGACGTCGCGCACCGCCGGCGGCGTGATCATGGGCGTGCGCCACGAGGCACTGCCTATCTACGGCGTGCAGTTCCACCCCGAGTCGGTGCTGACCGAGGGCGGCTACCGCATGGTCGGCAACTGGCTGGCCGTTGCGGGACTGCCAGAGGCGGCCGAGACCGCTAAGGGGCTCACCCCGCTGGTTACCGTCGCCTAGGGCTTGTTGCAGAAGTTGATCTGAACCGCGGAACGCTGTGGTGCGTCGCCGATGACCGACTGCGACGAGATCGTGCCGCCGGAGCAGGAGAGATCGGCGACGGACCTGACCTCGAGCTGCAGGGCCAGCAGCGCGGTGTTGGCGGCCGCGGCATCCTGACCCGAGACATCGGGAACCTTCACGAGTCCGTTGGAGACGACCATCGTGACCGTGGCGCCCTCACCGGTGGCCTCGCCGGGGCCGGGAGTCGCCGACATGACGATTCCGGCCTTGACGTTGGGCGAGTAGTCCAGGGTCGACGTGCCGACGACCAGGGCGGCGGCGGTGATCGCCTCGGCGGCGGCGGCCTGGTCGATGCCGACGATCTGCGGCACGGTGGCCGGCTTGGCGCCGCTCGAGACGTAGACCGTGATGTCTTGCCCGGGGCCCACGCGGATGCCCGCCTCGGGGTCGGTGCGGATCACACGGTTGGCTTCGACCTCGGTGCTCGTCTCGTCGACGCGTTCGGAGGCGAGGTTCTCGCCGCTGATCGCCGTCGCCGCCTCTTCGTAGGTGAGGCCGACCACCTCGGGCACGGGGATCGACACGTTGCCGGTGTACTCGGTGGGCTGGGAGACGGTCTGCACCCACATGAACACCGCGATGATGATCACGATGAGCACGGCGACGCCGCCCCAGATCCAGGCGACCGGCGGGCGGTTCTGGGTGCGGGGGATGCGGTCGTTCTGGTCGACGTTGAGCTGTCGGAACGTGGCCTCGGAGCCGACGCGCGAGTTCGGATTGACGCCGAAGAGCGCCGCGTTGAAGTCGCCGGCCGGGGCCGGCTTGCGGGCCGGAATCGAGCCGGCCGCGGCGGTCTCCGCATCGATGCGGAACTCCCCGGCGGTCTGGAAGCGTTCGAAGCGGTCTTTCGCCATGGCACGCAGCACCACGGCGTCGAGCGCCGGGGACACCCGCGGGTTGAGAGCGCTCGGCGGCAGCGGCTGCTGGTTGACGTGCTGGTACGCGACGGCGACCGGGTTGTCACCCGTGAACGGCGCCTGCGCGGTGAGCATCTCGAACAGCACGATGCCGGTGGAGTAGAGGTCGGTGCGGGCGTCGACGGCCTCGCCGCGCGCCTGCTCAGGCGAGAAGTACTGGGCGGTGCCCACGATCGTGCTGGTCTCGGCGATACTGGCCGAGGAGTCGGAGACGGCGCGGGCGATGCCGAAGTCCATGACCTTCACCTGGCCGCCGGTGGTGACCATGATGTTGCCGGGCTTCACGTCGCGGTGCACGACGCCGGCGCGGTGCGAGTACTCGAGGGCGGTGAGCACCTGCGAGATGATGCGCACCGCTTCGGTCTGGCCGATCGGGCCGTCGGCGATCATGTCTTTGAGCAGGCGTCCGTCGACGAACTCCATGATGATGAACGGCAGCTGCACTTCGGCGCCGTCTTCGTCGAGGATGGTCTCCTCGCCGGCGTCGAAGATGCGCACGATGGTCGGATGCGCCATCTTGGCCGCTTCCTGCGCCTCGCGTCGGAAGCGGCTGCGGAAGGCGGGGTCGGTGGCGAGTTCGGGCTTGAGCAGCTTGATCGCGACGCGTCGACCGAGTCGTGAGTCGGTGCCGACGTAGACATCGGCCATGCCGCCCCGGCCGATGAGGTCGCCGACCTGGTACCTGCCCGCGAGCAGGCGCACGCTCTGAGCTACGCCTTCAATCACAAACTATCTCCCGGTCGGCCGCGCCAATTTTCCTTGCCAGTGTACTCCGTGGGGTATGCGCACCCGCTGTTAGCCGGTTGCTGGAGCGGCGGCGACGGTGAAGGTCGTGTTCGCCGATGCGGGCGACTGGAGGTCGCTGCACTGCACGATGTAGCTCACCGTCACGTTCCCGGGACCGGTGAGGTCGATGCCGAGCGAGGTGGCGCTCGCGCCGAGGGGGTTCGGCTGCTCCTGTGACTGTGAGGCAGGGCCCCCGATGGTGAACGTGTAGCCGGTGAGGGGGTGACCCGACGGGCAGCCCGCGTAGGTCGTCCAACTGACGGTGGCGACCTGGCCCACGATGAGCGTCCCCGACGGCGGGGCCACGGCGGACGGCTGTGGCGGGGTCGGAACCTCGGCCACGGGGCCGTAGAACGTCACCGCGATCAACTGGGAGGTGGTCACGGGACCCGTCGGGCTGACCGCGTAGGCCTTGCCGACGTCGCCGTTGGTCTCGGCGGGGTCACCGACGCGGGTCTCCATGGTGAGGCCGAGACCGTTGATCTTCTGCCTGGCCTGCGCCTCGGTGAGTCCGATGAACTCGTCTTCGTTGATGACGACGGGCGCGACGGTCGGGGTGGCACTCGGCGTGACCGAGGGCGTCGGCGTGCTCGACGGCGTGGAGCTCGTCGCGGTGTTCGACGGCTTCGGCTCTTCCTCGGCGGGGTTGGCCAGGAGCATGACGATGACGATGACGAGGATGACCGCGAGCACCGAGACGATGGCGATGAGCGGCCACATCCACGGATTGCGCTTCTCTTCCTGCGCGGGAACCTGGGCCGTGGTCGTAACGGACTCCTCGGCCGTCAGCAACCGGGTCGTCGCGTCGTTCTGGCCGTAGTTGGCGCCGGCCGTGGCGGCGAGCGAACCCGCGCCGAGAATACCGGGCACTGCTTCGGCGGCGGCCGACACGTCACCGCGTCGCAGGGCCTGCGCGGCGCGGGCGAGGTGCGCCGCACTCGCCGGGCGGTCGGCCGGGTTCTTCGCGATACACGCGTAGACCAGGTTGCGCACGGGCTCCGAGATGGTGACCGGCAGTTCGGGCGGCGTCTCGTTGATCTGCGCCATGGCGATGGCCACCTGCGACTCGCCCGTGAAGGGGCGACGGCCGGCGAGGGCCTCGTAGGCGACGATACCGAGAGAGTAGATGTCGGTGGTGGGCGACGCCGAGCGGCCGCTCGCCTGTTCGGGCGAGAGGTACTGCACGGTGCCCATGACCTGGCCGGTGGCCGTGAGCGGCACCTGGTCGGCGATGCGGGCGATGCCGAAGTCGGTGATCTTGACGCGGCCGTCAGGGGTGATCAGCAGGTTGCCCGGCTTGATGTCGCGGTGCACGAGGCCGGCGGCGTGCGCGGCGGAGAGCGCGTTCGCCGTCTGGGCCACGATGTCGAGCACACGGTCGGTCGAGAGCACACGCTCGCGCTCGAGGATCGCGCTGAGCGCCTCGCCCGGAACGAGTTCCATCACGAGGTAGGCGCTGCCCTCTTCCTCGCCGTAGTCGAAGACGTTGGCGATGCCCTCGTGGTTCACGAGGGCCGCGTGGCGTGCCTCGGCGCGGAAGCGCTCGAGGAAGCCCGGATCGCCGAGGTACTCGTCTTTAAGGATCTTGATCGCGACGGTGCGCCCGATCACCAGGTCGGTTGCCTGCCAGACTTCGCCCATCCCGCCAATCGCTACGCGACTGGACAGTTGGTATCTGCCCCCGAAAGTGAGGCCACTGGTGGGTCTCATTTGTTTAGCACCGCCTCTAGTACTTTCTTTGCGATTGGAGCTGCGACCGTGTTGCCGAATCCGGACTGGCCGAGGCCACCACCGTTTTCGACCACCACGGCGACGACGACCTGTGGATCTTCCGCTGGAGCAAAACCGGTGAACCAGAGAGTGTACGGATCGCCGTCGCCGTTCTCTGCCGTACCTGTCTTGCCCGCCACGTTGACTCCGCTAATTCTCGCATTACCGCCGCCACCGCTGGATACCGCACTGATCATCATCTGGGTCAATGTTTCCGCCGTTTCGGTTGTCATCGGTGTGTTGTAGACGGTGGGCTGCAACTGCTCCCTGACCGTGAGGTCAGACGCCAGGACGCTCTCGACGAGAGTCGGCTGCATGAGCATGCCGTCGTTGGCGATCGCGGCGGAGACCATGGCGATCTGCAGAGGTGTGACTCGCACGCTCGCCTGACCGAACGACGACAGCATCTGCTGGGCGTCGCTCTCGGTCTGCGGGTAGACGCTGGGCGTCGTGCTCATCGGTATGTCGAGGCTTGCCTCGAAACCGAATTCCTTCGCCTTGGCGGAGACGGCGTCGTAGCCGAGCTCCAATCCGAGCTCGGCGAACGGGATGTTGCACGAGAATCGCAGGGCCGTCGCGATCGAGACGGTCGCGCCGCCGCCGCAGGAGCCGCCCTCGGAGTTGGTGATGACCGAACTCGTGCCGGGCAGTGTCAGCGAGCCGGGGTTCGGGAACTCGGAGTCGGCCGTGAATCGACCGCTGTCGATGGCGGCCGCGGCCACCACGAGCTTGAACACGGAACCGGGCGTGTACATGTCGCCGGCGATCGCGCGGTTGGCGAGCGGGTCGGCCGGGTCGTTGATGAGCGCGCCGTAGGCCTCGAGCACCTGGTTGGTGTCGTGCACGGCGAGCAGGTTGGGGTCGAAGGAAGCCTTCGACACCATCGCCATGATCGCGCCGGTCTTCGGGTTGAGGGCCACGACGGATCCCGAGTTCGCCCCGAGCGCGTCCCACGCCACCTGCTGCAGAGTCGGGTCGATGGTCAGCTCGACGGCGTCGCCCTTGGGGGTCTGCCCGGTGAAGATGGCGTTGATCTGGTCGAAGAACTGGGCGTTCGAGGTGCCGCTGAGGTAGTCGTTGAGCGCGCTCTCGATGCC
>NZ_JBKKAD010000199.1:0-6742 GCF_046714715.1 Conyzicola sp. | reverse complement strand
GGCCTGCGCCAGGCAGTCGTCTGATTCGAGGCCCGCCGCGTCGGCCAGCAGGTAGCCGGCGAGCGACGAGTCGCCCCCGCCGCCGGTGCTGCGCGCCTCGATCGCGGGGGCGTCGGCGAACCAGGTGGCGTCGCGCGTGACGAGCGCGGCGCCCCGGCTGCCGAGGGTCACGAGGGCCGCACCCACGCCGCGGTCGAGCAGCAGCTCGGCCGCCGAAGCCGCCTGGTCGGGGTGCTGCTCGAACGCCTCGCCGCTGCCCGTGCCGGTGAGCTCGGCGAGCTCCTCGGCGTTCGGCTTGATCAGGTCGACGCCGAGGCCGCTCTGAAGCAGCCGGCGCAGCGGTTCGCCCGACGAGTCGACGGCGATGCGCGGCGGCGTCGCGAGCGACGACACCCGCTCGACGAGCCGCACGTAGTAGCCCTGGTCGATGCTCGGCGGGAGGGACCCGGAGATCACGAGCCACGCCGCGCCCTCGGCGGCCCGCACCACGCGCTCGGTGAGCTCGTCAAGCTCGTGCTCGCTCAGCGCGGGGCCGGGCTCGTTGATCTTGGTCGTGGTGCCGTCGGGTTCGGTGAGCGTCACATTGGAGCGCACGGCACCCGTGATCGGCACGTTGTCGAACGGAAGCCGGGACGCGCGCATCGCGGTGACCATCGGGTCGGACTCCGCGCCCGGGAACACGGCGACGGTGGCGAGGCCGGCGGCGACGAGCGCGCGGGTCACGTTGATGCCCTTGCCGCCCGGCTCCTGGTGCGCGGCGGCGGCACGCTGCACCTCGCCGCGCTCGAGGGCCGAGGCCAGCTCGACCGTGCGGTCGAGCGACGGGTTCACGGTGATGGTGACGATCATGCGTAGAGCACCTCCACATCGGCGAGCGTGAGCGCCTCGAGCAGTTCGGGGCCGGGCACCTCGTCGGTCACGAGGGTGTCGATCTCGTCGAGCGCCGCGAACCGCACGAGCGCCTCCTGGTCGAGCTTGGCGCCGTCGGCGAGCACGACGGCGCGGCGGGCGCTCTTCACCATCGCGCTCTTCACCGCGCCCTCCAGCTCGTCGGGGGTGCTGAGGCCGAAGCCGGCGCTGATGCCGTTCGTGCCGAGAAACGCGATGTCGGGGCGCAGGGCTTCGAGCTGCGCGACCGTCGAGGTGCCGACGAGAGCGCCCGTAAGCCCGCGCAGGCGGCCGCCGACCAGGTGCAGGTCGAGGTGCGGGTTCTTGTCGAGCGCGACGAGGTTCTGCATGGAGTTCGTGATCACGGTGAGCTGGTGACCGTTCGACGGCGACCACGCCGCAATGCGCTCGGCGAGCAGCGCGGTGGTCGTTCCGGCGTCGAGCAGCACCGATCCGCGGAAGGTTGGCGGCAGCATCCGCATCGCCGCGTCGACGATGGCGCTCTTCGCTGCGTGACGTTCCGAACGGCGTTCGCCGATGGCCACCTCGGTGACGCTGCCGCGCGATGCGGCGACCGCCCCGCCGTGCACGCGGCGCAGGATGCCGGCGAACTCGAGCGCGTCGAGGTCGCGACGCACGGTCTCGGCGGTGACGTCGAAATCGGCGGCGAGCTGGGAGACCGACACCCGGCCGGCGGCCTCGAGGGCGAGAGCGATGCTCTCCTGGCGCTCCGTTGCGTACATGTCATCTCCGCTGATGGTTGGGATTGTCTGTGTTTATGTGGTTATTCACGACAACACAAGAAGAATACCAAGCAAACGAAGATAGTCAACCCTTTTCTGGGCTGTGCGGCAGAACGGATGCCGCGGCGAGGCGTCACCCGTCAGGGCAGCAGATCTGCCACCCCGCCGTCGAAGGCCCGCAGCACGAGCAGCACACCGAGGATGCCGACGACCCAGGAGAGCGTCGCGCCCGCGCTGCGGGTGAGCCACGACTCGAGCCGCGAGAGCACCGGCTCGATGCGCCCGGCCGCGACGACGCGGGCGACGAGCAGGCCGATCGCGGGCAGCACCATCACGAGGCAGTAGCCCGCGAGCACGGCGGCCGACAGGGGCCACTCGATGCCGCTCGCCGTGATCGATCCGATGGCGCCGAGGTAGGGCAGCATGCTTCCCAGCTCGATCGTGGTCGCGGTGAGGGCAAGGGCGATCAGCGCGCCCGCTCCCCCGTCGCCGCCGACCGCGCGTTCCCTCCAGCGCCGCACCCGGCCGGGCACGGCGACGCCCTCGGCCTTCTGCCGCTTCGCCTGACGCTCGAGCACGAAGCTCCAGACGACGAGCGCTGCACCGGCCACGAGCAGCAGGATCGCGCCGATCGGCGAGTCGACGGCGGCGGCGATCGACTCGAAGGCCCACCCCGCGCCCCAGAGGATCGCCAACCCGACGGCGAAGTAGAACAGCACAACGGTCGCGAGAAAGAGCAGCACCCGGTCGGGCCGCAGCCGGCCCGGCGTCGCAAGCAGCCAGAGAGGTATTACGAGCGTGCCGATACTCGTCGAGTCGATCAGGGCGAGAACGACGAGGATGCCGGCCAGTGCGAGGGTCATATCACCACGATAGAAAGCGCGGACCGCGCGGCCCATCGGCCACCCGGGCTATCCGCCGCCGACGTGTACACCCTTCGGCGTACGCCCCCGCGGCCCCGACTGTGCTGGGATAGGGGCGTGACCACCACGCCGACCGCCGCCCGCAGGCCCTGGCCGGCGCCCGCGGTCGCCGCCGTCACCTTCGCGGTCGGCGTCGCCCTCGTCGCGATCGGGTTCACCCACCTGTGGAACGGCGGCTTCGTGGGCTCCGGCTCGCCTGACTCCGACTGGTGGTTCCTCCTCCCGCTCGCCGTCGCCTGCGCGGCCATGCTCATCAAACGCCGCACCCCGCGTCTCGCGCTCGGCATCGCCACGGCGGCCCTGCTCGCCGACCTCTACCTCGGCAGCAGCCTGGGCACGCTCCTCGCTTTCTACGACGTTCTGTACGCGGTGGCCCTGACGGCCTCGCCCCGACTGCGCCGCGTGCTCGCGTTCGCCGCGGCCGTCGCCGTCGGAGGCCCGGCTATCGCCGTGCTGGCGGCCGGGGCCGACCTGCGCATCGCCCTGTTCGTCGCGGTGCAGCTGTTCGCCCTGCTCGCCACCCCGCTCTGGTGGGCGTCCGACGTGCGCAAGCGCAACGAGCTGCTCGACCTCGCGGCCCAGCGCACCGCCGACCTCGGTCGCATCCACGACCTCTCCCGCGAGCGCGCCGTCGGCGAGGAACGCACCGCGATGGCCCGCGACCTGCACGACCTCGTCGCGTCGCACATGTCGGCGATCGCCATCCGGTCGGGCGCCGCGCTCGCCACCCCGCCCGACGCCGCGCGCGACAGGGCGGCGCTCGAAGCGATCCGCGAGTCGGCGCTCGCCGCCCACGCCGACATGCGGTCGATGATCACCCTGCTGCGCGACTCGGCGACGCCCGAGCGCGACTCGGCGACGCCCGCCACCGCGACCCTCGGCGACCTGCCCGCGCTGCTGGGTCGCGCGGGCGGAATGGGCGTAAAGGCGCAGCTCGTCGACGATCGCGCCGCCGGGGCGACGGTGCCGTCCGCCACCGAGCACGCCGCCTTCCGCATCGCCCAGGAGGCGGTGATCAACGCCGTGCAGCACGCGCCCGGCAGCGAGGTGAAGGTTCGGCTGGCCACGGGAGACGACGGCGGGCTGCACCTCGTCGTGCGGTCGACGCGCACCCGGCGGGCGGCGGAGGCCGCGTCATCCGGCGGCGTCGGCCTGCTGACCATGGCGGAACGCGCGCGAGCCGTCGGCGGCGAACTGTCGGTCGAATCGACCGACGCGGAGTGGGTCGTCGAGGCCCGACTGCCGGGTGCGACCTCGTGAACGCCGTGCGCGTGCTCATCGCCGACGACCACGGGGCGATCCGGGTGGGGCTGCGGCTCATTCTCGAGGCGGCGGGCATCGACGTCGTCGGCGAGGCCGGCGACGGAGCGACGGCCGTGCGGCAGGCGGCCGCGCTCGCACCCGACGTGGTTCTGATGGACATTCGGATGCCCGGGGTCGACGGAATCGCGGCGACCCGGCAGATCGTGGCGGCGGGCCACGGCGCGGTGCTCGTGCTCACCACGTTCGACCTCGACGACTACGTGTTCGGCGCGCTGCGGGCGGGCGCGGGCGGCTTCCTGCTCAAGACCGTCGAGCCGTCGGCACTCGTCGACGCTGTTCGCCGGCTGGCCGCCGGGGAGTCCGTTCTCGCGCCGGAGGTCACCCGCCGCATCCTCGACCAGTACGTGCGGCTCGACCGCGACCGGGCTGCGCCCGCCGAGGCGAGCGCGCGCCTCGCGGTGTTGACGGCGCGCGAGCTCGACATCCTCGCCCTCGTCGCGGAGGGCCTCTCCAACCGGCAGATCGCCGACCGGCTCGCCATCTCGGTCGCGACCGCCAAGACCCACGTCTCGCGGATGCTCGGCAAGCTCGGTTGCGACTCACGCCTGCAGGCCGCGATCCTCGCCCGCGAGGAGGGCCTCGTCGGCTGAGGCCGCCAGCGCGCTGAGGCTGCCAGCGCGCTGAGGCCGCCAGCTACTTCGGCGCGGCCGTACCTGCCACGGCGGGAACGGCCGCCTCGATCCGCTCGTTCAGGTAGGGCGCGAGCGTCGCCGAATAGGTTGCCGTGATGTGGTGGCTGTCGCGGTAGCCGACCACGCCGCCGATCACCGGGCTGCACGAACCGTCGCGGCAGAAGAAGTCGTTCATGTCGATCACGGTGACGCCCGGCTGGTCCGTGGCGGCCTCGACCATCAGGTCGTCCACGAGGGCCTCGTTCTCGGGGCGGTCGCAGGCCCGGTCTTCGCCCGAGGTCTCCGCGATGCAGAGGTTCGTGCCCGCGGTCATCTGCGGGATGTCACGGATGACGACGACCTGCGTGCCCTGCTCCACGAGGGGTGCCCATGCCGCGCGGAAGCCCTCGACCGTCTCGCTGTCCGATCCGTACTTGTCGCCGGCCGCGCTGTGAGCGAGCACGACCAGGTCGAGCGGCTGCTGCTGGCTGGTGAGCGTCTCGGCCAGCGTGTCGTTCCAGGCGGCGCAGGACCGCTCGATGTCTGCCTCGTCGTCCTGCTTGGTCGCCGCCGACATCGGGCACGACGACTTCATGTACGGCGAGAGAGCCCAGTCGTTGTCTTCGGCGATGGCCTTCATGGCCGGGTACCAGGAGGCGGCGTGCGAGTCGCCGATGAGGGCGACGTTGACCTCGGATGCCGCGTCCCCCACCACACAGGTGTTGAGGTCGGGCGTCACCAGGTCGGCGTAGCAGCCGTTGTCGTACACCTCGGCCTCGTCCTCCAGTGCGAACGAGGGCTGCGGCGTGAGAGTCTCGTGCTCGACCGCGTCGCACGCGCCCTCGGGCACGGCGAACTCGGACGCACCGAAGCACTCTTCGGCGGATGCCACGGCGGTGGCCGCGCGCGCGGTGTCGGCGGTGGCCTGCTGCGACATGGCCCACGACGCGGCGCCGGTCGGCACGGCCACCAGCAGCACGGCGACGACCATGGCGAGCAGTGTCCAGCGCGGGCGGCGGCGCACGAGACCCTTCCAGTCCCTGGCCGGGTTCTCGATCAACACGGTGGTCAGCCACGCCAGTCCGATAGACGCGAGGATGATCGCGATCTTGGTCGCGATCTGCACGTCTGTGAAGACGATGGTGGCGAACACGATGAGCGGCCAGTGCCAGAGGTAGACCGAGTAGGAGATGCCGCCGATGAACTGCACCGGGCGGGTGCCCATGAGCTTGTTCGGCGAGACCGCCGAGTCGGGGTCGCCCGCCCAGATCACGGCGACCGTGGCGAGAACGGGCAGCAGCGCGGCCGAACCCGGGAAGGCGGTCTGGCCGGAGTAGGTGATCACCGCGTAGGCGATCCCCGCCCAGCCCGCGTAGGCCACGAGGGTGCGCACGCCGTGCGAGGCCGTGATGGCCGTGCCGACCACCGCGAGCAGGCCGCCGGCCGCGAACTCCCACGCCCGGGTGGTCGTGGCGAAGTAGGCCTCGCCCGGGTTCGTCGCCGTGTACGTCACCGAGAAGTACAGGGAGGCTGCGGCTACGACGGCCAGTGCCACGAACACGAGCGACCGACGGGCGCGAACGCTCATCCGCTGCGCGAACAGCACGACGAGGCCGATCAGAATCGGCCAGGCGAGGTAGAACTGCTCTTCGACCGAGAGCGACCAGAAGTGCTGAACCGGCGACGCCACGTTCTCGGCGGCGAGGTAGTCGATGCTGCTCGACGCGAGCGCCCAGTTCTGCACGTAGAGCGCGCTCGCGGCGATCTCTTTGAAGAACTGCATCCAGTACATCTGCGGCACGAGCAGGTAGACGCCGATCGCCGAGGCGGCGAGAACGGTGAGCGACGCGGGCAGCAGCCGTCGGATGCGCTTGGCCCAGAATTTTGGCAGCGAGATGCGGCCGGTGCGGTCGGCCTCGCGCATCAGGTGCGCGGTGATGAGGAATCCGGAGATGACGAAGAACACGTCGACGCCGACGAATCCTCCGGTGAGCGTCTTCGGCCACAGGTGGTAGACCACGACGACGAGCACGGCGACGGCACGCAGCGCCTGGATCTCCGGGCGCAGCGTGGAGGCGGCGCGCGCCGGCTTCTCCGGCTTCACGAATACGGGCAGGCCGTTTTCGTCTTTGGTGAGGGCGTGGGCACGCGGCGAGGAGGGGCTGATGACTTCGGTCATGGCGGATCCTTTGCAGTCGAGGGGCGTCGTAAGAGGTGCCGCGTCGCTGCGGGATTCCGTCGCCCACGAGGGAGA
>NZ_JBKKAD010000198.1:0-27548 GCF_046714715.1 Conyzicola sp. | reverse complement strand
ACGTCATCATCGGAAAGCTCATCCCGGCCGGCACGGGTCTCCCGCGCTACCGCGATGTGTCTGTCGAGGCGACGGAAGAAGCCAAGGCCGAGCGCTACCCGAACCGCATCTTCACGGATGACTCGGTGTTCAGCGAAGCAGACCTGAGCTTTGTCGATTTCGACACGTTCTCGTCTGACGACTACACGCCCGGTACGTACAACTAAGCAGCAACCGCTCGCTCAAGTACTGACCGCTCCCTGAGCTTGTCGAAGGGAAAACGGGCTCCTCACCTCACGGTGGGGAGCCCGTCGGCGTTTAACCGTGAATCCGGGCGACCCCCGCTAAGGGGTATGGCTATGCCTAGTTCGAAAGGTTACGGTTGCATCCTGTTCTCACGACGCCGCCTCGGGGCCGACGGCGTCGCTAATGCTTTGTGAGGAGATGCAATGGCAACCCTCACTGAGATTCTGATTCTGCGCGGCGTAGTTCCCATCGAGAACCTCGACTCCATCTCGGGAGCCTGGGGCGAAGACGAAGACGCCGTTCGTGCGCTCGTCGACAAGGGCCTGGTCACCGAGGTGCAGCTGGCCTCGGCCCGAGCCGCCCAAGCGGAGCTCCCGTTTGTAGAGCTCGACGAATACCCGGTCGACCGCACGGCCGTCTCCCTCGTCCCCGCTGCGATGTGCCGCCGATACCACGTGCTTCCGGTCGGCATCGTGGGTGACATCCTGACCCTCGCAATGGTCGACCCGGGCGACGTGTTCGCGATCGACGATGTGCGGGCCGCGGCGCGCATGCAGATCCGGCCCGTCGTGGCGTCGCCGAGCGACATCCGCCAGGCGATCGACCGCTACCACCGTGCGGACGGCGAGCTCAGCGACCTGACCAGCGCGCTCGAAGAGGAGAGCTCGACCGACGTCGTGATGGCGGGCGAGAACGAGCCGGGTGAAGACGACGCCCCGATCGTGCGGTTCGTGAATCTGCTCATCAGCCAGGCGATCCAAGACAAGGCGTCCGACATCCACATCGAGCCGGGCGAGCGCGAGGTGCACGTGCGCTATCGCATCGACGGCGTGCTGCACCAGATGCAGCCCGCCCCGAAGGCGATCCAGAACGGCGTGATCAGCCGCCTCAAGATCATGAGCGAGATCGACATCGCCGAGCGTCGCAAGCCTCAGGACGGCCGCATGTCGGTCACCCACGGCGGTCGCAAGATCGACCTTCGCGTCGCGACCCTCCCCACCGTCTGGGGCGAGAAGGTCGTTATGCGAATCCTCGACACGTCGTCGACGACCGTGTCGATGGACAACCTCGCGCTGCTGCCGCGCAACTTCGCGGCCTACAAGTCGTCGTACACGAAGCCCTACGGGATGATCCTGGTGACGGGCCCCACCGGCTCTGGCAAGTCGACCACCCTGTACACGACCCTCGGCGCTGTCGCCCGCCCCGAGATCAACGTGATCACCGTCGAAGACCCGGTCGAGTACCGCATGCCGGGCATCAACCAGGTGCAGGTGAACGCCAAGGCCGGCCTCACGTTCGCGTCGGCGCTGCGCTCGATCCTGCGTTCCGACCCCGACGTCGTGCTCATCGGTGAGATCCGCGACCACGAGACCGCACAGATCGCGATCGAGGCGAGCCTCACCGGCCACCTCGTGCTCTCCACGCTGCACACCAACGACGCCCCGAGCGCGATCACCCGTCTCACCGAGATGGACATCGAGCCGTTCCTCGTCGGCTCCGCGCTCGACTGCGTCGTGGCCCAGCGTCTCGCCCGCCGGCTCTGCGACCGCTGCAAGCAGCCGTACCAGCACGACCCGGAACAGCTCGCCGCTCTGCGCTTCGCGTTCGACCCCAACCGTCCGCCGCCCACGCTGTACCGCCCGGTCGGCTGTGCAAACTGCTCGAACACCGGATACCGCGGCCGCATCGGCCTGCACGAGGTGATGATGGTCACCGAGCAGATCGAACGACTCGCCGTGACGCGCGCCTCGAGCGCCGAGATCGGCAAGGTAGCCAGAGAGCAGGGGCTCATCCCCCTGCGGTGGGACGGCTGGGCGAAGATCCAGATGGGCCTCACCTCCGTCGAAGAGATCATGAGAGTGGTTGTATGACCCCCTATAACGTTCCTGACGACGAGCCCCAGCTTCCGCCGCCGCCCTCCTACCTCAACGCTCCGCCGCCCAGCGGCGTGCCCGCGTACACTTCCGCGCCGCCGCCTCCATCGTCGGCGTTCCCGCCGCCCTTCGACCCGTCGGCCTTCCCGCCGCCGTTCGATCCGGCCGCGTTCCCGCCCCCCGGCAGCTACCAGCCGGAGGGCCGCGCTACCTACCAGGCCCCGGATGCGCCCGCCCCCACCCCGGCGTTCGATCCCGCGCAGACGTCTTTCGACACCGGGTTCGACCCGTCGGCGTACTCCGCGCCGGCGTACGACGCCGGTTTCGACCCGTCCGCCTTCGCGGCGCCTACTTCGTTCGACGCGTCCGCGTTCAATTCCCCGCCGGATGACTCGATCCCCACCTTCGACTCGGGCGCGTTCGACGCGCCCCCGTTCGATCTCACGGCCTTCGACGCCCCGCCGGTAGTGGCTCCCGTCTGGGACGCACCGGCCCCCGAGACCGCCGCATCGCCCCACTACGAGGCCACCCCAGCGCCGCCCGTGTCGCCTCCGGAGACCGCTTCATTCGAAGCTCAGGTCGTGCCGCCGATCGCGCCGGTCCACGGCGGCGAACGTGCCAGCCGTCGCGCCGAGCGGATGCGCGAAGAGGCAGAGGCCGCAGCATTGGCGGCGGCCGTCTGGCCGCAACCGCCCGTGGACTTGCCCGGGTTTACGTTCGGCGTCGAGGGTCCGGAACTTCAAACGAAGGAGACCGAACCGGGCGAAATCCTAAATCTCGGCCAAGGGCAGGTGGGCACCGACCCCGATCTGATCGCCGCTCTCAACATTGTGGTGAGCCTCGGGGGGTCTGACCTTCACGTCAGCGTCGGAGCAGTGCCGCTGGTGCGCATCGATGGCGGACTTCAGGCAATGCCCGGATTTGACGCGTGGGATGTCGAGAAGACAACGTCTGCGTTGCACAGCATCATGTCGGCTCAGCACCGCGACCAGTTCGAGAATGAGCTCGAGCTCGACTTCGCCTACACGCTGTCGGCGGAATCTAGATTCCGCGTTAATATCTACCAGCAGCGTGGCGCACTTGGTGCGGCATTCAGGCTCATCCCCACCGAGATCAAACAGCTCGCGGCGCTCGGAATCCCCGAGAAGATCGGCAAGTTCGCCCAGTTGCCCCGAGGCTTGGTCCTGGTCACTGGGCCAACGGGATCGGGCAAATCCACGACCCTCGCCGCGCTCATCGACTTGGTCAACTCCACGCGCGCCGACCATATCGTCACGGTGGAAGACCCTATCGAGTTCATGCATCAGAACAAGAAGTCTCTCGTGAACCAGCGTGAGGTCGGTCACGATACCCACAGCTTCAACAACGCGCTGAAGCACGTGCTGCGTCAGGACCCGGACGTGATCCTTATCGGCGAGCTCCGAGACCTCGAGACGATCTCAGTGGCCCTGACAGCGGCGGAAACGGGTCACCTCGTGTTCGCGACCTTGCACACACAGGACGCGGCTCAAACGGTGGACCGTGTAATCGACGTGTTCCCGCCACACCAGCAGGGGCAGGTGCGCGCCCAGCTAGCCGCGACGCTTCAGGGTGTCGTCTGTCAGACGCTCGTAAAGAAGCTTCGCGGGGGTGGACGCGCCGTTGCGACGGAAGTGATGATCACTACCCCGGCTATTTCAAACCTGATCCGCGAGGGCAAGACCTACCAAATCCACTCCGCCATGCAGGCCGGTCGGGACGCGGGTATGCACACACTCGACCAGCACCTCGCCGATCTGGTGAATGCGGGTGAAATCAGCCACGCTGCGGCCCACGAGAAAGCCCACGACTTGGAAGACCTCAAGCAGCTCATCCAACGGATGGGCGGGTCTGAAGCGTCCGCGTCCATGGGTGGCAATGACTTCGGCGACGCTCACTACCCTCCGAGGGCATAGTGGCGGTCACCAAAGCATTCGCATATTCCGCCCGTGATGAGGCGGGCAAGCTGGTCAAGGGTCGCGTCGACGCGACATCCGAGGCCGCAGTCGTCTCCAAGCTGAAAATGATGGGTATATCGCCCATTTCGGTCAGCGAGGCCGGTACGGGCACGGGCCTGAGCCGGGAGATCACCTTCGGCGGCTTTGGAAAGCACGTAGGGCAGAAAGACCTCGCGGTCATGAGCCGTCAAATGGCAACAATGATCGGGGCTGGGCTCTCCCTCATCCGAACGCTCACCATTCTCGCGGACCAGACCGAGAACAAAGAGCTGGCGCGGGTGCTCCGCCTTATTTGCGGCGAAGTCGAGGGCGGAGCCGCCCTGTCCGAGGCGTTTATGAAACACCCGACAGTCTTCCCTCCACTGATGATCCACCTGATCCGAGCGGGCGAAACGGGCGGATTCCTGGACCTTTCGCTCAACAATGCTGCAGACAACCTCGAAGCCGACGTTAAGTTGCGCGACACGATCAAGTCAGCGCTCACCTACCCGGTCATCGTGCTCATTATGGCCGTGGTCGCCGTAATCGGAATGTTGCTCTTCATCGTCCCGATCTTCGAGAATATGTTTGCCGACATGGGTGGCGCTCTTCCCCTGCCCACGCAGGTGCTTGTGGTGCTTTCCAAGGCGATGGTGTGGCTCGCCCCTGCGCTGGTCATTGGCGGCGTTGCCTTCACCATCTGGTGGCGCGCCAATAAGCACACCGCCCGAGTGCGGTCGGTAGTCGACCCCGTGAAACTCAAGCTGCCGGTCTTCGGTGCCCTCTTCACGAAAGTCGCCGTCGCGCGGTTCTCGCGAAACTTCGCCACCATGATGGGAGCCGGCGTGCCCATTCTGCAGGCGCTCTCCATCGTCGGTGAGACGTCGGGCAGCTACGTGGTCGAAGAGGCGCTCAAAAAGGTGCAGGAGTCCGTCCGCCAGGGCAAGAGTGTCGCTGGTCCCTTGGCGGAGCAGCCCGTATTCCCCAGCATGGTTGTGCAGATGATCGCGGTGGGCGAGGACTCGGGGTCGATGGAGGTCATGCTGAACAAGATCGCGGAGTTCTACGAGGCGGAGGTCGAGTCGACGACGAAGGCCCTCACGTCGCTGATAGAGCCGCTGATGATCGCCTTTATCGGTGTCGTTATCGGCGGGATGATCGTAGCGTTGTACCTTCCGGTGTTCACAATCTTTGATCAGATCAAGTAGCGAACCGCTCTCACCACCCTCGTTCTGGGGTACAGTGATCGCGAAGAACCCCCCTTCGAGGGATAGCCGCTTGGGGACGGCTCGACGAACATTGTCGTGGGGGTCAGATTCACACGGGGGCCACCTGTCCGCACAATCACTCTGACAGGAAGTTAATCATGTTCGTTCGTATCAACGAGGCCCTCGAGGCCAGCCGCGTCAAGCGCGAGGAAAACGAGAAGGGCTTCACGCTCATCGAGCTGCTCGTCGTCGTTCTCATCATCGGAATCCTCTCAGCGATCGCGATCCCGATCTTCCTCGGCCAGCAGGATCAAGCCAAGGACGCCGCTATCAAGTCGGACCTGGGCAACGCAAAGATCGCGATGATCTCCGCTGCGACGGCGAACAACGGCACCTACCCGGCTGCGACCGCGACTCAGGCCGCAACGGTTACGGCACTCGGCTCGTTCGGTTACACCGCCAGCACCGGAACCGCCGACACCATCATCAAGACCGGTGGTGCCGCCTTCTGCATCCAAGGAAAGTCCGGCTCAAGCGGAACGCCGACTTACCGCATCGACTCGACCGGTGGCGCCACCCTCGGCGTCTGCCCGTAACGCATCTATTTGATCCTTCGCGATCGGAACCTGTGGGGTGTCACTAGCGTGGCGCCCCACAGGCAGTTCGGCACGAACAACAAGCGCGTCGGGAGGTAGAAAGAGTGTCGAGGTCACCAACAGCGGCGCATGCCGTTCGCACAGACGACGGTATGGGTCTAGTCGAGATCGTCGTAGCTCTTTTCCTACTTGCACTATTAGCGGTCGCTTTTCTCCCGGTTCTTGTGCAGGGGCTGAAGCAGTCGGCAATCAACGCGACAAATGCGACCGCCACACAGTTGGTCAATCGCCAGATCGAGGCCGCGCGCGCGATCGCCACTTGTTCGGGCATCCAGACCTACCAGGCTCAGCTCATTCCCGAGGAGCAAGACACTCGGGGCGTCCGCCTGCAGGCGACACGCACGGTCGGCGCGTGTCCGGCGGCATCCGCCTATCCGGGCACCGTCTCGGTGGTCATCAAGGTGACCCGTCTCGATACCGGAGCCGTATTGTCGACGGCCAGCACCCTCGTATTCCTCAGCGGGGCATGAATATGGACCGTCCCGCGCAAGCTCCGGATGAAGAGGGGTTCACTCTCATCGAGCTCCTCGTCTACTCTCTTCTCCTCGTTGTCGTCATCTCCATAGTCGGCGGGCTGCTAGTCAACTCGCTCCGGGCGGAGTCGACAGTACGCGCCGTCACATCAGCATCCACGAGCGCTCAGGCGACGTCGGACTCGGTAGAATCCGGCATCCGCAACTCGTCGGCATTCGAGATCCAGTCGGTGAACTACGGCGCTGACCAGATGCTCGTAGCTAGAGTCGTGCGCGGGTCGACCGCGGCGATAACTTGGAGGTGCGCCGCCTGGTATTTCTCGCAATCGCTCGGCACCGTGCGCTACACGGAGGTGACGCCGGCAGCGTCGGGCACCAGCTCGATCGTCGCTCCTTCGGCCAGTGCCCTTGCCGGCTGGACACTACTGAGCGACCGCGTCACGCCGACCTCAGGGTCTACGATTTTCTCGGGAAGCCAGCCGACCGTTTCGATCGCCTCTACCACCGTCGGCGGGGTCGGCAAGCCCCCGGTCGCGGTCAGTAGCTCGGCTAGCAGCCGCGCGGAAGTTTGGGAGAGCGGCACATGCTTTTCGCTAACCGACTGAACCAGCGGCACGACGGCGAGGAGGGCTCCGCTCTCGCCGCGGTCATTGGCGTGATGGCTGTGGGCCTCATTCTGAGCGCACTCATCATGACGTCCGTGACTAGCGGAATGGGGTACACGTCGGCAACGAAGGCCGGCGTGCAATCTCAGGCATCGGCGGATGCCGGGCTCGCTGTCGCTAAGGCGAGTCTGATGAAAGGGACCTGTTCGTCGACCGGAGGGACCTACGTCAGTGCGCCCGGAGCGGTGCCGAGCTATTCAGCGTCAATCTGGCGCCCCCAGGGATCAGGGTGGGTGCAAGGATGTCCGCTCAGCTCCGCCGAGCGTGTTCGAGTGCTGTCGTCCGGAGTTGCGCAGGCATCGGCCGTGGCTGGCCAGTCGGGCAACAACTCGAGCTCAGTCGAGGCCGTATTCTCAGCGTCAGCTGCACCGGTGACGATCACGCCCACCGGGCCGGCGCTGTACTCCTACTCGTCAAACGGATTCGGTGGCGCCGGCAGGCTTGTGGCCGGCGACGCCACGAGCCCGAACGTCTTCGTGAAGACCGGAAATGTCTCTTGCAGCGGTGCGGCTGGAATGGAAGGCGACCTCGTCGTCGCGGGTGGCAACTTGGTTCTCGACGGGTCGTGCAACGTGACCGGCAATGTGTGGGCCTCCGGAACCGTGACGATACGGGGCGGGGTCGCCGTTAGTGGCAATGTGACGGCTGCCGCTGTCACTATTGAAAACGGCAAGGTGGGGGGCAACGTCTGGTCGCCAGGAACAACCACGTTTGGCACCGCCACCATCACCGGCAGTGTTATCTCCGGTCCGATATCAATAGGAGGCGGAAGCGTCGGCGGCAGCATCTGGTCCACCGGCAGCGTGTCCACCTCGGCGAACATCGTCGGCAACATAACGGCAAACGGAACCCTCGCGGTCAATAACGGTTCGGTTTCAGGCAGCGTCTGGGCTACCGGCAACACGTCAATCTCGATTGAAATGTCCCGGAATGTCATCAGTGGCGGAAATATCACCTTCTCTGGCGGCGGGAAGATGGCAGGTAGCGCGTGGGCGACAGGTAGCGTGGTGGCGAGCTACGGCCAAGACATTGCTGGCAACGTGACAGCCAAGACAATTAACTCAGCGGGCGGCAATATCAAAGGCAGCGCGTGGGCATCAGACACCTTCACCATCATCGATGATGCCTCGTACCAAATCGATGGTTCCATCAGGGCGAAGGCGAAGAACGGTGCGGGCGGCGCGCGCGGCGGGGTGACCATCGTCCCTACCGGCCCCGGTGCTGGGCCGGCGGCGCCGGCCCGTCCGGCCGCCGGGCCGGTCGCTATCGCTGCCCCGTTTGTTCCTGACTGGGTGGATTTCGACTTCGTCGCGACTGACTGGGACGGGTTCGCAGTAGTGACGATGAGCGGCACTTGTGACTGGAACGCCCTTCAAGCGGCCAGCATCAGCCTCGCCGGCGGCAAAGGCATCATCAACGCGATGAACTGCACCAACGGCCTCACCATCGGTGGCAGCGACAAGCTCCCTCTCCGCAATGATCTCGTGCTCGTGTCGAAAAAGTTCAACCTCACTGGCAGCGGCGGATTCACCTCGACTGCCGCCCACAAGCTGTGGCTGATTACCCCCGACGCGGTCAAAGACCATATTCCTGCGGCCTGCCCTACCGGGTGGGGTTTCAACGTCGACGGCGGGTTCACCTTCGCGCCACTGGCGAACATTTCGACCATGATCTATACCCCCTGCAAGGTCACGGTAGGGTCTGGCATCCAGCTTCGCGGACAAATCTTCGCTGGTTCTGCTTCAGTCGACGCCGGCGCGACTATGACCCACGTCGGTATGGGACTCCCCGGAGTTGACCTGACCACGGGGTCCAACGGGCCACCAGCCGGGACCCCACCCGTGTACAAGCTTGAGTACACCCGAAACGCGGCAGTAATTGGTTAGCCTGCTCGTCGCCGGTGTAGGAATCGTCGGTGCGCTCATCGGGTCGTTCCTCAATGTCGTCGTGTGGCGTGTGCCGCGCAACGAATCGATCAGATTTCCCGCGAGTCACTGCACTAGTTGCGAAACGCCGATCCGGCCATGGGACAACATTCCGGTCGTCTCGTGGCTCTTACTGCGAGGCAGATGCCGCGACTGCAAGGCCACAATCTCCTGGCGTTATCCAGCCGTAGAACTTTTCACGGCCGTTGCGTTTGCCGGCATCGCCTTGTGGGCGCTTCGCGGTGGTCTTGACGTCGGTTCCTCGGTTCCGAGCGTCGTGGCGTTCTCGCTGACGCTGGTGGCATATCTATATCTCGCGGCTGCATCGATCAGCTTGTCGCTTATCGACATAGATACGCACCGCCTGCCTAACAAGATTGTGCTGCCGTCGTATATCGTCTGCGGCGTCTTGCTTGTTGCGTCATCCATATTCACCGCTGAATACCAGGCTCTCCTTACAGCCGCGCTAGCTGGTGCAGCATTTTTTTCCTTCTATCTAATCCTCTCGCTTGGGTACCGCGGCGGGATGGGGTTCGGTGACGTGAAGCTCTCCGGAGTACTCGGAATGATGCTCGGATGGCTCGGTTGGGGGCAGGTTGCCGTGGGTGCATTCGCTCCGTTTGCGCTGGGCGGTATCTTCGCACTGGGGTTGGTTATCGCGGGTAGAGCAGGACGCAAAAGCCGAATTCCGTTTGGCCCATGGATGATTGTGGGCGCGTGGGTCGGAATCATCGCCGGCGATCGAATCTTCGGCGGTTACCTGACTCTGTTCGGGCTTCTGTGATTAATGTGGCAAGGGTAGGGGAATAACGTGGTTTCTTCAGTCGTAGGACTCGATATCGGTCGCGACCGTCTGCGAGCCGTCGAGGTCGTCAACGCCGACAAACCGCGGCCAACGGTCGTGAGGGTGGCCGAGTTGTCACTTCCTGAAGGCGCGGTTCGAAGCGGGGAAGTGCGTGAACTGCACACTGTTTCGGAAGGCATCAAGAAGCTATGGATTGCCGGCGGGTTCAAGTCAAAGAAGGTGATCTTGGGGATGGGGAACAACCGGGTCCTCGCCCGGGACTTCACGGTGCCCAAAGCCGGGATCGAACAGATCCGCGAGTCACTGCCATTTCACGTACAAGAGATGCTGCCCGTTCCTGTGGCCGACGCGTTGCTCGACTTCTATCCGGTCTCTGAGGGGGTGGGGGAGAATGGTCCGGTCGTGCACGGGCTTCTTATCGCCGCCATCAAGGAATCGGTTCTGGCCAATGTGAACGCCGTGCGCCAAGCGGGGTTGTCACCAGTCCAGGTCGACCTCGTGCCATTCGCTCTGACGCGCGTACTTGTCAGATCACGGGCGACAGAAGGATCGGTGGCTCTCATTGACATAGGAGCCAGTACCACGCACGTCGTCGTCACGACAAACGGGGTGCCGCAATTCGTCCGAATGATCGCAGCTGGCGGCGACGACCTGACGCGTGCATTAGTAACGCGAGTCGAACTGAGCCCAGCGGATGCCGAAGCCGCAAAACGCGCTCGGGGCTACAGCATGGCGCCGGTCAACTCCCTAACCGAACAGCGCTCCGTCGAGGTCATCAACGAGAACGTGGCGGAGCTGCTCAACAGTTTGCGGAACACCATCGCCTACTTTGTAAATACCCGAAACAGCGATCCGGTCGAGGCAGTCGTTCTCACCGGCGGCGGGGCCCGCTTGGCGGGCCTGGCGGAGGCGCTCAGCGCGCTCTTGCGCATTCAGGTCGTGCCGGCGCTGCCATTCGACGCGATCGACCTGTCCCCAGCGGTTGCGCTGCTCTCGGCTGACGAAAGGCAAGACATGACAGTCGCACTTGGCCTCGCGTTGGGAAGTGCCGCATGAGCCCCGCAAAGCGCCTTGATACCGCTCTGACTATCGGCGGATCTCCTCGGGTCGACCTACTCCCGCCGGAAATACGGGCGGACGCCCGAACGAAAGCTCAGCGGAGAAACATCGTCGGGTTGGCGGTCATTGCCACTCTTCTTGTAGCGGGAGGATACGTTCTGTCCGTGGTGTCGGTCGGATCGAGCGCAGGTCAGCTCGCGGCTGCCAACGACCGCACCTTTGACCTGCTTGACGAACAAAAGAAGTACTCAGAGATCAGCACCATCGACGCGCAGGTCGCTACAGCCGAGGAAGCACGAATTATCGGCACCTCGACCGAGATCGACTGGGAGAACTACCTTGGAGGACTGCAGGCCACCCTCCCGGCCGGGTCAACGGTTCAGACCGTGACGGTCGCTAGCGCCACCCCGCTGACCGTTTTTTCCATCCCCGGAAATCCCCTTGAGGGCGAGCGGATGGCGGAAATCGTGTTTGCAGTCACCGCGAAGGCTCTTCCCGACGTGGCGGTTTGGCTCGACAACCTCGCGGAGATACCAGGATTCGTCGATGCCTATCCAACGGCAATTGCGATGAGCGACGCGGGTGACTACACGCTGGATATGACGATCCACATTGATAAGGATGCGCTCGCCAATCGGTTCGCCCCGATCCAGGAGGAGGCCCAGTGATCACCAACAGGACTTGGATCGCCGGTACGGCGGTCGTCGTAGCCGTAGTCGTGGCCCTCGGCTGGTTCCTCGGAATGGCACCAAATTTCGATGCGGCGTCTACTCTGTCGAAGCAGACTGCTCAGGTCGTCCAGCAGAACACCGCACACGAGGCCGCGATCGCGAGTCTCAAGAAGCGATACGAGAAACTTGCCGAGCGCAGAGCTGAAATGGCCGAGCTGCAGGTTGCCCTGCCGAGTTCGATCGAACTCACTTCCTTTATTCGAAATGTCACCGAACTGGCGGCGGCGACTGGCGTGAGCGTGGCAGGAGTGGAACCGGGTATTCCGACGGTATACCTGCCGGCGACGGCGGCAGCAGAAGGCGCAGAGACGGACCCCGAACCGACAGGCGCCGAGAGCGGTGAGGTGACAAACTCGACGGAAACCGACCAGCCCGAGTCGGCACTGATCAACGATGAGAATTTCATCCTCGTGCCAATGAGCGTCACAGTATCCGGCCCCTATGATGCCGCTCGAGCCTTCATCGGGGCACTACAAGGCGGAGAGCGTCTCTTCCTGGTGAGCGGAATCGCCTCTACTCTCCAGGCCAGTGACGCGCCCGCGACGAGCGGAGAACAGACCAAGCCTCTGCAGACCAAAATTGACGGGTTTATCTACGTGCTGATCGATCCGGCCAAGGCGTCAGCTGCAGCGGCGCTCGAGGAAGCGGAAACGGGTTCCGTGGCACCCACGGAGCCGCCCGCCGCGGAAGTAACGCCCGCGCCCACGGAGACCCCGGCGCCGTAGCCCGAGCCGCGATGCCTCGTGGTCGCCGAAACGGCGACCCCGGGGCATCCGCGGTTCTATTCGGCGGTCGGCCCCGTCAGGTCCGCGCGTTCTCGAGCAGGGCGAAGCCGGCCCGGTCTACCGAGGCAGTGGTCGCCGAGAGCACGACGACGCCGGTTCCGGCTTCGCGGTCGAGGCCGATCCAGGAGCGGAAGCCGCCCGTGCCGCCGTTGTGCCACGTGACGGTCCATCCTTTCTTCATCTCGATCGTGATCCAGGCGGCGCCGATCTGCACGCGCGGGCCGAACCGTGACGTGGGAGTCAGCGCGTCGATGCCGGGGGCGGATCCGTCGAGGAGCGCCGCGGTCAGCCGCGCCATGTCGGTGATGGACGATCGGATGCCGCCGGCCGGGCCGAGTGCCTCGCCCGTCCACGGCTGTCTCGGTCGCCCGTTCTTGGCGGAGCCGTCGACCGCGTCGGATCGCACCTGGTCCGGGGTCGCCGGCACATAGGTGTCGGGCAGGCCGAGGGGCTGCACGATACGTTCGCGCAGCAGCTCGGCATAGGTCGTCGAAGCGGCCGCGGCGATCGCGTGCCCGAGCAGTTCGAACCCCAGGTTCGAGTAGCGCGGCCGGGCCGAGCCGAGTGGGGTTGCGCGGGTCTGCGCGAGCAGCTCGTCGAGACTTTCGCCATAGGGGTTGCTGCCGTGGCGCCACACGTCGACGCTCTTCCTCAGCACGCGCGAGGCGCGGGGGAGGCGAGGCAGCCCCGACTGGTGAGCGCTCACCGCGGCGAGTGTCGCGGCCGCCGCCGGGCAATCGCCCAGCGGGAGCAGGTCGCCCAGGGTCGTGTCGGGTGTGATCTCGCCCCGCGCGAGCCCGTCGACGTAGAGGAGCCCGGTGACGCCCTTCGAGACCGACCCGATCTCGAAGTCAGACGTCAGCCCGGCGGCCCGCGCGGCAAGGGTCGACCCCGCGGGAGTGACGACGGCCGCGGCGGCCGGGGCGCCAGGCCTCACGAGGCCGTCGAGCCGTGCGACGAGCTCGATGTCGCCCGCGGTGACGTCGGTCACGACGCACCGTCGAATCGTCGCCCGCCGTGCTTCTTGTGCACGGCCTGCTTGCTGACGCCCAAGGCCTCGGCGATCTGCACGCCGGTCAGGCCCCTCGTGCGTGCGCGGTGCACCAGCACCGTCTCGGCGCGTGCCAGCTCGAGTCGTAGCTTCTTCAGGGCGCGCAGTGCTTCCAGCGGGTCATCTGCGCGTGTCCCGACCAGTCGGGCGAGGTCGACCATATCCATAGCGGTCAACCGTAGTTGACCGCTGCGAACGGCGTCAACGGGGATCTTAACCCCACCGGCTAGCCTCTGCCTCGCCGCAGACATCCGTTGGTAGAGTGACACGACCAATTTGGATGGCCGCTCGGGGCCTGTTAGAGGAGTACTTCATGGCCGACAAGACCGACGAGCCCAACACCCCCGCCGCGAACAACACGGGCGAGACGCCCGTGACCCCGACCGGAGAGACCCCTACGAACAGCACGCCCACCGACAGCGCTCCCGGCTACGAGACGCCCACCGACAGCACGCCCGGTTACGACAGCCCCGTATACGACAGCCTCGTCGACACCGGAGAGCCGGTCGTCGCGACCGTTGACGAAGAGCCGAAGACCACCGAGTACTCCACGCCCCCGGCCGAGCACGACGAGATCGTCGTCGAGGAGGCCGAGTACGCCCCCGAAGAGCCCGCGACCCAGCGCGACACCGCCGTCGTCGAAGAGGCGCCCCGCGAGGCACCCTACGTCGCACCCGTCACGCCCCCCGCGGCAACGGCAGCAGCCGCGCCCGCGCAGCCCAACGTCGTCTACGTCAACAAGCCGCAGGAGCCCGTCGAGAAGAACAACCGCGGCTTCGGCGTGCTCATCTCGCTGGCCGCGACCGTCGTCTTCCTGATCGTGCTGGCCATCGTCATGACGATCATCTACAGCTCCCGCTCGAACGAGCTGTTCGTCGACTTCCTCGCCCAGACCGCGTTCTACGTGCCCGCGCTGTTCTTCCTCGTCGGCTCGGTGGTGCTCGCACTGCTGCTCAACCGCGCCGGCTGGTGGGCCCACGTCATCGGCAGCCTCGTCGTCGCGCTGTTCGTCTACTTCGGCACCATCGCCACCGTGCTGGTCGTCAACGGTGTCGTGTTGCTCACGCCCTCAGAGGCGGCCGAGCAGTTCCGTCTCGGAACGGTGAGCCCGTTCACCATCGCGGCCGCCCTGGTCGCCCGCGAGGTCGCGATCTGGGCCGGCGCCATCATCGCCAGCCGCGGACGCAAGCTCAAGGCACGCAACACCGAGGCCCTCGAGGCGTTCCAGCGCGAGCAGGCCCAGACGCGCGGGTACTGAGCGCGCGGGTACTGAGCTCCCGATGGGTGACCCGCCGCCGCTTCCGCCTCCGCCCGACCCGCGCATGCTGCCGGTGTTCGCGACGGTCACCTACGCGGCGTCCGTCATCGCACTCTGGGGCTTCCTGAGCCTCGGCCTCGACGCTGACGCGATAGCCCAGCGCGACGCCGGTCCGCTGCTCGGCCCCGCGATGGTGCTCGGCGCCTGCCTGGTCACGCTCGTCGCCCTGCTGCGCGTGCGCGGACGGTCGGCGCCCACCCGCGCCGGGCTCGCTGCCGCGGCATCCGTCTATATCGTCATGTTGGGCATCGGTGCGGTCGGGTATTCGCTCATCCGGGCGGATGTCTCGTGGCTCGTGCTCTTCGTCGGGGCGTACGGCCCCAGCCCGTTCGTGCTCGGTGCGGCACTGCTGAGCGGCATCGCCGTGGTGGCCGTCTGGGCCGGTACGCGGCGGGTCTGAGCCGTTGCGCTGCAGGAGAAACCCATTTGACCGCCGGGCCTACCGGGGATAGTATTTTGCAGGTGTGCGCTTTGTCGTGCGCTCCTGTCTGCCCACTTGGGCGCCGGTAGCCACGTACCTCGCATATTCAGGGTGTGATCTCACGATCGCCCCCCCACGGCATACCCGGCATCTGCCGGGTCCAGATGAACTCGAGATGAACTGCAAGGTTCTCTCGAATGCTAACCATCATGCAACTGTCACCGTGCAGTTATTACAAGGAGTTACTTAGTGCCCACTATTCAGCAGCTGGTCCGTAAGGGACGCAGCCCGAAGGTCGTCAAGACCAAGGCGCCCGCCCTCAAGGGCAACCCGCAGCAGCGCGGTGTTTGCACCCGCGTCTACACGACGACCCCCAAGAAGCCGAACTCTGCCCTGCGCAAGGTCGCTCGCGTCAAGCTGAGCAACGGCACCGAGGTCACCGCCTACATCCCCGGTGAAGGCCACAACCTCCAGGAGCACTCGATGGTCCTGGTCCGCGGCGGTCGCGTAAAGGACCTCCCCGGTGTTCGCTACAAGATCGTTCGCGGCGCCCTGGACACCCAGGCCGTCAAGAACCGCAAGCAGGCTCGCAGCCGTTACGGCGCGAAGATGGAGAAGAAGTAATGCCTCGCAAGGGTCCAGCTCCCAAGCGCCCCGTAGTAGCCGATCCGGTCTACGGCGCCCCCATCGTCAGCCAGCTCGTCAACAAGATCCTTCTTGATGGCAAGAAGGGCCTCGCCGAGCGCATCGTCTACGGCGCGCTCGAAGGCGTGTCGGCCAAGAACGGCCAGGACGCCGTCGTCACCTTGAAGAAGGCCCTCGACAACGTTCGCCCCACCCTCGAGGTCCGCAGCCGCCGCGTCGGTGGCTCGACCTACCAGGTGCCGGTCGAGGTCAAGCCTCACCGCGCCAACACGCTCGCCCTGCGTTGGCTCACGAGCTACGCCAAGGGTCGTCGTGAGAAGACCATGACCGAGCGCCTCACCAACGAGATCCTCGACGCATCGAACGGCCTCGGCGCCGCGGTGAAGCGTCGCGAGGACACTCACAAGATGGCCGAGTCGAACAAGGCCTTCGCGCACTACCGCTGGTAAACAGCTCCTTTTGAAGTGGCGGATGCCGCGGCACCCGCCACTTCGAATGTTTGCTCCACCCATCTACCCAATCTCTTTCGGAGGAACTCCGTGGCACAAGACGTGCTCACCGACCTGAACAAGGTCCGCAACATCGGCATCATGGCTCACATCGATGCTGGCAAGACGACGACCACCGAGCGCATCCTGTTCTACACCGGCGTTAACCACAAGATCGGCGAGACCCACGACGGCGCCTCGACGATGGACTGGATGGCGCAGGAGCAGGAACGTGGCATCACGATCACGTCCGCTGCCACGACGTGCTTCTGGAACAACAACCAGATCAACATCATCGACACCCCCGGCCACGTCGACTTCACCGTCGAGGTGGAGCGCTCGCTCCGCGTGCTCGACGGCGCTGTCGCGGTGTTCGACGGCAAGGAGGGCGTTGAGCCCCAGTCCGAGACCGTCTGGCGCCAGGCCGACAAGTACGACGTTCCCCGCATCTGCTTCGTCAACAAGATGGACAAGCTCGGCGCGGACTTCTACTACACCGTCGACACGATCGTGAACCGCCTCGGCGCGAAGCCGCTCGTCATCCAGATCCCGATCGGATTCGAGTCGGGCTTCGAGGGTGTCGTCGACATCGTCGAGATGCGCGCGCTGACCTGGCGTGGAGACTCCAAGGGTGACGTCGAGATGGGCGCCAAGTACGCCATCGAAGAGATCCCCGCCGACCTCGTCGAGAAGGCGAACGAGTACCGTGCGACCCTGCTCGAGGTCGTCGCCGAGACCGACGACGCGCTCCTCGAGCGCTTCATGGAGGGCGACACCGACTTCTCGGTCGCCGAGATCAAGAAGGCCATCCGTGGCCTGACGATCACCAGCCAGATCTACCCCGTGCTCTGCGGTTCCGCGTTCAAGAACCGCGGCGTTCAGCCGATGCTCGACGCCGTTGTGGACTACCTCCCCAGCCCGCTCGACGTGCCGGCCACCGAGGGTCACGACGTGCGCGACGAAGAGAAGATCATCGTCCGCCACCCCGACGCTTCGGAGCCGTTCGCTGCTCTCGCCTTCAAGGTCGCCGTTCACCCGTTCTTCGGTCGTCTCACCTACATCCGCGTGTACTCCGGTCACGTCGACTCGGGTGCGCAGCTGATGAACGCGACCAAGGGCAAGAAGGAGCGCATCGGAAAGATCTTCCAGATGCACGCCAACAAGGAAATGCCGATCGACTCGATCACCGCCGGCCACATCTACGCGGTCATCGGCCTCAAGGACACGACCACCGGTGACACGCTCACCGACCCGCAGAACCAGATCGTTCTCGAGTCGATGACGTTCCCGGAGCCCGTCATCGAGGTCGCCATCGAGCCGAAGACGAAGCAGGACCAGGAAAAGCTGGGCGTCGCAATCCAGAAGCTCGCCGAGGAAGACCCCACGTTCCGCACGGAGCAGAACGTCGACACCGGCCAGACGGTCATCAAGGGAATGGGCGAGCTTCACCTCGACATCCTGGTCGACCGCATGAAGCGCGAATTCAACGTCGAGGCGAACGTGGGCAAGCCCCAGGTCGCCTACCGCGAGACGATTCGTCGCGTGGTCGACAAGCACGACTACACCCACAAGAAGCAGACCGGTGGATCGGGTCAGTTCGCTAAGGTGCAGATCTCGCTTGAGCCGATGGAGGTCACTCCCGACAAGATCTACGAGTTCGAGAACAAGGTCTCCGGTGGACGTATCCCCCGCGAGTACATTGGCTCGATCGACGCTGGTTTCCAGGCTTCCATGGCTGTCGGCGTTCTCGCCGGCTACCCCATGGTCGGCGTTCGAGGAATCATCCTCGACGGTGCCGCTCACGATGTTGACTCGTCCGAAATGGCGTTCAAGATCGCGGGCTCGATGGCTTTCAAGGAAGCCGCTCGTAAGGCACAGCCCGTTCTGCTCGAGCCGCTGATGGCCGTCGAGGTTCGCACGCCCGAGGAGTACATGGGCGACGTAATCGGCGACCTGAACTCGCGTCGCGGGCAGATCCAGTCGATGGAGGACGCCACCGGCGTCAAGGTGATTCGTGCAAACGTGCCACTGTCGGAGATGTTCGGGTACGTTGGTGACCTTCGGTCGAAGACTTCCGGACGTGCTGTTTACTCCATGACGTTCGACAGCTACTCCGAGGTGCCCCGCGCGGTCGCCGACGAGATCATCCAGAAGAACAAGGGCGAGTAGTAACACCACTCACCACAAGAGACCGCGGCAATCTGCGGCCCTGTGCTTTGGCGTCACTCGCCCGAGTAACATAAGTACACACCAAGTCGCGAAGCATCCGATTTCCAATCTTTGAAAATCGGATGCCTAGCACCCGAGTCCTGAGGAGGACCCAGTGGCTAAGGCCAAGTTCGAGCGGAGCAAGCCGCACGTAAACATCGGAACCATCGGTCACGTTGACCACGGAAAGACCACGCTCACTGCAGCGATTTCCAAGGTTCTCGCCGACAAGTTCCCTTCCGCAACGAACGTTCAGCGCGACTTCGCGTCGATCGACTCGGCTCCGGAAGAGCGCCAGCGCGGTATCACGATCAACATCTCGCACGTCGAGTACGAGACCGAGAAGCGTCACTACGCTCACGTTGACGCTCCTGGTCACGCTGACTACATCAAGAACATGATCACCGGTGCCGCTCAGATGGACGGTGCGATCCTCGTGGTTGCAGCGACCGACGGCCCCATGGCTCAGACCCGTGAGCACGTTCTTCTCGCCAAGCAGGTCGGCGTGCCGTACCTCATGGTCGCGCTGAACAAGTCCGACATGGTTGACGACGAAGAGATCCTTGAGCTCGTCGAGCTCGAGGTTCGCGAACTCCTCTCCAGCCAGGGCTTCGACGGAGACAACGCTCCCGTTATCCGCGTTTCGGGCCTCAAGGCTCTCGAGGGTGACGCCAAGTGGGAAGACTCCATCCTGGAGCTCATGGCCGCCGCGGATGAGTCCATCCCCGACCCCATCCGCGACAAGGACAAGCCGTTCCTCATGCCGATCGAGGACGTCTTCACGATCACCGGTCGTGGAACCGTCGTCACGGGCCGCGCCGAGCGTGGCACGCTCGCCATCAACTCCGATGTCGAGATCGTTGGAATTCGCCCGATCCAGAAGACCACGGTCACTGGTATCGAGATGTTCCACAAGCAGCTCGACGAGGCTTGGGCCGGCGAGAACTGTGGTCTGCTGCTCCGCGGCACGAAGCGTGAAGACGTCGAGCGTGGCCAGGTTGTCGTCAAGCCCGGCTCGGTCACCCCTCACACGAACTTCACCGGTACCGCGTACATCCTTTCCAAGGAAGAGGGCGGCCGTCACAACCCGTTCTACGCGAACTACCGTCCGCAGTTCTACTTCCGTACCACCGACGTCACCGGCGTCATCACGCTGCCCGAGGGCACCGAGATGGTAATGCCCGGCGACACCACCGACATGACCGTTGAGCTGATTCAGCCCATCGCCATGGAAGAGGGCCTGCGTTTCGCCATCCGCGAGGGTGGCCGCACGGTTGGTGCTGGAACGGTTACAACCATCATCAAGTAGTACCCCGCTTTACTAGAGGGCCCGCAGCGCTAGCGCTGCGGGCCCTTTTGCGTGCCCCCCGCCGCCGTCGCGCCGCCGGTGTCTGCGTGGCATTGGGTCACCTGCGCGATGGCGCCCCTGCGCAGACGTCCCAGGCTTGCGCAGACATCGCGGCCACCCTCTCCTTCCGGGCGCCGTGCCGAGGCGGATAGTGCACCGAGTGGCACATGTCGGTGGATCAGCCGCGGCCTCCGGCGCAGGCTTACGGGTGTGGCGGATGATCCGGTGAAAGTAACTCTCGCGCGGCACCTCGACGAGGTGTACGACTTCCGGCGCAAGCACGCCCGCAATGCGTTGCGCGGCAGCGAAGTACGTATCGCGGGCGGTGCGTACGTCGATGCGGGGGAGTGGACTGCGCTGGGGGCGCGCGAACGCTACCTCGTGAAGATCCGTGCCGTCGTAGAGACGAGGCGGCACCGCGCCGTGCTCTCCCACCGTTCGGCCGCCGCCATCCACGGTCTCCCCGCTCTCGAACCCTGGCCGGGCTCCGTTCACTTCACCGCCGGCGTCACCTCGGGCGGCCGTTCGAGTGGCGACGTCGTGCGCCATTCCGCACACCTCGCTGACGGCGATGTGGTCGAGATCGACGGTCTGTTGGTGACATCGATTGCGCGCACAGTTCTGGACCTGGCAGTCGCCGAGCCCGAGCTGGCCAGCGTCACTGCTCTAGACCGGGCCCTTCACATTGATCGAAAGAACATCTCGCCGACACTGTTGACCACCGAGGAACTCTGGCGAACCTATAACGCCCACATGCCGTTCCGCGGCCACGTTCGCGCCCGGAATGCTTTCGAGTTCGCCGTAACGGAAGCGGACTCGCCCCTCGAATCAGTCAGTAGGGTCAACATGCGCATCATCGGGTTTCCGGCGCCCGAGCTTCAACACCGATTCGACGACTATCGTGGCCTCATCGGCTACAGCGAGTTCTACTGGCCGAAGCACGGTCTTGTGGGGGAGGCGGATGGCCGGTCGAAGTACACCGACCCGGCATTCAAGAAGGGTCGCAGCCTCGAGCAGGTGCTCCTCGACGAGAAAGAGCGCGCGGATCGCATCCGGGCGACGGGACCCGACGTTTCGAGGTGGGGGTGGCAGACCGCGATCCAGCCCGAAGCACTCAGGCGCCATCTGGTGGCGGCGGGCCTCCCGACCGCATGACCGCAGCGGTGTTTGCGCCACCGTGGGTCACCTGCGCACGGGCGCGCACGCGCAGGTGACCCCATACGGCGCAGACGCAGCGCGGCGCGGGAAACTCGCCACGCGAGGTGCCGTGGAGGGGCCGCGGGGGAGGCGCATCCGGCAGCCGCGCATCGCGCCGGAACCGCGAGAATCCGCGGCAGAAGCCGACACGCCGAGTGCGACACGCCCGGGTTGCACGAGGGTGAAGAGTGTGGCAAACTCGTCTAGTTCAACATTTCGCCGTCCACGGACGCGCGGATCACTCCCAGGCAGTGCATAGTCCGACTCGTTCGGGTAAGGCGACTAGGCCGCGGGGAGAAGAACTCAGCGTAAATCGACCTCCCGTCACCTAGGAGACGTGTGTGCCCGCGAGGGCCCCGCGTTACCGGCCGGGAAGCGATGACAGCACCAGCACGACCGCATCCAATAGTTGCGCACGTACCAACCCGGTACTACAAGGCGCAGGCCACGATGCGATACAGAGAGAGAGTCAGACATGGCGGGACAAAAGATCCGCATTCGACTTAAGTCGTACGACCACGAGGTCATCGACTCTTCGGCGCGCAAGATCGTCGACACCGTTACCCGCGCCGGCGCGACCGTCGTCGGACCGGTGCCGCTGCCCACCGAGAAGAACGTGGTTGTTGTAATCCGTTCGCCTCACAAGTACAAGGACAGCCGCGAGCACTTCGAGAAGCGCACGCACAAGCGCCTCATCGACATCATTGACCCGACGCCCAAGGCCGTCGACTCGCTCATGCGTCTCGACCTGCCGGCCGACGTCAACATCGAGATCAAGCTGTAAGGGGGATCCAATGGCTGACAACAACAAGAGCACAAAGGGCCTCCTCGGCACCAAGCTCGGCATGACCCAGGTCTGGGACGAGAACAACAAGCTCGTTCCCGTCACCGTCGTGGAGATCTCTCCCAACGTCGTGACGCAGCTGCGCACGCAGGAGATCGACGGCTACGCAGCCGTTCAGATCGCCTACGGCCAGATCGACCCCCGCAAGTCGAACAAGCCGGCCACCGGTCACTTCGACAAGGCAGGCGTCACGCCTCGCCGTCACCTCACCGAGGTCCGCACCGCGGACGCAGCTGACTACAGCCTCGGCCAGGAGATCGCAGTCGACATCTTCTCCGCCGGCCAGCTCGTCGACGTCGTCGGCACGAGCAAGGGCAAGGGATTCGCCGGTGTTATGAAGCGTCACAACTTCAAGGGTGTCTCCAGCTCGCACGGTTCGCACCGCAACCACCGCAAGCCCGGTTCCATCGGTGCCTCGTCCACGCCTTCGCGCGTGTTCAAGGGCATGCGCATGGCCGGCCGTATGGGTGGCGAGCGCGTCACCGTCCTCAACCTCAAGGTCCACGCAGTTGACCTCGAGAAGGGCCTCATCCTGGTCAAGGGTGCCGTTCCCGGCGCCAAGGGCCGTCTCGTATTCGTCCGCAACGCAGTGAAGGGAGCGTAGTTCCATGGCAGAAACAGCTGGCGTAGCCACGCTCGACGTCATCGACACCAGCGGCAAGAAGGTCGGCTCGGTCGACCTTCCCGCCGAAACGTTCGACGTCCAGACCAACGTTCCGCTCATCCACCAGGTCGTCGTCGCGCAGCGCGCAGCGGCTCGCCAGGGTACGCACAACACGCTTCGCCGTGGTGAAGTCTCCGGTGCTGGTCGTAAGCCCTTCAAGCAGAAGGGAACCGGTCGCGCTCGTCAGGGCTCGATCCGCGCCCCCCAGATGAAGGGTGGTGGCATCGTTCACGGACCCCACCCCCGCGACTACTCGCAGCGCACCCCCAAGAAGATGATCGCGGCAGCACTGCGCGGTGCACTTTCCGACCGCGCACGCGGCGAGCGTATCCACGTCATCGACTCGCTGTCGGTTGGCCAGACTCCCTCGACGAAGGCGATCGTGAGCCTGCTCGCGACCATCGCGCCGGCCAAGCACGTTCTGATCGTTCTCGAGCGTGACGACGAGCTGAGCTACAAGAGCGTCCGTAACATCCCGGCCGTTCACGTGCTCCCCTACGACCAGCTCAACGCGTACGACGTCGTCGTTTCCGACGACATCATCTTCACCGAAGGTGCGTTCAACGCGTTCGTTGCTTTCAACAACAAGTCCAAGGAAGAGGTCAGCGCATGACCGCCACGCAAAAGGATCCTCGCGACATCGTGATCTCGCCTGTTGTCTCTGAGAAGAGCTACAGCTTGATCGATGACGGCAAGTACACCTTCGTCGTTGACCCCCGCGCGAACAAGACCGAGATCAAGCTCGCTATCGAGAAGATCTTCAACGTCAAGGTCGCTTCGGTCAACACCCTGAACCGCACGGGCAAGACCCGCCGCACCAAGTTCGGACTCGGAAAGCGCAAAGACACCAAGCGTGCCATTGTCACCCTGAAGTCCGGTTCCATCGACATCTTCACGGCTGTCGGCTAGGGAACGAGGAGAAACTCATGGCTATTCGCAAGTACAAGCCCACTACCCCGGGTCGTCGCGGTTCGTCCGTCGCCGACTTCGCCGAGATCACCCGATCGACGCCGGAGAAGTCGCTGCTTCGTCCCCTGCCCAAGACCGGTGGCCGTAACAACGCCGGCCGCATCACGACCCGTCACATCGGTGGTGGCCACAAGCGCCAGTACCGCGTCATCGACTTCAAGCGCAATGACAAAGACGGCGTGAACGCCAAGGTCGCTCACATCGAGTACGACCCCAACCGCACGGCTCGCATCGCGCTGCTGCACTACGTTGACGGTACGAAGCGCTACATCATCGCTCCGAACAAGCTCAGCCAGGGCGACATCATCGAGTCGGGCCCCTCGGCCGACATCAAGCCGGGTAACAACCTTCCGCTGAAGAACATCCCCGTCGGTACCGTTATCCACGCGATCGAGCTCCGCCCGGGCGGCGGCGCCAAGATGGCACGTTCCGCCGGTGCATCCGTTCGTCTCGTCGCCAAGGACGGCCCCTACGCGCAGCTCCGTCTGCCATCGGGTGAAATCCGCAACGTCGACGTGCGCAACCGCGCCACGATCGGCGAGGTCGGCAACGCCGAGCAGTCGAACATCAACTGGGGTAAGGCCGGCCGCATGCGCTGGAAAGGCGTACGCCCGACCGTTCGTGGTGTTGCCATGAACCCGGTTGACCACCCGCACGGTGGTGGTGAGGGTAAGACGTCCGGTGGACGTCACCCCGTCACCCCTTGGGGCCAGAAGGAAGGTCGCACGCGTAAGCGCAACCTCCCGTCCGACAAGCTCATCGTTCGTCGCCGCAATGTCGGCAAGAAGCGCAAGTAGGAGTTGTAGAAGATGCCACGCAGTCTGAAGAAGGGCCCCTTCGTCGATGACCACCTGCTTCGCAAGGTAGTTGTCGCCAACGAGGCCAAGAGCAAGAACGTAATCAAGACCTGGTCGCGCCGTTCCATGATCATTCCGATCATGCTCGGTCACACCATTGCGGTGCACGACGGCCGCAAGCACATTCCGGTGTTCGTCACCGAATCCATGGTGGGCCACAAGCTCGGCGAGTTCTCGCCCACCCGCACCTTCCGTGGACACGTGAAGGACGACAAGAAGGGGCGCCGCCGCTAATGGTTCAGTCCATCGCTCGCGTGAAGCACATTCGCGTAACCCCCACGAAGGCTCGTCGTGTAGTCAACCTCATCCGTGGCAAGCAGGCGGCTGAAGCTCTGGCCATCCTGAAGTTCGCACCCCAGGGTGCGAGCGAGCCCGTGTACAAGCTCGTTGCCTCGGCAATGGCCAACGCACGAGTCAAGGCTGACGCAGCCAACGCCTTCCTCGACGACCAGGACCTGTTCGTCTCCGAAGCTTTCGTCGACGAGGGAACGACCCTGAAGCGGTTCCAGCCGCGTGCACAGGGCCGCGCCTTCCAGATCCTTAAGCGCACGAGCCACATCACGATCGTCCTGACCACTCCGGATGAAGGAAAGAAGTAATGGGCCAGAAAGTAAATCCTTACGGCTTCCGTCTGGGAATCACGACCGACCACGTGTCGCGTTGGTTCTCTGACAGCACCAAGGTCGGACAGCGTTACAGCGACTACGTCGCCGAGGACATCAAGATCCGCAACCTGCTCAAGACGAGCCTCGACCGTGCGGGCGTAGCCCGTATCGAGATCGAGCGCACCCGTGACCGCGTTCGCGTCGACATTCACACCGCCCGTCCGGGCATCGTGATCGGTCGCCGTGGCGCCGAGGCCGAGCGCATCCGCACCGACCTCGAGAAGCTCTCGGGCAAGCAGATCCAGCTCAACATCCTCGAGGTGAAGAACCCCGAAGCAGAAGCCCAGCTTGTTGCCCAGGGAATCGCCGAACAGCTCACCGCACGTGTGGCCTTCCGCCGCGCGATGCGTAAGGGCATGCAGGGTGCTCAGCGCACGTCGACCGTCAAGGGTGTCCGCATCCAGGTCAGCGGTCGTCTGGGTGGCGCCGAGATGAGCCGTTCCGAGTTCTACCGCGAAGGCCGCGTGCCGCTGCACACGCTTCGCGCGAACATCGACTACGGCTTCTACGAGGCAAAGACCACCTTCGGCCGCATCGGCGTGAAGGTCTGGATCTACAAGGGTGACATCACCAACAAGGAGCTTGCTCGCGAGCAGGCCAACCAGAAGTCGACCCGCCCCGAGCGTCGCGACGACCGTGGCGGAGACCGCCGCGACAGCCGCGCCCCCCGCAACTCTGCCCCCAAGGCAGAGGCTCCGGCGGCGGCACCAGCAGGAGTTGAGGCGTAACCATGTTGATTCCACGCAAGGTCAAGCACCGCAAGCAGCACCACCCCGGCCGTAGTGGCCACGCGACCGGTGGTACGAAGGTTTCGTTCGGCGAGTACGGCATCCAGGCTCTCACGCCCGCGTATGTCACCAACCGCCAGATCGAGTCCGCTCGTATCGCCATGACGCGTCACATCAAGCGCGGCGGAAAGGTGTGGATCAACATCTACCCCGACCGTCCGCTCACGAAGAAGCCGGCCGAAACCCGCATGGGTTCCGGTAAGGGTTCGCCCGAGTGGTGGGTTGCCAACGTCAAGCCGGGTCGCGTGCTCTTCGAGCTCAGCGGCGTCAGCGAGGAAGTTGCTCGCGAAGCGATGACTCGCGCCATTCACAAGCTGCCTCTCAAGGCACGCATCATCAAGCGCGAGGAGGGCGACGCATAATGGCGATCGGATCCAAGGAGCTCGCACCAACCGAGCTCGACACTTTTGAAGACACGCAACTCGTAGACGAGCTGAAGAAGGCCAAGGAAGAGCTGTTCAACCTGCGCTTCCAGTCGGCCACCGGCCAGCTCGAGAGCCACGGCCGCCTGCGCGCCGTGAAGCGCGACATTGCCCGCATCTACACGGTTCTCCGTGAGCGCGAGCTCGGCATTCGGGCAACCCCCGTTGCCGTGGAGGCTCCTGCCAAGGAGACCAAGGCAAAGAAGACCAAGAAGACGGATGACTCGGCTGCTGCCGAGGCGCCCGCCACCGATGAGACGAAGGAGGCATAGTCATGGCTAAAGCCGAAGAGAAGACCCCCGTGGTCGAGACTGCCGAGCTCGCTCGCGGTTACCGTAAGACCCGCCGCGGCGTCGTCACCAGCGACAAGATGGAGAAGACCATCGTCGTTGAGGTCGAGGACCGCGTAAAGCACCCGTTGTACGGCAAGGTCATCCGCCGCACCTCGAAGGTCAAGGCTCACGATGAGCTGAACGCTGCCGCCGTAGGCGACTCCGTTCTCATCAGCGAGACCCGCCCCCTCAGTGCCACGAAGCGCTGGCGCCTCGTCGAAATCGTAGAGAAGGCCAAGTAAATGCTTCAGCAGGAATCCAGAGTTAAGGTCGCCGACAACACCGGCGCCAAGGTTCTGCTCACCATCCGCGTTCTCGGTGGCTCCGGCCGTCGTTACGCCGGCTTGGGCGACGTCATCGTTGCGACCGTCAAGGACGCAATCCCCGGTGGCAACGTCAAGAAGGGTGACGTCGTCAAGGCCGTCATCGTTCGCGTGAACAAGCAGACCCGCCGTTCCGACGGCTCCTACATCAAGTTTGACGAGAACGCCGCAGTGATCCTGAAGGCTGACGGAGACCCCCGCGGTACCCGCATCTTCGGCCCGGTCGGTCGTGAGCTTCGCGAGAAGAAGTTCATGAAGATCATCTCGCTGGCACCGGAGGTCATCTAGTCATGGCGAACATCAAGAAGGGCGACCTGGTGCAGGTCATCACGGGGCCAACGCAGGCCCGCGGCGGAGACCGCGGCAAGCAGGGCAAAGTGATCGAGATCCTGGGCGACAAGAACAAGATCCTCGTCGAGGGAATCAACTTCGTGACCAAGCACATCAAGGTCGGACAGACCCAGCGCGGCACGAAGACCGGTGGCGTCGAGCAGCATGAGGCGCCAATCCACATCTCGAACGTCCAGCTCGTCGACCCGAAGACCAAGAAGCCGACCCGAGTCGGATTCAAGCAAGAGGTCGTCGAGAAGAACGGCGTCAAGAAGACCGTGCGCGTGCGCTACGCGAAGAAGTCCGGAGAGAAGTTC
>NZ_JBKKAD010000197.1:0-10500 GCF_046714715.1 Conyzicola sp. | reverse complement strand
CTCTCGCCGTAGTGCACCTGTGGCGGGTGCCCGCGTACCGGCATCCGCCACAACTGCACTACCGGCGCGCGAGGCCGCGACCGGGTCGTGCGCCCTACCCGCGGATCTCGCGCAGCAGCACGGCGGTCGCGAGCGCCGCCTCCGCCGCCTCGGCGCCCTTGTCTTCCTTCGAGTCGGCGAGACCGGCGTGGTCGAGGCCCTGCTGCTCGTCGTCGAGGGTGAGCAGTCCGAAGCCGATCGGCTTGCCGGCGAGCAACGACGCCTGCGTGAGACCCGTCGTCGCGGCATCCGACACGTACTCGAAGTGGGGAGTGCCCCCGCGGATGATGACGCCCAGCGCCACGACCGCGTCGGCCCCGGCGTCGAGCGCCGCCTTCGACACGACCGGCAGCTCGAAGCTGCCGGGAACCCGCACGACCGTCACGGTCGCGCCCGAGGCGTCGAGCACACGACGCGCGCCGGCGAGCAGCCCGTCGGCGATCTGGGTGTGCCACTGCCCGGCGACGATCGTCACCTTCAGGCCGGTGCCGTCGACCGTGATGTCAGGGGATCCGTCGCCGCTCATATCTGTGAACCTTTCTTACCGATAAGCACTGCGTCGTCGAGTACCGCGGTGCTGGGGAGGATGTGACCCATGCGGTCACGCTTGGCTTCGAGGTAGCCCTCGTTGAAACTGCCGACGCCGACCACGAGCGGCACCTGCTCGGTCACAGTGATACCGCGTTCCCGCAACTGGCGCAGCTTGTCGGGGTTGTTCGTGATGGCGCGAACCGACGAGATGCCGAGGTCTTCGAGGATCGCGACCGCGGCGCCGTAGTCGCGTCCGTCGGCGGGGAAGCCGAGGGCGAGGTTGGCGTCGAGGGTGTCGAGCCCCTCCTCCTGCAGCCGGTAGGCCCGGAGCTTGTTGATCAGGCCGATGCCGCGTCCCTCGTGGCCGCGCATGTAGATGACGATGCCGCCGCGGCCCTGTTCGGCCGAGGTGTGGATCGCGTCGAGCGCCGCGTCGAGCTGCGGGCCGCACTCGCACTTGAGTGACCCGAATACCTCTCCGGTGACGCACTCGGAATGCACGCGCACGAGGGCGCCGTCGGCGGGCTCGCCGGCGATGACCGCGAGGTGGTCGTACCCGGTGGTGCGGTCGCGGTAGGCGCGGAAGCGGAACTCGCCGTGCGTGGTCGGCACCGTGGTCTCCACCTCGAAGATCACGCGCGACGATTCCGGGATGTCGACGGCCAGCGGCACGTCGACGCCCGGCTGCGTCTCGTTCAGGTAGTCGATGAGCGCGGCGATGGTGATCACCGCGACGCCCTCGCGTTCGCCCAGCTCGATGAGGCCGGGCAGCCGCATCATCTCGCCATCCTCCGCAACGATCTCGGAGATCGCGCCGACGGGCACGAGCCCCGCGAGCTTCAGCAGGTCGATCGTCGCCTCGGTGTGGCCGTCGCGCTCGCGCACCCCGCCCTCCACCGCGCGCAGCGGCATGATGTGGCCGGGGCGGTGCAGGCTGGACGGCACCGACTCGAGGTCGGCGAGCACGCGCAGGGTGTGCGCGCGGTCCGACGCGCTGATGCCCGTGCTGAGCCGGTTAGCGGCGTCGACCGAAACCGTGTAGTTCGTGCCGCGGGGGTCCTGGTTCTCCGGCACCATGATCGGCAGCTCGAGCCGGTCGGCGATCTCGTTCGTCATCGGCGCGCAGATGAATCCCGACGAGTTGCGCACGAGCCAGGCCAGCCACTCCTGGCTGGCGAACTGGGCGGCGAGCACGACATCGCCCTCGTTCTCGCGGCCCTCATCGTCGACGACGATGACGGGGCGGCCGGCGCGCAGGGCGTCGAGCGCTGTGGGTATATCGGCGAGGCTCATAGCGAGCTCCCTTCGGTGGTTGAGCGTGACGAGACCGCCAGCATCCGCTCCACGTGGCGGGCGAGGATGTCGGTCTCGATGTTGACGCGGTCGCCCACGGCGAGTGCGCCGAGGGTCGTCGCCGTGAGGGTTTCGGGGATCAGCGACACCTCGAACCAGTCGCCGCCGACGGCGCTCACCGTGAGGGAGACGCCGTCGATCGCGATGGACCCCTTGCGGGCGACGAGGGCCGCGACATCCGGGGCCAGGCTGAAGCGCACGACGCGCCAGGCGCTTCCGTCTGTGAGGGACAAGACGTCGGATGTCCCGTCGATATGCCCCTGAACGATGTGGCCGCCCAGCCGGTCGCCGACCATCGCGGCGAGTTCGAGGTTGACGTTTCGGCCGGCCCGCGTCGCACCGAGCGTGCTCATCGCTATCGTCTCGGCCATCACGTCGGCGGTGAACCAGTCGGCGCCCTGGTCGACCACCGTGAGGCACACGCCGCTGACGCTGATCGAGTCGCCGTGAGCGGCGTCGGCCGCGGCGAGCGGCGCGCGCACGGTGATGCGCGCGGCGTCGGCGGTTGGCTCCCACGCGGTCACGGAGCCGAGCTCCTGGATGATTCCGGTGAACATGGTTAGAACCCTTCGCTGGTTGAGCTCGTCGAAGCCCGGGCCACGACCAAGATGTCGTCGCCGAGCCGTTCGATCGCGGTGATCGCGAGCCTGCGCTGCTCGCCGATGCTGCCGACACCGATGTCGCCGATCGCGGTCGCGGGGCCGCCGATCAGGGTGGGGGCGAGGTAGACGAGGTATTCATCGACGAGGCCGCCGGCGATGAAGGCGCTCGCAACGCCAGGTCCGCCCTCCACGAAAACCCTGCGGATGCCGCGGCCGAACAGCCCCGCAAGCACCTGCTCCAGGTCCCGCGAGTGCGTCTCGATGAGACCGGCCGGGTGGCTGCGCAGTTTCGCGGCGGGCGGCACGGGGCGGATGCCGACCACGACGGGAACGGGCTGATGCGGCATCAGCTCGCCCGCGTCGCCACGGGCGGTGAGGGAGGGGTCGTCGGCGAGCACTGTTCCGGTGCCGACGATGATGGCGTCGCTGTCTGCGCGCTGCTCGTGAACGCGCTGACGCGCGGCCGTGCCGGTGATCCACTGGCTCGAGCCGTCGGCGGCGGCGGCGCGGCCGTCGAGGCTCGACGCCCACTTCGCCGTGACCCAGGGGCGCCCGCGGCGCACGGCGGTGAGCCACGGGTGGATGAACGCCTCGACCTCGGTGGCCAGCACCCCGCCCTCGACCTCGACACCCGCGTCACGTAGCTGGTCGGCGCCGCCGGACGAGTTGGCACCCGGGTCGGACACGGCGTAGACGACGCGCACCACGCCCGCGGCGATGAGTGCGGTGGAGCACGGGCCGGTGCGTCCGGTGTGATTGCACGGCTCGAGCGTGACGACGGCGGTCAGGCCGGCGGCCGACGGGATCTTCGCCGCATCCAACTTGCTCAGCGCGTCGACCTCGGCGTGGGGCGTTCCGGCGCCGCGGTGCCAGCCCTCGGCCACGATCGTGCCCGTGGCATCGACGAGGACGCAGCCGACCCGGGGGTTGCCTCCGGTGAGCGGGCCGTGCGCCGCGAGCGAGAGGGCGTGACGCATCAGCGTTGCGTCGGTAACGCTCGACTGGGTCATCCGGTGTCCTTAAATCGTCTTCGAGAAGACGGACTCCGGGCTTTAATGGTCGGCAAACGACCGGCGCCGTGGCTGCCCACGACGCCCGTGCTTCCTCCTATCCGGACTGAGAGATCTTGCGATCTCATTACCGTCGGTCCCGGAATTCCACCGGGTCAGCCACGGCCGGGCTCTCGCCTGACCGCAGGTCGCGGACTATCACCGCCGGTTCGGACTTTCACCGACCCCGGAGCACGTTTCTTATTCTGTGTATCAGTGTATCCAACGCGCGCGACGGCCGACTATTCCCGTGACGTTCTGAGACGCAGCGCGGTGTCTTCGGTGAGCAGCGTTCGCGCCGCGAGCTCGTCGAGAACGAGGTCGGTGATCATGCCGGCCGCGAGCGCGCCGCGCAGGGCCGTGATTTTGGATGCACCGGAGACGACACAGATCCGGCGGGCGACGGCGTGCATCACCGCCGGGTCGGGGCCGGTCGAGCGGGCGTTCAGGGGGATGCCGTCGCGGCTGCCGTCGAGCCGGTAGAACACGGTGGCGATGTCGCCCACGACGTCGGCCGCGTCGAGCGCGGCGTAGTCGTCGGCGTCGAGGTAGCCGCCCGCGTACACGTGGCTCGGCACCTCGGAGAAGGTGGAACCGACACCGAACAGCGCGATATCCATCTGGCGCTGCATGTCGAGCACACGCTTCGTCGTGCGTTCGCGCCACATCGCGTCGCGCGTCGCCGGATCGTCGAAGAAGGCGGGAACCGGGAACTGCTGCACCGAGGCGTTGAAGGCCTGGCCGAACCGGCGCAGGATCTCGCTCGCGTAGTCGATGCCGGTCGTCGAGGTGTTGCCGGCGCCGTTGAGCTGCACGATGCGGGAGTTGTGCGTCGCCTTCTTCTGCAGGTGGCGGCTCACGGCGTTGATCGTGGCGCCCCACGCGACGCCGAGCGTCATGTTGGAGTCGAAGTAGGGCGTGAGAATTCGTGCAGCCGAGAGCGCCACCCGCTCGAGCCGGTCGATGTCGCTGGTCGAATCCGGAACCGGGACCACGTGGGCGTTCACGCCGAAACGCTCGCGCAGATCGCGCTGCAGCACGGAGAAACGGTCGAGCGGGGAGATCACCCGAATCTCTACGAGGCCGTGGTCTCGCGCATAACTCAGCAGTCTGGAGACCGAAGAGCGCGACGTCCGCAGTTCGCGAGCGATGGCATCCATCGTCAGATCCTGCAGGTAGTAGAGCTGCGCAGCGCGCAGCGCGTCCCGCGACTTCTCCGCCGTCGCCGGCTCGACGGCGAAAGGCACCCCGGAAGCTTGCACGTTTGTTCACCCCGCTTGATCGTGTGGTCCTACCGCTCCAGTATGGACGTACCGCGTCGGTGACGGCGCGCCTCTGAACCGTGGCGTTCACCTCGGTCGGACCGTAACACTTGTGAAAGCGACGAATACAGTGAAGTCTCGAGAGTCGATGCCGACCGGCGCAGTCCGCGATGTTGTGAGCGCGCTAACCACGAGGCCTCAGGCCCAGGTGCTCGTGATCGGTGGAGGCATCAACGGCATCGCCACGTTCCGCGACCTCGCCCTGCAGGGCGTCGACGTCGTTCTCGTCGAGCGCAACGACTACTGCTCCGGCGCTTCCGCCGCCTCGTCGCACATGATCCACGGAGGCGTGCGCTACCTCGAGAACGGCGAGTTCCGGCTCGTGCGCGAGTCGGTCACCGAGCGCAACGGCCTGCTGCGCATCGCTCCGCACTACGTGAAGCCGTTGCAGACCACGATTCCGATCTACTCGACCTTCAGTGGCATCCTCTCGGCCCCGCTTCGCTTCCTCACCCACAAGTCGGGAACCCCCAAGGAGCGCGGCGCCGCGCTGATCAAGGTCGGCATGGTGCTGTACGACTCCTTCTCGCGTGACGGCGGCACGGTTCCGCGCCACGTCTTCCACGGGCGCAAGAAGTCGCTCGCCACGCTTCCGCAGCTGAACCCGGGCATCAAGTACACGGCCACCTACTTCGACGCATCGGTGCACGAGCCCGAGCGTCTCGCCCTCGACGTGCTGCACGACGGTCTCGCCGTCGGCGACACCGCGCGTGCGGCCAACTACGTCGAGGCCGTCGGCTCGAACGAGAACGGCGTCGTGCTGCGCGACACCGTGTCGGGCACCGAATTCACCTTCAATGCCGACGTCGTGGTCAACGCCTCCGGACCCTGGACCGACCTCACCAACGAGGCGCTCGGCGACGAGACCGCCTACATGGGCGGCACCAAGGGCTCGCACATCGTGCTCGACAACCCGGCACTGCTGGCGGCCGCCGCCGGCCGCGAGATGTTCTTCGAGCACAAAGACGGCCGCATCGTTCTCATCTACCCGCTCAACGGCAAGGTCATGGTCGGCACGACCGACCTCGAGGCCGACATCCGCGAGCCCGCGGTGTGCACGAGCGAAGAGATCGACTACTTCTTCGACCTGATCGGCAACGTCTTCCCGAAGATCGCCGTCGACCGGTCGCAGATCGTCTTCAGCTTCTCCGGCGTGCGCCCGCTGCCGAAGCACGACGACCTGCAGCCCGGCTTCGTCTCGCGCGACTACCGCATCGTGGCGGGCAAGCTCGGCAAGGCCGACCTGCTCAGCCTCGTCGGCGGAAAGTGGACCACCTTCCGCGCCCTGGCGGCGCACATCAGCGCGGACGTGCTCGACATCCTCGGCCGGCCGCGCACGGTCGACACCAAGAACATCGAGATCGGCGGCGGGCGCAACTACCCGCGCACCCCGCAGGCTCGCGACAACTGGATCACCGCGCACTCGGGCTTCGTCGGCAAGGAACGCGCCACGCAGCTCTTCGAGCGCTACGGCACGCGCGCCGTCGAAGTCATCGACGCGATCGACGACGGCGACGACACACCCCTGCGCACCTCGTCCGAGTACACCGTGCTCGAAATCGAACACATCGTCGCGACAGAATCCGTCGTGCACATCGACGACGTACTGCTGCGTCGCACCAACCTTGCCTTCACGGGTGCCGTTACCGTGGAGTTGCTCGAAGAACTAGTCGAGATCGCATCGCGCGTTCTCGGCTGGCAGCAAGAACGTCGGGATGACGAAATTCGTCACGCCACGACGCTGCTCGCGAACGCCCACGGTGTGCACCTCGCACACTCGGCGGACGTCGCGACGAAGTAGCGACACGACGTAGGTTTTACGAAGAAAGGTCAACGTGGACAATTTAGGTGAAATCTTCCTGTCAGAACTGGTCGGTACGGCACTGCTCGTACTGCTCGGTTGCGGCGTGGTCGCGAACGTGGCGCTCGCCAAGAACAAGGGTCTGGGCGGCGGCTTCCTCATGGTCAACTTCGGTTGGGGCCTCGCGGTCTTCGCCGGTGTGACCGTGTCGTACACCTCCGGTGCGCACCTCAACCCGGCGGTAACGCTCGGGCTGCTGGCCAGCGGTGCGGACCTCTCGGCCGGCGAGGTCGCGATCTACCTCCTCGCCCAACTGCTCGGAGCCTTCATCGGCGCCGTGCTCTGCTGGGTGGCGTACAAGCAGCACTTCGACGACGAACCCGAAGCGGCGAACAAGCTCGGCGTGTTCTCGACCGGCCCCGCCATCCGTAGCTACGGATGGAACTTCATCACCGAGGTCATCGGCACGTTCGTGCTCGTATTCGTCGTCATCGGCTTCGGCCGTGCCGGCGACGCCGACACCGCGACTCCGGCCGGTCTCGCCGCGCTCGGAGCACTCCCGGTGGCCCTGCTCGTCGTCGGTATCGGCGCCTCGCTCGGTGGTCCCACCGGATACGCCATCAACCCCGCCCGTGACCTCGGCCCCCGCATCGCGCACTTCGTGCTGCCGATCAAGGGCAAGGGCACGAGCGACTGGTCGTACAGCTGGGTTCCGGTCGCCGGCCCCGTCGTCGGTGGTGTGATCGCCGGACTCGCGTCCGGACCGCTCCTTCCTCTCGTCAGTTAGTCCGTTCCACAACATCTAGCGCAGCACCACACCCACAAAGGAGTGAATGAGTTCATGACCAAATATGTAGTCGCCATCGACCAGGGCACGACCAGCACGAGGGCCATCGTCTTCAACCACGAGGGCGGCATCGTCTCGTCCGGCCAGATGGAGCACGACCAGATTCTGCCCAAAGCCGGCTGGGTCGAGCACGACCCCGAGCAGATCTGGCGCAACACGCGCGAGGTCATCGGCCAGGCACTGTCGAAGGCAGACATCACCCGACACGACGTCGAAGCCGTCGGCATCACCAACCAGCGCGAGACCGCGGTGGTCTGGGACAAGAACACCGGAAAGCCCGTCTACAACGCCATCGTCTGGCAGGACACCCGCACGCAGGACATCGTCGACCGCCTCGCGGCAGACGGCGGAGTCGAGCGCTTCAAGCCGACGGTCGGACTCCCGCTCGCCACCTACTTCTCCGGAACCAAGATCGTCTGGATCCTCGAGAACGTGGAAGGCGCCCGTGAGAAGGCCGAGGCCGGCGACCTGCTCTTCGGCACCACCGACTCGTGGGTTCTCTGGAACCTGACGGGAGGCACCGAGGGCGGCGTGCACGCGACCGACGTCACCAACGCCTCGCGCACCCTGTTCATGGACCTCGAGACGCTGCAGTGGGACGAGGAGATCCTGGGGATCTTCGGCGTACCGCTGTCGATGATGCCCGAGATCCGTTCCTCCTCCGAGGTCTACGGAAACGTCGAGTCGTCGTCGCTGCTGCGCGAGGTTCCCGTCGCGGGAATCCTCGGCGACCAGCAGGCGGCCACCTTCGGCCAGGCGGCCTTCGAGGCCGGCGAGTCGAAGAACACCTACGGCACCGGTAACTTCCTCATCTTCAACACGGGTGAAGAGATCGTGCACTCGAAGAACGGTCTGCTCACGACGCTCGGCTACAAGCTGGGCGACGCCAAGCCGCACTACGCCCTCGAGGGGTCGATCGCCGTCACCGGTTCGCTCGTGCAGTGGCTGCGCGACAACCTCGGCATCATCAACTCGGCGCCCGAGATCGAGACCCTCGCGGCCACGGTCGAGGACAACGGCGGAGCGTACTTCGTGCCGGCGTTCTCGGGTCTGTTCGCGCCGTACTGGCGTTCGGACGCCCGCGGAGCCCTCGTCGGCCTCACGCGCTACGTGAACAAGGGCCACATCGCCCGGGCCGCCCTCGAGGCGACCGCGTTCCAGACGCGCGAGGTGCTCGACGCGGTCAACGCCGACGCCGGCGTCGACCTCGAAGAGCTCAAGGTCGACGGCGGCATGGTCGCCAACGACGCGCTCATGCAGTTCCAGGCCGACATCCTCGGTGTTCCCGTCGTTCGCCCCGTCGTCGCGGAGACCACCGCGCTCGGTGCCGCCTACGCTGCCGGTCTCGCCGTCGGGTTCTGGAAGGATCTCGCCGACGTCGGCCAGAACTGGCAGGAAGACAAGCGCTGGACTCCGAACATGGAGCCGGCCGAGCGCGAACGCCAGCTGCGCAACTGGAAGAAGGCCGTCACGAAGACCTTCGACTGGGTCGACGCAGACGTGAACTAACCCTTCACGACAAGCTAGGGGCGTCGCCGGTGTGGTCCGGCGGCGCCCCTTCTATGTCCCCGTCCTTTCCCTCTCGCAACTCAGGCAGATTCTCGCCGCCCCGGTCCGTGCCCGCGAGATGGCGGGGCTCGGCACGGCGGCTCTCGCATTCTGCCTGAGTTGCAAGATCGGGTGGGTTGTCCACAGGGGCCGGGTTTCCACAGAATCTCCATACGGGCTTCGGATGTCGCGTGCCGAGGGCAATCTCGCTGCATGGACGCATCACTCGCTCTCGCCAGGCTCGGCGAGCCCATCGCCACCCGCCGGCAACTGATGCGCGTGGGCGCCGCGCCGCACGAGCTCACCGCGGCGGTTCGTCAGGGCAGTCTGATTCGCGTACGGCGGGGCTACTACGCCCGGCCGGACACGGACCACCAACTGGTGCAGGCCGTGCGGATCGGCGGCCGACTCGGCTGCGTTGCTGCGGCGCAGAGCCTCGGGATCTGGGCGACGAACCCGACCTTCGCGCACGTCGCGATGCAGCACGAGGCCTCGCGGTTGCGCAGCCCGAAGGACAGGTTCGAACGGCTTACGTCAGACAACGTCGAGGGGTGTGAGTTGCACTGGTGGCCCATGCCCGAGGTCCGGCGCCGCAACGTGCACACGGTGACGGCAGGCGAAGCCCTGGCTCACATCGCGCGGTGCAGCCCCGAGGGCTCGCCCTGGCATCGTTCGACAGCGCGCTGAATCAGGGACTGGTGTGGCCGTTCCAGATCTCGTCGATCTTCCAGACGCTGCCCGGCAAATACCAGTACCTGCGGGATCAGATTGACGGCCGGTGCATGTCCGGCATCGAGACGCTCGTGCGCCTGATGCTCACGGACGCCGGTATCGCCTTCGAATTGCAGGTCGCATTCCGCGGAATCGGAACCGTCGACTTCGTCGTCGCGGGGTGCGTCGTGGTCGAGACCGACGGTCATCTCGGGCACGACGATCCGGCATCGCAGCTCCGCGACTACCGGCGCGATGCGGCTCTCATCCGCCGGGGCTATGCGGTGGTCCGCCTCAGCTACGCGCAGGTGATGTTCGACCCGGCCGGGTCTCTGGCGACGATCATCGCGGCCCTGCGCAGTCACCGCCGCGGCCCCGCCATCTGACGGCACGGCCATCTAACTGGCCCTGCCATCTGACCGGCCCTGCCATCTGACCGGCCCGGCCATCCGCCCGGCCCAGCCATCTGACCGGCCCGGCCACCCGCCGCACCCGCCCAACTCCTTCGCTGCGATCTCGCAACTCAGGCAGTTTGCGAACCGGTCAGCCCTGCGCACGCCTGACCACAGGCATCCGCCCCTCATCGGCCGATTTCTGCCTGAGTTGCGAGATCTACACGGCGGGGTTAACCGCGAACGGCCCCCGCCCCCGCGGGGGCGGGGCGGTGCTTCGCCGCCGAACACTCGTAAGAGGAGTT
>NZ_JBKKAD010000196.1:0-18380 GCF_046714715.1 Conyzicola sp. | reverse complement strand
ATGAGCCCGTCGAGACCGTCGAGCACCCGGTCGGCGATGGCGGGGTCTACGGGCTGGGGCGGCAGCAGCACGGCGATGCCGCCGGCCCTCGTGACCGCGTCGAAGTAGACCTGGGGCAGGAAGGCGGCGGGAACGTCCCACACCCCGGTCTGGGCCTGCTCGAGATAGGTGGTGAGACCGATCAGCGGCCTTACGGTCACTGAACCCGGCGAAGCGTCAGAAGCGTTCAAAGCCGCGCGTCCTCTCCCAGTCGGTGACGGCCGCGTCGTAGGCCAGCTGTTCCACGCGGGCGTTGTTGAGGTAGTGCGCAACGACCTCGGGGCCGAACGCCTCGGCCGCGATCGACGAGGCGCCGAACAGTTCTGCCGCGTCACGCAGAGAGGTGGGAACGCGGGGCGCATCCGAACCGTAGGCGTTTCCCTCGAAGATCGGTTCCAGCTCGAGTTCGTTCTCGATGCCGTAGAGGCCGCCCGCGATCAGTGCGGCGGTCGCGAGGTACTGGTTCACGTCACCGCCGGGCACCCGGTTCTCGACGCGTAGTCCCTGTCCGTGCCCGACCACGCGCAGCGCGCAGGTGCGGTTGTCGAGGCCCCACGCCACGGCGGTCGGCGCGAAGCTGCCCTCGACGTAGCGCTTGTACGAGTTGATGTTGGGTGCGAAGAACAGGCTGAACTCGCGGGTGGTGGCGATGAGGCCGGCGAGCCAGTGCTCCATGAGTTTCGAGAAGCCGTGCGGCCCGTCGCCCGCCATCACCGGGGTGCCGTCTTCGCCGCGCACGCTGAGGTGGATGTGGCAGCTGTTGCCCTCGCGCTCGTTGAACTTCGCCATGAAGGTGAGCGACTTGCCGTGCTTGTCGGCGATCTCTTTCGCGCCGTTCTTGTAGATGGAGTGGTTGTCGCAGGTCGCGAGCGCGTGGGCGTAGCGGAAGCCGATCTCCTGCTGCCCGAAGTTGCACTCGCCCTTCACCCCCTCGCAGTACATGCCGGCGCCGTCCATGCCGTTGCGGATGTCGCGCAGCAGCGGCTCCATGCGGGTGGAGGCGAGGATCGCGTAGTCGATGTTGTAGTCGCTGGCGGGTGTGAGGCCGGTGTAGCCCCTCGCGAACGCCGACCGGTACGAGTCGTCGAAGACGATGAACTCGAGCTCGGTGGCCGAGTAGGGCACGAGGCCGTGCTCGGCGAGGCGGGCGATCTGCGCCTTGAGGATCTCGCGCGGCGACTGCACGACGGGCTCCTCGTCGAGCCAGGTCAGGTCGGCCATCACGAGCGCGGTCGCCTCGAGCCACGGAACGACGCGCAGGGTGCCTATGTCGGGCATCATCGCCATGTCGCCGTAGCCCTTCGACCACGACGAGATCGTGTACCCGTCGACGGTGTTCATCTCGACGTCGACGGCCAGCAGGTAGTTGCAGCACTCGGCGCCGTGGGCAGCGAACTCCTCGAGGAAGAGCCGCGCCGACGCCCGTTTGCCGACCAGACGCCCCTGCATGTCGGTGAAGCCGATGATCACGGTGTCGATCTCATTGCCCGCGACGAGCTCGGTGAGCCGGTCGATGGTGAGGTTTCCGGAGACGGGCGTGGTGGCGAGCGTGGTCATGGCAGCCGATCTGGGTCGAGGGTTCCCTGTGCCGAAATTGCCTTGGCCCGACCATTAGACCACAGACGGATGCCGCGGCTCTCGTGTTTCTGTAACGCGCTGTTTACAGCCAAAGGTAGACACGAAGTACCAATAAGCGCCATGCTCTCGGATAACCCGATCGTGCTTCCTGGAGGAATGATGGCTGAGAAGACAGGCAGAAGCGTTTCCGGCGTCACCTACACGAAGGCCGAAGAGGGCTACTTCGAGAGACGCAGCCTCAAGCGTTCGGCCGGCGTCTGGGGCCTGTGGGGCCTCGCGGTGGCCGCCGTCATCTCCGGCGACTTCTCCGGCTGGAACTTCGGCATCGACTTCGCCGGCTTCGGCGGCATGCTCATCGCCTTCGCCATCCTCGTCGTGATGTACTACGGCCTCACCTTCTCGATCGGCGAGATGTCGTCGGCGATGCCGCACACCGGCGGCGCCTACTCGTTCGCCCGATCGGCGATGGGGCCGTGGGGCGGCCTCGTCACCGGCCTCGCGGAGACCATCGAGTACGTCGCGACGACGGCGGTCGTGGTGTTCTTCTCCGCCCAGTACGCCAACTCGATCACCGCGGAACTGCTGAACTTCGACCTGTCCGGCAGCATGTGGATCTGGTGGATCGTGCTCTACGCGGTCTTCATCGCCCTCAACTCGGCCGGTGCCAACATCTCGTTCAAGTTCGCGATCGTCGTCTCGATCATCTCCATCGGCATTCTGCTCGTCTTCTCGGCGATGGCGGTGTTCTCGGGTGTCTTCAGCTTCGACAGCCTGTTCGACACGGTGCCCGACCCCGGTCAGAGCGAGTTCCTGCCCCACGGCGTCTTCCCGATCCTGTTCGCCCTGCCCTTCGCGATGTGGTTCTTCCTCGGCATCGAAGAGCTGCCGCTCGCCGCGGAGGAGTCGCACAACCCCGCCCGCGACATCCCCCGCGCCGGCCTCTGGGCACGCGGAACCCTCATCGTCACTGGCCTGCTCGTGCTCGTGCTCAACACGGGGGTCATCGGCGCCGAGGCGATGGGCGTCTCGGCCGAGCCGCTGCTCGACGGGTTCCGCGCGATCGTCGGCGACCAGGCCGCCGCTGTGCTCGCGCTGCTCGCCCTTGTCGGCCTACTCGCCTCGCTGCAGGGAATCATGTTCGCCTACGGCCGCAACATGTACTCGCTCTCCCGTGCTGGGTACTACCCGAAGATCTTCTCGCTCACCGGAAAACGCCAGACCCCGTGGGTCGCGCTGCTCGTCGGCGCCATCCTCGGCTTCCTGGCGCTCGTCGTGGTCGACGTGCTCGGGCGGCTCGACGAGGAGGGTGTCGGCGCCGTGGCCGGGGCGATCGTGCTGAACATCGCCGTGTGGGGCGCGGTCGTCGCCTACTTCCTGCAGATGCTGTCGTTCATCATCCTGCGCAAGAAGTTCCCGAACGCGTCCCGGCCGTACCGCAGCCCGTGGGGCCTTTTCGGCGCCTATTCCGCGGCGGCCATCGCCCTGCTGGTGTTCCTCGGGTTCCTGTTCAACGAGGCCTTCCAGCCGGCCATCATCGCGATCGTCGTCGTCTACGTCGTCATCCTGATCGGCTTCGCCATCTACGGACGCCACCGCCTGGTGCTGTCCCCCGAGGAGGAGTACGCGCTCTCCGGCGGACTCCACGGCGACCCGCAGGCGGAGGGCTACGACACCATGGACGCCGAGATCTTCAAGAAGTAGCCCCCGCCCGCGCACCAAATGCAGGAGATTTCGCCTCGAGTCACAGATCTGGTGGGATGCACGGACCTTCGCGCAGAAATCTCCTGCATGTGGTGCACGGGACGGGCGGGTAGACGGGACGCTGGAGAGGGCGGATGCTGCGCGCGAACGCCCGCCGGGGCCGCTAGGTCTTGGTGCCGGTCGCCGCCATACCGACCCCGAGGCCGATCATGGCCACGCCACCGGTGGCGCCGAGCCGGGACAGCCGCTTCGGCGAGCGCCCGAGCCAGTCGCGGGCGAAGCCGGCCCCGATCGCCCAGACGCTGTCGAACACCATGGCGAGCAGCGCGAATACGGCGCCGAGCTCGATCATCTGCAGCGGCACTCCACCGGCGGTCGGGTCGACGAACTGCGGCAGCACGGCGATGAAGAAGACCACGGACTTCGGGTTGGTCACCCCGACCCCCGCGCCCTCGGCGAGGGAACGCCAGCGACTCCGGGGCGCATCCGAACCGCCCGTCGACGCGGCCCGGTTGCGGTGCCGGATGGCCTGCACCCCGAGGTAGACGAGGAACGCGGCGCCCGCGAACTTGACGATGGTGAACAGCACGATCGACTGTTCCAGGATCACGCCGAGGCCCAGGGCTATCGCGAGCACCTGCACGAACATGCCGACGGCGTTGCCGACCACGCTGAGCAGCGCGCCCAGCCGTCCGATGGCGAGGGCGCGGCCGACGACGAACAGCACGCTCGGCCCCGGCAACACGACGAGCAGCAGGGCGGCGAGCGTGAACGCCACGAGGTTGGCGGTGGAAACCATGCGCCGATGCTAGCGCAGGCGCGAAAATTATCGACACGCGCCCCGTAGCGTTGGCGGGTTACGATTGACGCTCGCGCGCCCTCCTGAGGGCTGCCCCACAGACATCGACCATTGAGCATCGACCACCGAGCGGAGGATTCGTGACCGAGCTGGCTCCGCGGGTCAAGGCGGTTCGTGGTCGGGCCATCGACGCCCGCATCCTCAGCGTCACGCTCGACATCCTGCGTGGACACGGCCCCGCCGCGGTGAACATCGAGGCCGTCGCGGCGAAGGCGGGCATCGCGAAGACCACGATCTACCGGCGCTACGACTCCCGTGAGCACCTGCTGCGGGCGGCCATCGAGTCGTCCACGGCGGAGGTCGCCATCCCGACCGACCTGCCCACCTACGAGACGTTCAAGTGGCTGTTGCACGATGCGGCACGCATGGCCGAGAACATGGTGGGGCGGGGCGCCGCGGCATCCATCATCCTCAACGACCATCCCGAATCGAACGACCTGATGCGCGAGATGATCAAGGCCCGCTCGGTGCGGCTCACCGAATTCCTGCACGAACGGGTGGCGGCGGGCGACCTCAAGGCCGACCTCGACATCGGACTCGCCGCCACGGTGCTGCTCGGCGCGCTGTTCGGGCAGCTGATCCGTGGCGGCGAGCTCGACGACGCGTGGGCCGACTCGGTGCTCGAACTGCTCTGGCCGGGGTTCTCGGCGTAGGAGCCCCGGTCCCTCTAGAAGGTGATCAGGTCCTTCTAGTAGGTGATCACCTTGTCGGGGTTGAAGTTCTTCTTCGGGTCGGCGGAGGCGAACAGGCCGCTCATCAGCGCGACGCCCTCCGTCGAGATGTCCTGTTCGAGCCACGGAGCGTGCTCGCGACCGACACCGTGGTGGTGCGAGATCGTTCCGCCGTGGTCGACGAAGGCCTGCTGAATGGCCCGCTTCACCACGTCGTACTGCGCGATCGCGGTGTCGCCGCCGTGCACGAAGGCGAACGTGAAGTAGAGGCAGGCACCCGAGTGGTACGAGTGCGAGAGGTGGCTCATGATCCAGCCGGGCGTGCCGATCCTCTCGTAGGCCTCGTTCGCGGCGGCGTAGACGGCGTCGTGGATCTCGTTGAGGCGCGACCAGGGCGCGGCGGTCTCCGACACGTCGGCGGCGGCGCCGCGGTCGAGCAGGAAGTCGCGCAGGTACGGGGTGTCGAACTTCTTCTGGTCGTAGAGCACGCCCGGGCCCTTGCCCACCCCGAGTCCGCCGTGCTTCTTCACGATGCGGGCCACGATCTTCTTCTCGTAGGCCACGTGCGACTTGCTGCCCTCGAAGCCGATGAACGACAGGTTGATGCCCTCGAGGTTCCAGCCGCGGCGCTTCAGGTAGGCCATCAGCAGCTTCTGCGGGTCGAAACCGGTCTTCGCCTTGCCGGTCGCGAACGAGAAGCCGCTCTCGCGGGCGTCCGAGACGCGGGTGACGGTCGGGCGGGCGTCGCTCTCGGAGATCTCGTGCATCGCGGCGATGCCGGCCTCCCAGTTCGGGAAGAGGTAGCCGTTGATCTCGCGCACCTCGGGGGTGCGGTGCACCTGCACGGTGACCTCGGTGATGACACCGAGACGGCCCTCGCTGCCGAGGATCATCTCGCGCACACTCGGACCGGTGGAGGCCGAGGGCACGGGACGGATGTCGACGATGCCGGCGGGGCGCACCATGCGCAGGCCGCGGGCGATGTCGGCGATGTCGCCGTACTTGTCGCTCTGCATGCCCGACGAGCGGGTGGCCACCCAGCCGCCGAGGGTGGAGTGGGTGAAGCTGTCGGGGAAGTGGCCCATGGTCCAGCCGCGGGCGTTCAGCTGCTCTTCGATGAACGGGCCCTGCGCGCCGGCCTGGATGCGGGCGATGCCCGAACCCTCGTCGATGGAGACGACCTTGTTCAGGCGGCCGAGGTCGAGCGAGATGACGACGCGGGCCTCGCCCGGGTGCGGCTCGAGGCTGCCGGAGATGTTGCTGCCGCCGCCGAACGGGATGATCACGGCGTTGGCCGTGACCGCGGCGGAGACCACCGCGGCGACCTCGGCCTCGTCGGCCGGGTACACGACGACGTCGGGCATGCGCGGCAGGTCGCTCGCGCGGATGCGCAGCAGGTCGCGGATGCTCTTGCCATAGGTGTGCACGAGCCGCAGTTCGTCGTCGACGATCGCGTTGTCGGCGCCGACGATCGCACCGAGCTCGGCGAGCAACGCGGCGTCGATAGTGCTCGACGGCAGGGTCAGGTCGCTGAAGGCGACGCTCGAACCGGCGCTGCCGTCGAGCTCGAGTCCGACGGCCTTCTTGACGAAGGGTGCGAACGCCGGCTTGTTGTCGTAGGTGAACGCGACACCCTCGACTCCCCAGCCCCACCACTTCATGTGCTTGACGTTCGCCATGGTTCTACTTTCCTATCGTGCTGATTACGTGCTGATACGAGTGGGGACTACGCGGAGTGTGCCGCGTGCAGGTCCAACACCGCGCGGTGCAGTCTTGCAGAGAAATCCGAGGCGCTCTCGCCCGGTGCGGCGACCATCGGTTCGCCGAAGACGACCACCACCGGCGGGCGTCCCGGAACGGGCCAGTTGCGCCCGGGCGGCATGGCGTCCGCGGCGCCGATGATCGCGACCGGCACGCAGGGCGCACCGACGTGCATTGAGAGCACCGCGGCGCCGGGCTTGAACGGGCCGATGATGCCGTCTTTCGACCGTCCGCCCTGCGGGAAGATCAGCAGCGGCACGCCACGGCCGAGCAGTTCTTTGGCGAGGCCCGAGCGCGAACCCTGGCCCGTGCGGTCTACGGGGAAGGCGTTGAAGAACAGCGCCGTCGCTGCACGACGCCAGGCCACGTCGAAGAAGTAGTCTGCGGCGGCACCCGCGGCGAGATACCGCGCCCGCGCCCTGGGCAGGGCGCCGGTGATGAGGGGCGCATCCAGATGGCTCGAATGGTTCGCCACGACGATGAACGGGTCTTTCAGGTCTGCGAGTGTCTCTTTGCCCTTGACCGTCACCTTCGCGACCGACCAGACGACGCCCTTAAGGATGACGCGCTGGGCGACGAATCGCGCGGCGGCGTGACCCGACGACGAGAAGCGGTGCAGGTGCGTGACCTTCACCGGCTTGGCGGCCTTGCCGGGCTTGGCGGCCTCGTCGCTCATGCGTGGGTCTCGACTGAGTTGCTGCGGCTCGACGAGATCTTGCCGGAGATCCAGCGCACCACGCCGCGCGGCAGGTGCCGCACGATGAAGAACAGGAACTTGAACCGCGCCGAGGGGATGACGAGCACGCGGCCCTTCTCCGAGGCACGGAGACCCGACTCGATGGTCAGGCCCGCGTCGATCCACAACGCGTTCGGGATCGAATTCGTCGTGATGCCGGCGCGGTCGTGGAACTCGGTGTGCACCCAGCCGGGCATGAGCGCCGTGACGCGCACGCCCGTGCCGCGGAGCTCGACCGCGAGGCCCTCGCTGTAGCTGCGCACCCAGGCCTTGACGGCCGAGTAGCTGCCCATCGCCATGTAGCCGGCGACGCTCGAGACATTGATAATGGCGCCGTCGCCGCGCGCACGCATGGCCCGGCCGGCCGCTCCGCCGAGCACGAGCACCGAACGGATCATCACCTCGATGGCGCGGTCGTGCGCGGTCGTGTCGGCCGAGGTGAGCGGGGTGTGGATGCCGAATCCCGCGTTGTTCACGAACACGTCGATGGGGCGGGCGACATCCGTCAGCCTGTCGACGACCACGTCGACGTCGGCGCGGTCGCTCAGATCGGCGCGGAGCGTCTCGACGGAGCGGCCCGACGCACGCAGTTCTGCGGCCATCGAATCGAGCCGTTCGGGGTTTCTCGCGACGAGCACGAGATCGTATCCACGACGGGCGAGGGCCCGGGCGAACTCCGCTCCGAGGCCCGACGTCCCACCCGTGACGAGAGCAGTAGCCATTCGGACAGGATACGCTACGCGGCCCGTATCGTTGATCGAATAGACTTCGGTGCACCAGATTGTTTCGGCGGGAAAGAGCATCGTGCACAGTGAGACAGACGGCCCTCCCGTGGCCGTTCCCGCCCAGGGATTCAGCGTGCGCGACTACGCGCGCACGGCCGCGGGAAGCCACCGCGACGACATCGACCTGGCGCCCTTCGCCGCGTCTCCCCTGCGACCCGACACACTTCGCGCCCTGCGCTACGTCGCCGCCGTCGAGAGCGGAACGATGGGCCACCTGCGCAACGTGCTCGTCACCGCGACGCACAAAGACGCCAGGGTCACCGCGTTTCTCGGCACCTGGGCGTTCGAGAAGTTCTGGATCGCCGACGCGCTGCAGCACGTGATCGATGCCCACGACGTGACCCTCCCCGCGCCGAAGCAGCGCTCCCGGGTGGCCGCGTTCTTCGGCGAGATCCGCGAGCGGGTGCGCCCCATCACCGGGTCGATCCGGGCGAGCAAGCTCGGCGAAGACATGATCGCGGTGCACATGACCCTCGGCACGATAGACGAGTGGATGACACAGGCCGCACTCGCCCGCATTGTGGCTCTCGACCCCAACCCGGCACTCGCCGCGATCGTCGACAGGCTCGTCGCGGTGCAGGCACGCCAGCTCGAATTCTTCGAGGCGCAGGCGCGCGACCGTCTCGCGTTCGCCGAGCACACCCGCGTCACCGTCGCCCGTCAGATCGCCGCGGCCCAGTGGCCCATCGGCGCCGAGGCCGAGGCGAAATCCGAGACCGACTTCTTCTACTCCTATCTGTTCGCCAGTTCCCCCGGCACCGCCGCGGCGATCGACGCGAAAATCTCCTCTCTCCCCGGCCAGGAAGGGCTCCCCCTCATTTCACGCGCAGTAGCAGCACACGCCGGATCACCCGCATGAGCCCCGCCGACAAGAAGGCCGGCCTCGCCGGCGCCCACGTCTTCCTCACCGGCGCGACCGGTTTCGTCGGCCAGGCGGTGCTCGAGCGTCTGCTCTCGTCCTACCCCGACACCCGCGTGTCGATCCTGGTGCGCACCAAGGGCAGCGCCACCACCGAGACCCGTCTGGCGAACCTGCTGCGCAAGCCCGTGTTCTCGGCGTGGAAAGAGAAGGTGGGCGACGACGAGGCGGCCCGCATTCTCGCCGAGCGCGTGAGTGTCGTCTCGGGCAGTCTCACCTCGATCTCCGAGCTGCCCGGCGACATCGATGTGGTGATCCACGGTGCATCCACCGTCTCGTTCGATCCACCGATCGACGAGGCCTTCGACACGAACGTCGGCGGCGCCCTGGGCCTCTACGGCGCCCTGCTCGCCTCGGGCTCCGACCCGCACGTCGTGCACGTCTCCACCTGCTACGTCGGCGGCATCCGCAAGGGCATCATGCCCGAGGCGTCGCTCACTCACGAGGTCGATTGGCGCGCGGAGGCCGCCTCGGCCGCGAAAGCCCGCGAACAAGTCGAACTGGCCTCCCGCGAACCCGAGAGCCTGCGCCGCTTCATCGGCCGCTCCCGTGCCGCCAACGGCAAGGCCGGCCCGCAGGCCGTCGCCCGCGCCGCCGAGACGGCCCGCGCCGAGTGGGTCACCAGAGAGCTGGTCGACTACGGCCGCACCCGCGCCGAGAGCCTGGGCTGGACCGATGTGTACACGCTCACCAAGGCCTTCGGCGAGCGCGCGGCCGAGGAGCTGTGGGCCCAGGCGGGCCACCGCCTCTCCGTGGTGCGCCCGGCGATCATCGAGAGCGCGCTGCACCACCCGTTCCCGGGCTGGATCGACGGCTTCAAGGTCGCCGACCCGCTCATCCTCGCCTACGGGCGCGGCCAACTGCCCGACTTCCCGGGCCTGCCCGACTCGATCCTCGACATCATCCCCGTCGACTACGTCGTGAACGCGATCATCGCGGCGGCCGGTACCGACCCCGACCCGGCAGACCCGCAGTACTACCACGTCAATTCGGGCGCCTCGAATCCGCTGCCGTTCCACGAGATGTACGAGAACGTCAACGAGTTCTTCACCGCGAATCCGCTGCCACACGAAGACGGTCACATCAGCGTGCCGCTCTGGCGCTTCCCCGGCGCCCGCAAGGTGGAGCGCGCGCTCAAGCGCCGCGAAGACATCGCGGAGTTCGCCGAGCGCGCCATCACGCGGCTGCCCTCGACGAAGCGCACCCAGAAGTGGCTCGACGGCGTGCACGTCAACCAGAACGCGCTCGAGACACTGCGCGGCTACACCGAGCTCTACCGCGCCTACGTGCAGACCGAGATCATCTTCGACGACAGCAACGCGAAGAGACTGCACAACTCGATCCCCGCCGAGAAGCGTGCCGACCTCGGTTTCGACGTCGCCGCCATCGACTGGAACGACTACTTCCAGCGCGTGCACTTCCCCGCCATCACCGCCCTCACCAAGGCGTTCGCGAACCGCCCGCAGGGAAACAAGCGCGCGCAACGCGCCCTTCCGAAGCGGTCGGATGTTGTGGCCGTCTTCGACCTGGAGGGCACGGTTCTCGAGTCCAACCTCGTGCAGCAGTACCTCTGGCTGGGCATCACCAAGACGTTCATGGCGCGCGAGCTCGCCAGCCTGGCCGTCTCGATCCCCAAGTACCTGCGCGCGGAGCGTCATGACCGCGGCGAGTTCATCCGCACGTTCATGCGCCGCTACGAGGGCATCAGGGTGTCGCGCATCGAGGCGCTCGTGCGCGGCCGCTTCGGACGCCAGCTGATCAACCACGTCTACCCCGATGCTCTGCGCCGTGCGCAGGAACACCGCGAGGCAGGGCACCGCACCGTGCTCGTCACCGGCACGATCGACCTCATGACCACGCCGCTCGCTCCGTTCTTCGACGAGGTGGTCGCCGGCAGCATGCACGAGCGCGACGGCGTGCTCACCGGCTATCTGGCCACGCCCCCGCTCGTCGACGAGGCGCGCGCCTCCTGGTTGCGTGAATACGCGAAGCAGCACGGCCTGAACCTCAGCCAGTCGTACGGCTACGGCGACTCGCACGCCGACGTGCCGTGGTTGCAGCTGCTCGGCAACCCGACCGCCGTGAACCCCGACACCCAGCTCTACAGCCAGGCGCAGGCCAAGCGGTGGACTATCCAATCCTGGGCGACGACGGCCAAACTGGGAAGGCATCCCGCTCCGAATGCTCCGGTAAGCCCGACCGACGAGAAAGTTGCCTCCCATGGCGTTTGACATCGACAAGTACACGGCGACCAGCGTCAACGTGAACTGGAGCGACCTCGATTTCGACGAGTTCAAGACCAACCCGCTGCCCGATTCGACGCTGCGCAGCCTGCGTTACATGTGCGACATCGAGTACCACACGGTCTGCTACCTGCGCGACATGCTCGTGACGCCCTCGCACAAAGACCCCGAGGTCTCGGCGTTTATGACGATGTGGAACCGCGAGGAGTTCTGGCACGGCGAGGCCCTCGCCGAGGTGCTCGGCGCCCACGGAATCACCGTCGACTTCGACCAGCTGAAGGCCACCCGCCTCAAGCTCGGCTGGAAGGACCGGCTCGACCCGGTGAAGCAGTCGCTGCTCGGCAACATCGTGGGCAAGGACTTCATCGCCGTGCACATGATCTGGGGTGCCGCCAACGAGTGGTCGGCGGTGGCCGCCTACAACCGCCTCGCCGAACTGGAGAAGCACCCGGTGCTGGCCGTGCTGCTCAAGCGCATCGCCAAGCAGGAGGCCAAGCACGTCGCCTTCTACGCCACGCAGGCACGCGAGCGTCTCGCGGCCAGCAAAAAGGCCCGCGTCATAGCCCGCTTCGCCCTGAAGAAGGCGTGGGGGCCCGTCGGCTCGAGCGTGATGGAACCCGAGGAAGTGACCCACGTGATGGGCCACCTGTTCGCGGGCGACGAGGGCATGCGCGAGATCCGCAAGCTCGACGACCACATCTCCCGGATGCCCGGACTGGAGGGTCTCGAGATCGTGGAGACCGCGATGAAGAAGTACGGCGTCGCCGCCTAACCCCTCTTTCCGCGGGTCGCGCCCGGTCGTACGATGGGCGCGAGGTGATCGCAATGCGCGCAACAGTGGGCGAACGGATCGTCATCCACGGCAAGAACGTGGGCTCCCCCGACCGCCACGGAGAAATAGCCGAGGTTCGGGGAAACGACGGCGACCCGCCCTATCTCGTCAAGTTCGACGACGGGCACGAGTCGCTGGTCTTCCCCGGACCCGACTGCTCGCTCGAGCGCACGGGCTGACCGCTACGGGCGCTCGACGAGAGCGGCGAGCTGCCCGGTGACGGTGCCCCAGCCGTCGTAGAACCCCATCCGCTCGTGCGCCGCCCGGTCAGACTCGCTGCGGTGCATCACACGCGCCTCGTAGGCGGTGCCGTCGGGGTGGTCGGCGAGGGTGATCACGGCGGTCATAAACGGCTCCTCGGCCGGCCGCCATCCAGCGACGAGCGAGTTCGTGAACACGGTGCGCTCCAGGCGGTCGACGGCGAGGAAACAGCCGGTCAGGTGCGGCCCGAACTCACCCCCGTCCTCGCTGATCTGGGTGAGGAAGGACCCGCCCGGTGTGAGATCCAGATCGACGACACGGCATCGGGCGGGTGCCGGCACCCACCACTGTTCGAAGCTCGCCGGATCGGTCCAGGCCTCCCAGACTGCCGCGCGGGGTGCCGCGATGACGCGCGAGATAGAGAGGTCGAGGTCGGGGCGTGTAAGGCTTGTCATAGTTCCTTCTCTTCGATTCGGATGCTGGCGGCGAACGTTTCGAGACGGTCGGTGCGCCCCTCCCACACGTCGCGCTGCGTCAACAGCCAGTTCTCGACGGCAGCGTAGGAGGCGGTATCGAGGGTGCACGTGCGCACCCGCCCGACCTTGCGCGTGCGGATCCACCCGCTCTTCTCGAGCAGCCGGATGTGCTTCATAAACGACGGCAACGCCATGTCGAACGGCCCGGCCAGCTCGCTGATACTCGCCGGACCCGTGCCGAGCCTGCTCAGCACGGCGCGTCGGGTCGGATCGGCCAGCGCTTGGAATGCGTCGTCGAGAGTCGTCGAATACTGAGCCATGCGGCTAAGTATTGCGCGCGGTCGTCTCCGGCGCAAGAGGGGGGGGTGCGGGTCAGCCCCGACGGACGGACCCAGCTACGGGCCGACCGGCCCGGAAGGTCGACAGCACCGCGACGCCGATCAGCAGCTGCCACACGGTCACGGAGTACACGCCGCCGCGCTCCCATAGACCGTCGAACCGCACGTCGGAGAGCCCGGCGAGAAGCACGCTCTCGCTGAGCAGGCCGACGACGGGCAGCACCACGCTGGCGATCGAGAACCAGCGCGGCAGGCCCGCGCGCACGGCGGCCAGACCGGCCACGAGCGCGGTCAGGTTGCCGAAGACGATAGCCAGGAACGCGCCGATCAGGTGCAACGGTCCGGCATCCGCAGCCTCGTCGAAGAGTCCGACGAGCACGATGCCCACGCCGTGCAGCACGGCGAAGCCCACGAAGAGCCAGCGCGAGACGCCCCCGAACATTCCGGCGAGCAGCACCGCGCCGACGACGAAGAACACGCCCTCGAGCACGAACCCGGTGTTCATCACCCACGCCAGCGGGGAATCGACCTGCCGGCCGCCGTAGATCTGGGCGTCCGGCACGCCCAGGTCGCTGATGTAGTTGACCGCGTAGTCGTAGCGCGGCGTGGTCCAGGCGGCGGCCGCGATGGCCTCGAGCGTGACGTACTGCAACGCGCCGACGATGAACGCCAGGGCTCCCGCGAGGCGGCGGCCCGGGGCATCCATTCTCACAGGCTCCACTCTTCTGCCGTCAGCACTGCCTCGATCACCGCGCGCGCCTCGGCCCCCTCGGGAATCGGCAGCAACGGGTACACATGCAGCATGTTCGCCCGCTGCTGGAAGTCGAGCGGGTGACCCTCGGCCCGGGCCTTCCTCGCGAGGGTGATCGCGTCGGCGTGGGTGATATCGCGCGTGCCGCTGAACAGGGTGATGCGGCCGATGCCGGAGAGCGGCGCGTTCACGGGGCTCACGAACGGGTGGTCGATGGGCAGGTGGCCGCGCCAGACCTCGGCCGCCGCCTTCGGTCCGGGCACGTTCAACCACGGATCGCGCGGCTCGATCTCGTAGATCAGCGGGTCGCTGAAGGTGAGGTCGATCACGGGCGAGATCAGCACGATGTCGCGGGGCGCGGGCACGCCGCGGTCACGCAGCAGCATGGCCGCGGAGAGCGCGATGGTGCCGCCGGCGGAGTCGCCGAGGATGAGAACAGCGGATGACCCGGCCTCCGCCACCAGCTCGGCCGCGAGATCGGCGACCACCGGCACGACCTCGCCGGCCGTTCCCCGCGGCACGAGCGGATAGATCGGCACGGTGAACTCGGTGCCCGTGTTCACCGCGAGGCGGGCGATCAGCCACCAGTGGAACGGAGAGATCTCGTGCACCCACGCACCGCCGTGCACATAGACCGCCCTGCGGCGAACGGGTCGATCACGCGGCGTCACGGTGTAGACCGGCCATCCGGCCACCTGGCGCACCGTGATGCGCACCGACCGGTCGATGTTCTTGGGCGGCGCGAACGACTCCGGACGCAGCGCGTGCTCGGCGGCGAGGCGCATAGTGACGTCAGGTGACGAGAACTCCCGCTTGCTCCCCCTCGCTCGCATGATCGGGGGCAGCAGGGCGGAACGGAGGCTTCGGCGCGAATGGGTCACACGCCATTCTCTCTACACCTCCCCGTGCCAACCTGCGAGTCATCCGACCGGCTATGCGACACGGGCCACCGTGGCGTACCGTCGAAGCAAGAAATCGACGAAAGGGAGATCAATGACGACTTCGAAGCGCGAGGGCGAAGGCGAATACACCGACAACGACCCGCTCGATCCGGCGGACCGCACGGTGGAGGCCGAAGGCGAGTACACCGACTCCGAGATTCCCGGCGAGACCATCCCCGAGAAGTAGCGACACCAGCGAGACGGAGGCCCGTCACCCCATAGGGTGACGGGCCTCTTTTCCAGCTGTACCGGCTAGACGCCCAGCACGACGCCGGTCGCGAAGTCGGTAACCCGCTGCCGCAGCACGGCTATGCGCTGCCCGCGCGCCGCCTCCCGGTCGAAGCCGATGTAGGCCGACGGAGGCAGTTTGCGCACGTTGGTCGAGCACTCGAACTTCGAGCAGATCAGCGTACCCACCGTGTTGCCGTTGCGTCCTGCCGGCCCCGTGCGTCGTGCGCTGTAGAGCACGACGTCGTTGGGCAGGTGCACGTCTTGACACCAGGAGCACTGGGCCCGGCTGCGCGGTGCCGCGTCGGCCTGCCGGAGCACGATGCCCACCGGCCCGTCGGGCAGCGGAACCACGATGTAGGCGCGCTTCGCCATCTTCGGGTCGATCCACCCGAGATAGTCGAGGCGATCCCAGTCGAGGTCGGCAAAACCGGCGGGGAAGGTCAGGTCGGATGTTTCTTTGCGCGACGCGTTCACGAACGACGCGCGGATAGTTTTCTCGTCGAGAGAGATCATGCGGATGCTCCAGGGTCGATGCCCGCGGCAGAGTGCATCGCGAGCAGGATGTTCGGTGAAATAGGGGGAAAGCCGAAGGGCTATCTGCGGCCGGCGAGTGGAATGCCGACAACCCCCAAGCGCCCCGAGGGCGTCACGAACATGCGGGAGACTCTCACCCGGGCAGCTTACGCCTCGGAGGGCGCGCTGTGACGAAAAGGGGCGTCGGATGTCACTGGGCATCGGGCACGCGCTTCCGGCCGGCGCGACCACGGCTCATACTGGGCCCATGGACACCTCCATCGCGGGTTTCATCGTCACCATCGCGTTGATCCTCACCGCTATCGTTTCCCTGGTCCGAACGATCAGGGCGGCTCGCCTGCGTCGCCGGTTCGCCGCGGACCGCGACGACACCCAGCGGGCGGGAACGGCCGTTGAGGCGAACCCGTACGACGCGGCCCAGCGTGCCGGCGGCAGTTCGGCGTGGATGCGGCCCGGCGGCGGCGGGTTCTAACCGACGTCGCGACGTCGGACGGGAACGGAGGCCGGGTACACGCGCCGCCGGTACTCGGTCGGACTCTGCAGAAAGCGCCGCTTGAACGCCGTGCTCAACGCGAACGGGCTGCCGTATCCGACCTCCGTCGCGATCTGGCTGGTCGTCGCCTCCGGCCGCGCGAGCATCTCGCTCGCCAACAGCATGCGCCAGTTGGTGAGGTACGAGATGGGCGACTCGCCCACGGTCGCGCGGAAGCGGCTGGCCACGGTGGCGCGTGACACATTCAGCCGCCGGGCCAGAACGTCGAGCGTCCACGCCGCGCCGGGATCGCCGTGGAACAGTTCGAGGGCCCGCGCCACGAGCGGGTCGGACCGGCCGGCGAGCCAGCCCCGCGCCGACTCCGGATGCTCGGACGCCCAGACGCGGATCGTGTGCACGAGCAGCACGTCGAGCAGGCGGTCGACGGTGCTGCCCTGTCCGGATGCGTCGCTGGTGATCTCTCGCCCCAGCAGGGCGACGAGGGCCGGGTCGATCTGACCCGAACGTGCGACGGCGACTCTGGGCAGCGCGGCCGTCACCGCGCGGCTCACCTCGGCGTCGCTCGTGTAGGTGCCGATCAGCATGCTCGTCTGGCCGAGGGGCGAGTTGCCCCACGTGCGCACGCCGTGCGACAGCGTCACGTCGAGATGCTCCCCGGTCGGGGTGGTGCACAGCTGCCCGGGATGGATCACCGCGTCGGGCGCTCGGGACGCGTCATCCGACACCGAGTATGGGGCTGGACCGCGCACCAACGCGACATCCCCGGGCTCGAGATCGTGCAGGACGCCGTCGCTGGCGAGAACCGCGCTGCCGGTCATCATCGCGATCACGGTGAGCGGCGCCTCGTCGCGAACGTCGATCGACCAGCCGGGCGCCATCACCACGCGCAGGGCGAAGGCGCGGTGCGCGCGCGGGCCGTCGAGGAGGTGGGCGAGCGGATCCATGCGTCAAAATTAGACGATCACGTATGGATGCGATACGGCTGACTATTCAAACGTTGCCTGCGGTGGTCTTAGCTAGCGGCATGAACTCCTTTGAAACCGCGACCGTCGTCACCGCTGCCGCCTGCGCGGGCGTGGCCGGCGGGGTGTACTTCTCCTTTTCCGCGCTCGTGCTTCCCGCGCTGCGCACGCACGCCGCGGGCGATGCGATTGCGGCCATGCGCGCGGTCAATGTCGCCGCGGTGCGTGCGCCGTTTATGCTCGTCTTCTTCGGCGGCGCCGTCAGCGCCGCGGCGATTGCCGTGGTCGAACTGGTCGGCGACACCCACCCGGCGCGTATTGCGGGTGCGGCACTCGCGCTCGCGGCGTTCGGAATCACTGTCGTGCGCAACGTGCCGCTCAACAACGCGCTCGCGGGCGGCTCGCCCGATTGGCAGCGCTTCGAGCCGCGCTGGCGGCGCGCCAACCACGCCAGGGCGGCCGCCTCGATTCTCGCCGCTGTGGTGCTGGGTGCGTCGCTCGCCGACGCTTCTTAGCGTGCGTCAGCCGCTCTGACCTTGACCCCTGTCAACCACTCGGCGGGGCGGAAGCCGAGCCCTAGGCTGGCGCCATGTTCCGACGCCAACTCATCGGCCTGGCGCTGCTCGTCGGCGGGCTCGTGATCGGCGGCGGAGGGTGGACGATGGCGTCGGCCGCCGACAACGAGCTGCTGGGCCTGGTGTTCGGATTCGTCGGGCTGATGACCGTGCTCAGCGGCGGGATGCTGATGCAGCGCGGGACGTCCTGAGTTCGATCGTGAGCGTCGCGACCTGACTACTCTGCTGTGGATAACGGGGTTGTCCACAGGTTTCCGGCCGGTGCGGGGCAATGTCGGTGGCCGCGGTTTCACTTCCGGCATGACAGATCTGATCGAGCGGCAACCCGGGGCCGAGGCGCCGCGTATCGCGATGCTGCGCCGGACGCTCGGCGGGGTGCTCGACACCGTCGAGACCGTCGACCGCATCCAGGGGGCGACCGCGGCCGCCCGGGCGGAACTGATCGACGCCGCCCGACGCACCAGCGAGGCCATCGCGGCAGAAACCTCCTCCGGCGGGCCGCTCGGGTCTGAGCCCCACGGGTGGAACGCGGCGGTGCGTGCCCGGCGGGAGCTGACGTTCGACCTCGCCGCCCGGCTGCGGATCCCCGAGCGCACCGCGGAGACCCTGATCGGCGAATCGCAGCGCCTCGTGCAGGCGCTGCCCGACACCCACCGGGCACTCGGCGCCGGCGAGATCAGCTACCGGCACGCGCAGATCATCGTCGACCAGACCGCCGGACTCTCCGACACCGTCACCACCGAATTCGAACGCA
>NZ_JBKKAD010000195.1:0-4833 GCF_046714715.1 Conyzicola sp. | reverse complement strand
CCGATGGCGATGGCGAATGAGTTGTTCGGCGGACGGTCGGGGCCGCGGGCGAGCAGCAGGTCGGCTCCGGCCGCGGCCGCCTCGTTCGCGACGACCGGGCCGGGAAACCGGCGCGCGCCGATGAGCGCGACGGGGCCCACGAGCGCGAGGGCGAGCGGCGCCAGCAGGTCGGCGGGCGCGACGCCGGCGAGGTCGAGCCGGCTCTGCACGCGCCACTGCACGAACACGGCGGGCACCTGCACGAAGAACGAGATGACGACCGGCAGCCAGAGCCGCACCCAGCGCGGCGAGCGGCCGGAGAAACGCCCGGCGACGAGTTCCGGATCCCACGGTCCATGCCAACCGGGTTCGCCGAACGCGGAGTGTCTGAGCTTCCGAGGGCGGAAGCCTCCCGAAGCCTGCATAGGGCGAGTGTATTCGCGTGGCCGACCCGTGGCATCCGGTGATCGGAGCGAACCGCGTACTCCCCGGGGAGTAGGCGCGGCGGTTAAGAAAGAAAAGCCATGGAGGGTGGAGCCCCACATGGCTTTTCTAGCTCCTCGACTTGGACTCGAACCAAGAACCTACGCATTAACAGTGCGTTGCTCTGCCAATTGAGCTATCGAGGATTGGCTGAAACAGCTTGGTAACTTTATCAAAGGTTTTAACGCGTCATGAACACAATTTGGCCCGTGGTCACGCTTTGAGCAGAAAAATCGGCGAAGATACGCGGATCGGGGCCGAAATCAGCCCCGGAATTCCGTTCTCGCCGATTCGGAAGGTCGCGACCGTGTTCGAGCGTTCGTGCGCCACGTGCATCACGTCGCCGTCGACGAGGTGGTGTCGAGGCCAGTCGCCCTCGGCGTCGATCCAGCCGGCGGGCCGCAGAACGCCGCCGTCGACCTCGATGATCGAGATGCGGTTGCTGCCGCGCAGCCCCGCGTAGACGAACCGGCCGTCGGCGCTCGTCGAGAGGGCGGCGGCGTGGTCGCCCGGCTCTCCCCCGGCGAGATCGACGGTGGCGACCACCTCGAGCCGGTCGTCGAGAGCGGTGAGGGTGAGGCCCAGTTCGCCGAGAACGAGAACCAGACCAGACGGATGCCGCAGGAAATCGCGCGGCCCCGTTCCCGCCGGAAGTCGCAGCGAACCCGTGCGGGTCAGCCGGCCGCCGGCCAGGGCGTGGGAGTGCAGCTCGTCGGTGCCGAGGTCGGCGGAGAGGATAGTGGTGTCGTCGAGGGCGAAGGTGGCGTGAGCGTGCGACGCGTCCTGCGCTGGGTGCGGGCCGGTGCTGCGGGTGCCGGCCGTGCCCTCGACGGTCTGGGCGAGCGCGAGGGGCTGGGCGTCGAGCACGCCGAGCCGTCCGTCGACGTAGCAGGCCGCGACCACGGTGTCGCCGTAGCGCGCCACGTGGCAGGGAGCGGAGCCGCCGGACTCTGCCGTCGCCACCCGCTTCAGCGCGAAACCGCCCGCCCTGCGGTACGCCTCGATGCGGCCGGTCGCCTCGCTCGCGGCGTAGACGAGGTCACCGTGGGCGGCGAGGAACGACGGCGAGTCCGCCGCGGCCGCCGTGCCCAGGAGTTCGAGCGAACCGTCGGGGAGGCTGCCGAGGGCGGCGATGCCGTCGGCGGTACCACCCATGTCGGCGGTGTACGCGCCGACGAAGAACAGGGACATCAATAGCCGGCGGCCACGTCGACGATGCCGACGAAACGGCCGGTGTCGTGCAGAGCCTCGACGTTGGCGCGGATGCGGCCGGCGAGCAGCGGGTCGACCATGTCCTGCGTGTCGGCCGAGTGCGAGGTGACGATGCAGCGCGGTTCCGCCCAGAGCGGGTGCCCGTCGGGCAGCGGTTCGGGCTCGGTGACGTCGAGGCCCGCCCCGTCGATCTCGCCGGCGGCGAGGGCGGCGACGAGCGCGTCGGTGTCGATGAGGGCGCCCCTGGCGATGTTCACGATCACCGAGCTGGGCTTCATGGCGGCGAACTCGCGGGCGCCGAACATCCGGGCGGTGTCGCTGGTGCTGGCGGCCGCGACGATCACGACGTCGGCGTCGGGCAGCACCTCGAGCATGTCGGCGGCCGCCACGGTGCGGCCCGCGCCCTCGACGGGCGAGGAGGAGCGGCGCACGATCGTGACGTTCGCGCGGAACGGTGCCAGCAGCCGCATGATCTCGACGGCGATGCCTCCGGCACCGACGATGACGACGTTGCGACCGTAGAGCGAGACGCCGGTCTCCTCAGTCGCCCAGCCGGTGGCGTGCGCCTTCTGTGGCAGGCCGCGCAGAAGCGCGAGGGTGAGGGCGAGCGCGTGTTCGGCGACGGGCTCCGAGTAGGCGCCCTTCGCGCTGGTCCAGAGCGGGAAGGTCGAACCGGCGTAGCCCGCGAGCAGGTCGGAGAACGCGTCGACGCCCGCCCACGGCAGCTGCACCCACTCGATCTTCGGGTGGGCGTCGAGCACCGCCTTGAGTTCGTCGGGACGCGACGCGGTGAGCCAGACGACGCCGCGGGTGTCGGCGGAGAGCTCGGCGACGGTGCCGCCGCCCGCCTCGATCGCGTCGGCGAACAGCTGCCGGTGCTCGGGCAGGATGGCGATCGGCCCCGGCGTCGGCCGCCGCTCGTTCGCGAGAACGTCTGCGTTGCCTGCTGCGGGGTCGATGTGAGCCGTCATGCGGAGAGGTTCCTCGCTTTAGAAATGGTGCCGAGGTCGCGCGCCTTCGCGAGGCCTTCGACGTAGGGGTGGCGGGCGGTGTCGAGCACGTGGTCGATCTGACCCTTGCCGACCACGGTGCCGCGGTGCATCACGAGCACCTGGTCGGTGACGCGCCGCACCTCGCCCGGGTCGGTCGTCACGACGAGCGCCGAGAACTGGCGTTCCGCCTGCAGCTCGCGGATCACGTCGAGGATCGCGCCGCGCACGGTGGGGTCGATGCCCGAGGTCGGGTCGTCGGCCACGAACAGCGCCGGTTCCAGGATGAGCGCCTGCGCCATGGCGACGCGTTGCGCCTGACCGCGGCTGAGCTCGTGAGGGTACCGGCCCAGGATGCCGAGCGGCAGCCGCACCGAATCGACCATGGTCGCCACGGCCTCGCCGGCGTCACGCTGGTTGAAGCGCCGATCGCGGGCGTAGATAGGGGCGGCGACATTCTCGGCGACCGTCAGGCGCGCGGAGAGGCGAGAACCGGCATCCTGAGCCAGATATCCCACCCGCAGGGTCAACAGGTCGCGCTTGCGGTCGGTGATGCCCTTCATCGTGTAGCCGAGCACGCGCAGCGTACCGCCGTGGATGATCGGCGAGCGGGGTTCGCCCGTCTCCGCGGCTCCGGCCACCGCGGCGGCCAGGGTGCTCTTGCCCGACCCGGTCTCGCCGACCACGGCCAGGATGTCGCCCTGCGCCAGCGTGAGGCTGACCCCGTTCACCACGAGGTCCTCCGAGGCGGGCCGCCGCGAGGGGTAACGCATCGACAGGTCGCTCGCGAAGATCGCGGGCGGAACGGGGACGGCGCTCTTGCCCATGGCCTAGTCGGCCGCCTTCAGTACGCGCAGAGCCTCCCGGCGCTGGGCCTGCTCCGCGGGGTCGGGAACCGGAAGGGACGCGAGCAGTCGCTGGGTGTACGGATGCTGCGGAGAGCCCAGTACCTCGGAGCCGGGCCCCTCCTCCACGAGTTCGCCGCGGTAGAGCACAGCGATGCGGTCCGCGAGCATGTCGACGACCGCGAGGTCGTGGCTGATGAAGAGTGCGGCGAACCCGAACTCCTTCTGCAGCTCGGCGAACAGCTCGAGTACGCGTGCCTGCACCGACACGTCGAGCGCGCTCGTCGGTTCGTCGGCGATCAGCAGCGTGGGCTCGAGCGCCAGCGAACGGGCGAGGCTCGCGCGCTGGCGCTGGCCGCCGCTGAGCTCGTGCGGGAAGCGGTCGCCGAAGCTCTTCGGCAGCTGCACCGCCTCGAGCAGCTCGTCGACGCGGGTGCGGGCCGCGGCCGCGTCACCGGCGCGCTTGTGCACGACGAGCGGCTCGGCCACGGCCTGCGCGATCGTCAGCAGCGGGTTGAAGCTCGACGCGGGGTCTTGGAAGACGAAGCCGATGTCGCTGCGCACCGGCTTGAAGGTGCGCTCCTTGATGCCGAGCATCTCGTGGCCGAGCACCTGCAGCGAACCGCCGGTGATCCTGGTGAGGCCGCCGATGGCGCGGCCGATCGTGGTCTTGCCCGAACCGCTCTCGCCGACGAGGCCGAGAACCTCGCCGGGCGAGATCGAGAAGCTCACCCGGTCGACGGCGCGGAAGCCGCTGAGGCCGAGGCGGCCGGGGTACTCGATCACCAGGTCCTTCGCGACCACGACGGGTGCGGCGGCCGAGGCGGTGCGCTCTTCGGCACGGGCGGCCGCGCGGGCGGCTCCGGAACCGAGCCGCGGAACCGAGGCCAGCAGCTTCTGCGTGTACGGGTCTTGCGGACGAGCGAACAGCTCGACGGCCGTCGCCTCCTCGACGACGTCGCCCTGGTACATCACGACGACGCGGTCGGCGAGGTCGGCGACGACGCCCATGTTGTGGGTGATCAGCAGGATCGCGGTGCCGAACTCGTCGCGCACGCGGCGCAGCAGGTCGAGGATCTCGGCCTGCACGGTCACGTCGAGCGCCGTGGTGGGCTCGTCGGCGACGATCAGTCCGGGCTCGAGCACGAGCGCCATGGCGATGACGACGCGTTGCTTCTGCCCGCCGGAGAACTGGTGCGGGTAGTAGTCGACGCGGTTCTCGGGGTCGGGGATACCGACCTTGCCGAGGATCTCGATCGCCTTGGCGCGCGCCTGCTTCTTCGTGTACTTGCCGTGGGCGCGCAGTCCCTCGGCGATCTGCCAGC
>NZ_JBKKAD010000194.1:0-4664 GCF_046714715.1 Conyzicola sp. | reverse complement strand
CACCCGCGGCGCACCGACCCGGCGATCGCCCGTCGCTCGGCGCCGTCGATGGTGCGGCCGACCACGGCACCGAGCGCGTCGGCGATCGCACCGGGGGTGGCGTCGGCCCATCCCGCGTGCGGATTCGTCAGGTCGTCGCGCGCGTGCCCCATGGTCACGACCGGCACGGTTCCCGCGGCGAGCATCTCCTCCGCCACGAGCGAGACGTTGGTGAACGAGATGGCGAGCCCCGCCTTCGTCTCGTTGTACAGGCGGTTGAGGGCCGCGGGCGAGAGCCGGTTGTGCTGCACCGTGGGGATGCTCCAGTCGTCTGAGGCGTCGCCGTAGAGGTGCACCGGCTCGAGAGGGTGACGGCGATGGAACTCCTCGAGGGCGAGACGGCCGAGCAGGTATCCGCGGCGGTCCGACCCGGGCTTCGTGTAATACGCGACCCCCGACCTCGGCCCGTCGGCGTTGTCGAGCGAGTACACATCGGTGTCGCAGCCGAACGGCGCGAACGTCGTCGCGATGCCACGGTCGGTGAGTTCGCGCGCCACGAGGTCGCCGAGCGCGATGATCGTGAACCCGAAGTGGTAGCTGTCTTCGGCCATCGCGTACAGCGTGCCGCGCGGGTGGAAGTAGGGCTCGAAGTCCTGCACGAAGTAGAGCCGCGCCGCGCCCTCGGTTACCCGCGAGGCGATGACGTGCGCGGTCTCCCACGAGCTCGCCACCCAGGCGTCCATGCCGGTCATGCCGTCGCGCGCGTCGCGAATCTCGGCCGAGAGCGCTGGCCAGTACTCGCGGATCCTGCGGGTGTGGCGCTCGAGGTCGCCCCCGTGACGGTCGTACAGGTAGAGCACCGTGCGGTGACCCCGCAGCTCGGCCTCCTCGACCATGCGGAACAGGGTCGTGTGCCCGCCCGACCCCGCGGCCGGGGGAGTGCAGACCCAGCCGATGTCCAGGGCGGCGCCCGGCTGCTTGGGCGCGGCGCCCAGAGTGGGTGGGCGGTGCGAGTCGGCGATGTCTTCGGCGAGCAGTGGGAAGTCGAGCGACGCCGTATCGAGGCGGTCGGAGAGACGACGGATGACACGGCGACTCGCGTCCGCGACGCCGTACTTGCGCAGCCGGGCGTAGATCTCGCCGACGGGGGGTGTCTTCTTCACGACGTCACACCCCGAAGTAGCGCCAACGGCGCCAGTGGTAGCTGTTGCTGATGCCGCGCAGGTTCGCGTCGTACCATCCGCCGAGGCGGCCCGCCGGGCCGACCGGGGTGCCCGGCGGCCGGTTCATCCGCTCGAACTCGCGCCAGACCCGCAGCGACGCATAGTCGGGGTTCAGTTCTTTCGCGAAGGCCACCGCGTCGTCGATCTCTGCGGGGTCGGCGGCTCCACGGTTGTGCAGAGCCCACTCGATGGTCTCGCGGCTCATCCCCCGCCGCACCGTCGTGCGCAGCCGGTCCCGCCCCGGCAGGTTCGCGCCCGCGGTGGCGAGGAACGACTCGTAGGCGCCGTCACGGCGGCGCAGGTCTTCCACCGCCGACGCGTAGTAGGTGTGCATCATGCTCGCCGCGTGTTCGCGCCGGTAGGCCTGGTCGGCTCCGTTCACCCGGCCGACGTCGGAGATCGATGCGATGCGCAACCACATCTCGAGGTCGCCGGAGTGGGGCAGTTCGGGCCGGTAGTACCCGGCCGTGTGGTGCACGCTGGTGCGCACGACGGCCTCCGCGCTGTAGATGATGCTCAGGCCGCGCTTGAACTGCGCGTCGATCCAGCTGTCGCCCTGCCAGACAGACCAGGAGGTGAACCGCGGGCGATGGTGCACGGGGGCGTCGAGAAAGAGCTGCGGGTTGCCGTAGGTGAGCCCGACAGACGGGTTGGCCTCCATCAGCCCGGTGGCACGACCGAGAGCGCCGGGCGCGAGCATGTCGTCGGCGGAGAGCAGCACGACGTAGTCGGAGTCGACGGTGGCCAGCCCCTCGTTGTAGGTGGCGATGTGCCCCCGGTTCGTCGTGTGGTGCACAAAACGCACCTGCGGCACGCTCTCGGCGAGCTGCGCCGCGACCTCCGCGCTGTTGTCGGTCGACGCGTCGTCGATGATCAGCACGTCGGTGTCGACGCCCGGTTGCGAGACGATGCTCTCGACGCAGGCGGGCAGATAGTGCCCGTAGTTGTAACAGGGCACGACGACGGTCACGAGGGGAGCCCGCTTCGCGGTCGACCGCGCTGGCATGAGTCTCATAGGTTTTCCTTGTGTCGGGTTGGGGCCACCGCGGCGGTCGCCGGGTCGAGGGTCTGCAGGATGCGGGAGGCGACGTGTTCCCAGCTCGCGGTGGCCGCGAAGGCGCTCGCGCGGGCACCCATCGTCCGCGCGAGACCGGAGTCGGAGAGACGCATCATCGCCGCGACGAGAGCCGCGTCATCCGCGGGGTGTACCGAGATCGCGGCGTCCCCGAGCAGTTCGCCCGCGCCGCCCTCCGTCGTGGCGATGACGGGCAGTCCGGCCGACGCCGCCTCGAGATAGGCGATGGGCGACGGATCGAACCGGCTCGGCAACACGAAGGCGGTCGCCGTGGAGAAGAGCGTGTCGAGCTGCGCCTGCGCTTCGGGCCGGTCACGGGGCAGGAACCCGTGGTCGCGCACGCCGGGGAGGTCGATGGGCGGGTGCACCCCGACGATGTCGAGGGTGGCATGTGGCACGCTGCGCCGCACGGCGTCGAAGGCCCGCAGCACCGCGTCGCCGTTCTTGCGTTGCCAGTCCACGCCGATGAACAGGAAGCGGGGGTGCGACCAGTCGCGCTCGCCGGCCGCCGACGCGCGCGGGCGGTGCCCCATGCCCACGACGCGCACCCGCTCGGCGGGCACGCCGTAGTCGTCGACGAAGGAGCGCGCGGCCCACGCGGTACTCACCGCGCAGTAGGTCGCCGCGCGGGCCGAGGCGGCCTGCCGGTCGAACCAGCGGTGCACTTCGGCCTCGGGAAACCCGGCTCGGCGGATGTCGGAGTCGCCGTTGCGCCACATCTGCAGCAATGTGCCGTCGTCGTAGGTGACGAACGGCACACCGGCCGGTTTCACCGCGGCCAGGTCGAAGAGCTCGAGTCCCATCGCGACGACAGCGTCGAGCCCGGGCGCGGCGGCCGCGACCCGGCGCCCGAGCGCGCGCGTTCGGGAGATCTGCCGCACGATCGTGCGCTCGGCCACCGCCCCGCGTTTGCCGCCGATACGCGAGAGCACAGCGACCGACTCGTGCACGATCGGGGGCAGCTTCGCGCCGATCGGCACGACCTCGACCCCGTTCGCACGCAGTCCTCCGGCGAGCCCGTGCGGCGTGCCCGACCAGTTCGACGGCGAAACCGGATCGGGGTTCGGATACAGCAGGCCCACTCTCATCGGTTGCCCTTCTTTCGTGCGAACAACAGCTCCGACGGCATTGCAGCCAGGCCCACCACGGTGCGCACTCCCCTGAGCCGGGCGAACCCCGCGGGCATCACGTCGGTGAGAATCCGCACGGTGAGCAGCAGGTAGACGAGACCGGCCGCCATGCCGCCCACGAGCAGCTGCAGCGGCGCGTTCGGCAGCGGGAGGCTCGCGGCCCACCCCGCCAGTCCGGCGAGCGCCGCGGCGATCAACGGCCACAGCATCGACCGCGCGACGATCAGCGGGCTCGTGCCGAGGGAACGTCTTATGGCGACCAGGTAGAGGGGAAGCGTCGCGAACAGGATGACGGCGATGTGCGCGACGCCGACACCGACGAGTCCGCCGAGGGTGACTCCCGTCCACAGAGCGGGAAGCAGGCAGACGAGGGCGACGACCTGCACGGTGAAGAGGATGCCGGTGCGCCCCGTCGAGATGATCACGTTGGCGAGCAGCAGCGTGATCACCGAGACCACCCCGTACACGCTGAGCACGCCGAGCACGGGCGCCGCTCCCTCCCATTTCGCGCCGTACACCGTGACGATGAGCGGCGAGGCGAGTGCGAGGGTCACCGCGCCGATCGGGCAGGCGATGAACGCGACCGTGCGCACGGCCCGGGCGAGGGCGTCGGGCAGGCTGCCCCCGGTGGCGCGCACGTGGGAGAACGCGGGAAGGACGATGCCGTTGAGAACGGATGCGACGGTGGCGGTCGACCACATACAGATATTGAAGGCGAGGTTGTACAGTCCCACGTCGGCGACCCCGAGCATGCGGCCGACGAAGACGTAGTCGACGTTGAGCAGCACCTGGCTGAGCAGGTTGGCGAGGGCGAGCGGCAACCCGAACCTCAGCAGCCCACCGACGAGCCGCACGTCGAGTCCCGGGCGGTAGCGCGTCGACACGCTCAGGAACATCAGCGTTCCGATCACCAGCTGCCCGACGACCCGCGACCAGGCAAACCCGAGCGCGCCTTCGCCGAGCAGCGATATGACGATGAGCGTGGCCGCCGACGGCACGAACGCGATGATATTGGCGCGGAAGACCAGGTCTTGGCGGAACTCGCGCTGCAACTGCGCGCCCGGAACCGCGAACGGGCCGATCATGGCGACGCAGAGCGCCATGACCCGGATCGGCTCGGTGGCCTCCGCCGAGCCGAGCGCGACGGCGATCGGCTCGGCGAACCAGGCGACGAGGCCGGCGAGCGTCAGGCTCGAGACGATGGAGATGGTGGCCACGGTCGGCGCGATCGCCCGCTCGTCGAGGTCGGAGCGGGCG
>NZ_JBKKAD010000193.1:0-8892 GCF_046714715.1 Conyzicola sp. | reverse complement strand
GCGCCCGCACGCACCCGCCACAACTGCACTCTGGCGCGCGGGCGGGCCGCCCTCAGTCGAGTGTGGTGAGGGTGGCGGCGCCGAGCGACAGGCGCCCCGAACTCAGCGGCTCGCACCGCACGCCCCCACGCCCGCGCATCGCCGCGAAGGCGCCGGGCGCGATCACGACGTCCATCCAGGCACAGGGGTTGGCGGGCCGGTTGCCCTGAAACTCGACCGGTCCGTGGCCGCTGTCCAGGCTGAACCGCACCCCGCGCAGTTCGTCGACCGGAAAGCCACGCAGCATGATGTTTCGGCGGGGGCCCGCGGCATCCGGAATCTCGGCGAGAGAAAGCGAGGCGGCCACGTACTCGAGCGACTCCATCGCCATAAGAGTGACGGATGCTGCGCGGTGCGCGGGTTTGGCGTAGAAGCGGTCGCCGACCACCCCGAGGCCGGCGCGGATCTCGATCGACGGCGGCGTTTCGGGCCCGCTGGCGGGGAGCGGGCCGTCGGAGGGGCGTCCTGCATAACGGGAGTGCGGCGCGGCCAACAGCAGCTCGATGGAGACGGCGTACGAGTGCACGCAGGAAGCCTACGGCGTAGCACGATAAACTGTGTCGAATGGCCCATCTTCTCGGAGCAGAATCCCTCCACCTCGAATACCCGACCCGCGTCATCTTCGACGACGTAACCATCGGAATCGACGAGGGCCAGCGAATCGGCGTCGTCGGCCGCAACGGTGACGGCAAGTCCACGCTGATGCGCCTGCTCTCCGGACGCATCGAGCCCGACGAGGGCCGCGTCACCCGTCGAGGCGGCATCACGCTCGGCATGCTCGACCAGGCCGACAACCTGCCCGACGAACTGACCGTGGCCGAGGCCATCGTCGGCGACCGTCCGGAATACGAGTGGGCCGGGGACGCCCGCGTGCGCGACGTCATCTCCGGCCTCGTCGGCGGCATCCCGTGGGAGGCCCGCATGGGCGAGCTCTCGGGTGGCCAGCGCCGCCGCGTCGGCCTCGCCGCCCTGCTCGTGGGCGACTGGGACATCATCTTCCTCGACGAGCCCACCAACCACCTCGACGTCGAGGGCATCGCCTGGCTCGCCGAGCACCTCAAGCGCCGCTGGTCGACCAACGCGGGCGGGCTCATGGTCGTGACTCACGACCGGTGGTTCCTCGACGAGGTCTGCACCGACACCTGGGAGGTGCACGACAAGATCATCGAGCCCTTCGAGGGCGGGTACGCGGCCTACATCCTGCAGCGGGTCGAACGTGACCGCAGCGCCGCGGCCTCCGAGTCGAAGCGCCAGAACCTCATGCGCAAGGAGCTCGCCTGGCTCGGCCGCGGCGCCCCGGCCCGCAGCACGAAGCCGAAGTTCCGCATCGACGCGGCGAACGAGCTCATCGCGAACGAGCCGCCGCCCCGCGACAAGGTGACCCTCGCCAGCATGGCCATGCAGCGCCTCGGCAAAGACGTGGTCGACCTCGAGAACGTCTACGTCTCGTACACCGACAAGTCCACCGGCGGCGTCAAAGAGGTGCTGAAGGATGTCACGTGGCGCATCGCTCCCGGCGAGCGCACCGGCATCCTCGGCGTCAACGGAGCCGGAAAGTCGACACTGCTCAGCCTCGTCGCCGGCAGCCTGATGCCCACGGCCGGCAAAGTGAAGCGCGGCAAGACCATCAAGGTCGCCACCCTCACGCAGCAGCTCGGCGAGCTCGAAGACATCTGGGAGGACCGGGTCAGCGACGTTCTCGGTCGCCAGAAGAGCTCGTACATCGCCGGCGGCAAAGAGATGACGCCGAGCCAGCTGCTCGAGCGCGTCGGTTTCCAGAGCGCCCAGCTGTCGACCCGGGTCAAGGAGCTGTCGGGTGGCCAGAAGCGCCGCCTGCAGCTGCTGCTCATCATCCTCGACGAGCCGAACGTTCTCATCCTCGACGAGCCCACCAACGACCTCGACACCGACATGCTCGCCGCGATCGAAGACCTGCTCGACTCCTACCCGGGCACCCTGCTCGTCGTCAGCCACGACCGGTACCTGCTTGAGCGCGTCACCGACCAGCAGTACGCCGTTCTCGACGGCGGGATGCGACACCTGCCGCGCGGGGTCGACCAGTACCTCGAGATCCGCATGGCCCAGCTGAAGGCCGACGCGGCGCCCGCCGCGAGCAACGGCGCCGTGAAGAAGGTGCCGAAGCTGGGTGGTGCCGAGCTGCGCAACGCCCAGAAGGAGTTCTCCGCGGCGGAGCGCAAGCTGGCCAAGATGAACGACCAGATCGCGCAGTTGCACACCAAGATGGCCGGCCACGACCAGAGCGACTACACGGGCCTGGGCGGCATCACCACCGAGATCCAGGGCCTCGAATCGCAGATCGCGACGCTCGAGACCCGCTGGCTCGAGCTGGAAGACCTGCTCAACTGACCCGATTTCGTCACTGGGCGTACACCCGCCCGTAGCCCTGCGCTTCCCCCCGCGACACCTGCGCGCGAGAACCTATGTGTTCACTAGGGGGAAGCTGTCAGCGGCGGGTTAGTCGCGACACACCCCACGCATCGGTCAAGGGGGCCACGGTGGCTGTGTTGCCGAGTCTCGTATTCCTCGCGTTCACGTCGACGAGAGACCAGAAGTACCGCGGGTGGGCGTCGTTCCGCGACTCCGTGGGGGCGGGGCGTGCCCTCGGCGAGACGGTTCCGTTCGCCGCCGCGCGGCGTCCGGTCGAGCATGGCTTCGTCGAGCTGTCGAGCGTCGGCATCTGGCGACTGCTCGCGTCGAACAACCGCGAGCTCGCGCGCAGCTGGATCGCCTATCCGAGCTACACCGCCGCCCGCGACGATGTGGCCCGGCTGCAGGCCGCCGTCGAGTCGCTCGTCGTGACGGTCGTGCGTGGCGAGACGGCGAGCCAGTACGGCTGGCTCGCGACCCTCGACGGCGAACCGGTGATCTCGTCGGGGCGCTGGTTCGGCGCGTCGTCGACGAGCATGCACTCCGCCCTCACGACTCTCGCCGACTTCGCGCTGGCGACGATCTCCGAACCTCCCGCCCGCCCGACAGACCGGAGGGTTCGGGCGCTCAGCGACGCGGGCGCCCCGTGGTAGCCGACGGGCTCATCTCCGGCCGGTTCCGGCTCGCCGAACTGCTCGGCACGGGCGGCTCCGCATCGGTCTTCGCGGCCGTGGACACCCACGACGAGGGCGCCGTCGCGCTCAAGATTCTGCACCCGCATCTCTCGTCCGACGACGCGGCGCGGCAGGCACTGTTCGCCGAGGCGCGCGCCGCGGCCAGCCTGCGTCACCCGAACATCGTGCGGGTGATCGACGTCGGCGTGCACGACGATTCCCTCGCCTGGATCGCGCTGGAGCTGGTGGCGGGGGTGAGCCTCGGCGAGTACGTCGATGAACGCGGGCCGCTCGACGCCGCCGACGCGTTGACGGTGCTCCGCGGCATCCTGTTCGCTCTCGGGGCCGCGCACGACAGCGGGCTCATCCATCGCGACGTCTCGCCCGCGAACGTCATGATCTCGGTGACGCCCGACCGGCGCATCGAGGTGGCCGACGTTCGCCTGGTCGATTTCGGGCTGGCGGATGCCGCGGGTCGACCCGCGCTGTCGGCCGGCGGAAACGGCGGGCCGGCCGGGGTCGTCGGCAACGCGAACTACCTCTCGCCCGAGCAGGCCGAGGGGCGCGAGATCGACGGACGCGGCGACCTCTACCAGGCGGGCGCCGTGCTCTACTTCGCGCTCACCGGCACGCCGCCGTTCGAACGCTCGACGATCGTCGAGACGATGCGCGCGCACGTGTCGACACCGCCGCCGGTGCCGTCGGTGGGTCGAGGCGGCGTGCCCCGCGGGGTCGACCGGCTCGTGGTCAAGGCGATGCTCAAGCATCCCGAAGCACGGTTCCAGTCGGCGCGGGAGATGCTCGCGGCCATCGACGCGCTCGCCCCGGTCGCCGGCGAGCAGGACACGCGCACGCTGCTGCTCGGCGCACCGTCCGAGGCGGGGCGCATCTACACGACCAGAATGCTCACGGTGCGCCCGCCCGCGACCCGCCCGACGAGCTCGCGCCCGGCGGCGGTGCCCCTGCCTGCGGTGCAGCCCGTGCCGACTCCCGAGGGCCGCTCGCCCGCTTGGGCGATTATCGGCGCCCTCGCCGTGATCGTCGGAGCCATCGCCTGGATCCTTTCCGCCACCGCCGTCACCCCGCCGCGCACCTCGGACGTTGCCGACGCCGCCACGCTGCCCACCCCGAGCGTGACCGCCGTCAGCCCGATCCCGTCTGCGCCGGCCCAGCAGGCCGTCGTCGCCCCCGTCGCGGTTCCGGATGTCACGGGCGGCACCGTTGCCGCCGCGGGCATTCGGCTGCAGGGCGCCGCGCTCGCGCTCGGGTCGATCGTCGAGGAGGCGTCCACCGCCTCGGCCGGCACCGTGCTGCGATCCTCGCCCGAGGCCGCCAGCGCGCAGCCACCCGGCACCGCCGTGAGCCTGGTGGTGGCCAGCGGCTTCAACACCGTGCCCCTCACCGTGGGTCTCTCGCGCGACGCCGCGATAGCGGCCATCCAGAACGCCGGCTTCACGGCGCAGTTCATCGTCGAGAACGACCCGACGGCCCCGCGCGGAAGCGTGCTGCGCAGCGAACCCGCGGATGCCACGTCCCTCGAGCTCGGGCGTGCGGTCACGATCATCGTCTCCGCGTCGCCCGCGCCCAGCGCGACGCCCTCGGCCCCGGCCACGCCCGTTCCGTCCGAGTCCTTCGCCCCGTTCCCCGGCGGATAGCCGTTGTTGCGTGCGCGGTCACCGCTCCTTCACGCACCGCGCCCCATCCGTTCACCCCGCACCGTGACGATCAACTCCGTGGTCGAACGCCCTCTCGTGGCGCGCCCGGAAAGGGCGTTGTGACCGCGATAACCGAACGGCGTTCTCTCGCATCGAAGCCGTCGAGATCTGACTCCGTCTTCAAGACGGTCACGTTCACCGCCGGCGCCACGACCGTGGGCATCATGCTCGCCGTCGGACTGTTCCTGTCGTTGCGCGCGGGTGACGCGTTGAGCGTCGCCGGGCCGTCGTTCCTCATCGAACAGGAGTGGTCGCCCGAGACGCGCGTGTTCGGTATCGGCGCGATCCTGTTCGGCACGTTCACGATCGCGATCATCGCGATGGCCGTCGCCATTCCGCTGGCGCTCGGCACCGCGCTGCTCATCTCGGAGGTCGTCGGGGGGCAGCTGCGCGGCTTCCTCGTCTCGCTCGTCGACCTCATGGCCGCCGTACCCAGCGTCGTCTACGGCCTCTGGGGCCTGTTCTTCCTGCAGGCGAACGTCATCCCGGTGTCGGCCTGGATCTCCACCTACTTCTCCTGGATCCCGATCTTCCGGGTTTCGGATGCCTCGGGGGATGTTCTCACGGAGGCGAGCGCCTTCACCTCCTCGGCGTTCATCGCGGGCATCGTCGTCGGCCTCATGGTCGTTCCGACCCAGACGTCGATCATGCGCGAGGCCTTCTCGCAGGCGCCCGTCGGCGAGCGCGAGGCCGCACTGGCTCTCGGCTCGACCCGCTGGGGCATGATCCGCACTGTGGTTCTGCCCTTCGGCCGCGGCGGCATCATCGGCGGCACGATGCTCGGCCTCGGCCGCGCGCTCGGAGAGACCATCGCGGTCTACATGATCATCTCGCCGATCTTCACGATCAACTGGGAGGTGCTGAAGACCGGCACCAACTCGGTCTCCGCCCTCATCGCCCTGCGATACGGCGAGGCCAGCGAGTTCGGCCTGTCGGCGCTCATGGCAGCGGGTCTCGTGCTGTTCATCATTACCCTCATTGTCAACTTCACCGCCTCGTTGATCGTGGCGCGTTCGCGTTCCGGAGCGGAAACCAGCTGATGACTGTCATCGACGAATCACGCCGCGCGAGCGAGGCCGACATCGCCCTCTTCGAGGTCGACGAGGTCACCCCTCGCACGAACACCCCGCGGCCGGGGGATACGGCGGTCGGCGACCGGCGCACGCTGCGCAGCGCCACCCTCGACGAGCGCTTCAACATCATCGGCGCGCTCGTCGCCGCCATCGCTCTGGCCACGCTGCTCTTCGGCTGGTTCACGCCCCTCACCGGTGCGGTCGGCTGGGCCGTCGTGGCGTTCGTGTCGTTCATCGCGTTCTACAGCCTGCTCGTGTCGCTCCGCTCCGACGCCCAGGAGGTGCGTGACCGCATCATGACGGTGCTGCTCGTCAGCGCGGGCGTCGTGCTGTTCAGCGCCCTCGTCTTCGTGGTGGCGTACACGATCATCCGGGCCCAAGACGCACTGCCGCACCTCAACTTCTTCACCGAGACCATGCAGCTGACCGGTCCGCTCGACCCGCTGAGCATGGGCGGGATCCTGCACGCCATCATCGGCACGATCATCCAGATCTCGATCGCCCTCGCCATCACCATCCCGCTCGGAATCACGACGGCCGTGTTCCTCAACGAGATCGGCGGACGGTTCGCGCGCTTCGTGCGCACGATCTCGGATGCCATGACCGCGTTGCCGTCGATCGTCGCCGGGCTCTTCGTCTACGCCGCGATCATCCAGCTGATCACCCACCAGCGGTCGGGCTTCGCGGCCGCGATGGCGCTCACGGTGATGATGCTGCCGATCGTGATCCGCTCCTCGGACGTCGTGCTGCGGCTGGTGCCGGGCAACCTGCGGGAGGCGTCGTACGCTCTGGGCACCACGCGCTGGCGCACCGTGTGGCATGTCGTGCTTCCGACGGCGCGATCCGGTCTCGTCACCGCGGTCATTCTCGGCACGGCCCGCGGAATCGGCGAGACCTCGCCCGTGCTGCTGACCTCGGGCATCACGTCGGTCGCGAACTTCAACCCGTTCGCCGGACCGATGATCTCGCTCCCGCTGCAGGTGTTCGACTTCGTGAAGTCGCCCGAGCCCGCAATGATCGCCCGCGGTTTCGGAACCGCGGCCGTGCTGTTGCTGCTCGTTCTCGGGCTCTTCACCGTCGCCCGACTCATCGGCGGTCGCGGACCCGGCCAGCTCTCCGACGCCCAGCGCAGACGGGTCGCGGCCGCATCGGCCGACGACCTCGCGCGCATGGCGAACTCGCTGACGGCGACACCCGTCAGCGAACGCCGGAGGCCCGCTCACGCGGCATCCACACCCGCTCGTGAACTTCCCGTATCACCACCCGAACCCTCACCCGAGAACCTCCCGAAGGAGCCGTCCCAGTGACGACGCTGACCCGCCGCCCCACCCGAACGCTCCTCGCGTTCATTCTCGTCTTCCTCATCACCGGCGGCTTCGCCTCGGCGTTCAACGCCCAGGCCGCCTATGCCGCCACCTACGCGCCGATCACGGGCACGGGTTCGACCTGGTCACAGAACGCGCTCGACCAGTGGCGCAAGAACGTGGCCGCGAACTACGGCATGACGGTCAACTACACCGGCTCGGGCTCGAGCGCCGGCCGCCAGGACTTCATCGCGGGCTCGGTCGACTTCGCCATCAGCGAGATCCCGTTCCAGTCCAAGCCCGAAGACGGTTCTCAGCCCGAGAAGCCCTCGACTCCGTTCGCGTACATGCCGATCGTTGCCGGTGGCACGTCGTTCATGTACAACCTCAACATCGGCGGCAAGCGGGTCACCAACCTCCGTCTCGCCGGAGACACCGTGACGAAGATCTTCACGGGCGTAATCACCAAGTGGAACGACGCACAGATCGTCAGGGACAACCCCGACCTGGCCATGCCGGACACGGCCATCGTCCCCGTCGTCCGTTCCGACGGTTCCGGGTCGAGCGCCCAGTTCAGCCTGTGGATGTCGAAGCAGCACTCCGCCCTGTGGTCGGCATACAAGTGTGGCGGCGCATCTCCCTGCGGGCTCACCTCGCAGTACCCGACGCCGAAGAACGGCAAGGCCCAGAGCGGTTCGCTCGGTGTGGCCGGCTACGTCAGCCAGAACTACGGCGAAGGCGCGATCACCTACGTCGAATACTCCTACGCGCTGAAGTCGGGGTTCCCCGTGGCCCAAGTGCTCAACACCTCGGGCAACTACGTACTGCCGACCGGTGCCGCGGTAGCTGTCGCGCTGCAGAAGGCCGTCATCAACACGACCGAGTCGTCGCCGGACTACCTCACCCAAGACCTCACGGGCGTCTACAACAGCGCCGACCCGGTGGCGTACCCGCTGTCGAGCTACTCGTACATGATCGTGCCGATCGCCACCACGGCGAACTTCACGACGCAGAAGGGCGCGTCGCTCAGCACGTTCTCCAACTACATGCTCTGCGAGGGGCAGAAGCAGGCCGAGGTGCTCGGCTACTCGCCCCTCCCCGAGAACCTCGTGCTGGCCGGACTCGAGCAGGTGAAGCGCATCCCCGGCGCCGCCGCCGCGGCGAGCGTGTGCGCCCCCGGTTCCATCGTGGCGCCGCCGACCGCGGAGAGCGGGGCAGCAGCTGCGGCGGCTGCAGCTGCTGCTGCCGCCGCCGCTGCCGGGACATCGAGCGCGACAGAAGCGGCCGTCGGCACCTCGGACACCGCGCTCTACGACTCGAACGGTGCCCTGCTGTCGGGCGGTGTTTCGGGCGGCGCCGTCTCGTCGCCGTTCACCCTGGCCGACACGGGATTCGGGGGCAGCCAGTTCGTCATGCTGTTCGCCGGCATCCTCGTCGTGGCCGCGGTAGCGCTGCCGCCGGTGCTGTCGAGGCGCCTCAAGCGCGCTGGCGGAAAAAACCCCGGCCAATAGCCGTTTCTTGCACTCGCGAGCACCTTCTGTGTGGCCCCAAACGGCCACCCCAACCGGACTGTCGGCGGGTAGAGGTAGTTCCGCATCCGTTCATCTGAGCGCCATAGACCGCCAATAATCTCAATCGACTTCACCCGAGAATCCGCTGAGAATTCAGCACTGGAGACCGCTTTGCCCAAACGACCCGC
>NZ_JBKKAD010000192.1:0-34851 GCF_046714715.1 Conyzicola sp. | reverse complement strand
GTGCCGTTGGCCATGTCGGCCGCCGTCGTCTTGCCGTCGCGGGCGGTCAGCGTGAGCTGCTCGAGCGCCACGGCCAATTCCCGCAACGACAGCTCGTTGGCGTCCTTGACGTTCGGCACCACGAGGCCGCGCGGCGTGACGGCCGCGATGCCGAGGTTCACGTAGTGGTGCACCGTGATCTCTTCGGGCGTGAAGGTCGCGTTCACCATCGGGTTGCGGCGCACGGCCCAGATGACCGCCTTCGCCGCGATGAGCAGCGGCGAGACGCGGATGCCCGCGAAGTCGGGCGAGTTCTTCAGGCGCTTGACGAACTCCATGGTGCGGGTCGCGTCGATGTCGACGAAGACGCTCACGTGCGGCGCGGTGAACGCGCTCTGCGTCATCGCGGCCGCGATCGCCTTGCGCACGCCCTTCACGGGGATCTTCTCCTCGCGCTCGGGCGACCACTCGGGCGTCTCGATGTTGCGGAAGAGGCTCGCCTGGGTGGCGTTGCGGATGACGTCGTCGCGGGTGATCTCTCCGGCGAGGCCGGTGGCCGTGACGTCGGCGAGGGTCACGCCGAGGTCCTTCGCGAGCTTACGGATCGGCGGCTTCGCGATGATTGCGGATGCCGCGGCGGCGGGCACCGACGCGGGGCGGGCCGAGGGCACGGTAGCGGGTGCGGACGGGGCGGCGGGGACCGCCGCGCCGCGACGCCGACGCGACGACGCTCCGCCCTTCGTGCCGTACCCGACGAGCACGGCGCCGGGCTTCTCGGCCGCCGCGGTCTCGTCCGAGATGCTGCTGGCGGTGTCGGCCACGGAGCCGAGGGCGTCGTCATCGGAAACGGCGGGAGCCGCGGCATCCGAATTGCCTGCTTCAGCACCGCTGGAGGCGCGGATGATCACGGTTCCGACGTCGACGGTCTGCCCGGGCTCGACGAGAAGCTCGGTGACCGTGCCCGCGAAAGGCGACGGCAGCTCGACGAGCGATTTGGCGGTCTCGATCTCGACGAGGATCTGGTTGACCTCCACGGCGTCGCCGGGCTTGACCTTCCACTCGACGATCTCGGCTTCGGTGAGGCCCTCGCCCGCGTCGGGGAGGAGGAATTCGAAAGTGCTCATGAGCCTGGTTTCTTCAGTAAGCCATTGCGCGGTCGACGGCCTCGAGCACGCGGTCGACGTCGGGGAGGAAGATGTCCTCCAGTTTCGCCGGCGGGAACGGGGTGTCGAATCCGGCGACCCGCAGCACGGGCGCCTCGAGCGAGTAGAACGCGCGCTCGGTGATGGTGGCGGCGATCTCGCTGCTGATCGACGCGAAGCTCTGGGCTTCCGCGGCGACCACGAGTCGTCCGGTCTTCTGCACGCTCGCCACGATCGGGTCGTAGTCGATGGGGGAGAGCGAGCGCAGGTCGATGACCTCGACGCTCGTGCCCTCCTCGGCGGCCAGTTCGGCGGCGTTCAGCAGCACGGTGAGCATGGCGCCGTGGCCGACGAGAGTGACCTCGGTGCCCGCGCGCACGACACGGCTGGAGTGCAGCGGCGCCGTGTTCGCGGCGAGGTTCACCTCGCCCTTGGGCCAGTAGCGGCCCTTGGGCTCGAAGAACATGACCGGATCGTTGCTCGCGATCGCCTCCTGGATCATCCAGTAGGCGTCATGCGGCGTGCTCGGGCTGACGACACGCAGTCCGGGAGTGTGGGCGAAGTACGCCTCCGGGCTCTCCTGGTGGTGCTCGACGGCGCCGATGTGTCCGCCGTAGGGCACGCGGATCACGAGCGGCATGGTGACCTGGCCCTCGTGGCGGTTGGTCATCTTGGCCAGCTGCGTCGTGATCTGGTCGAACCCGGGGAAGATGAAGCCGTCGAACTGGATCTCGACGACGGGACGGTAGCCGCCCATCGCGAGGCCGATCGCGGTGCCGATGATTCCCGACTCGGCGAGCGGGGTGTCCATGACCCGGCGCTTGCCGAACTCGGCCAGCAGGCCCTCGGTGATGCGGAAGACGCCGCCGAGCGGACCGATGTCTTCGCCCATGAGCAAGACCTTGGGGTCGTCGTTCATGGCCTTGCGCAGGCCGGCGTTGAGCGCCTTGGCCATCGGCATGGTCTCGACCGATGCGTTGGTCTCTACGGGGCTGGTGGTGGGGTTCGCGATGCTCATCCGTCGTTCTCCAGAGATGCTTCGTACTCGGCGAGCCACCGCTGCTGTGCCTCGATGACGGGATGCGGCTCGGAATAGACGTGGTCGAACATCTTCCCGACCGACGGGATGCCCAGGGCGAGGGTGCGCTTGCGGATGTCCGCGGCCACGTCTTCGGCTTCGGTCGCGACATCCGCGAAGAAGGCGTCGCCCTCGCCGCGCGAACGCAGCCAGGTCTCGAAACGGGCGATCGGGTCGCGCCGCTGCCAGTAGTCGACCTCGCTGTCGAGGCGGTACTTGGTGGGATCGTCGGATGAGGTGTGCGCACCCATGCGGTAGGTGAGCGCCTCGATGAACCTGGGGCCTTCACCGCTGCGCGCGGCGTCGAGGTTGTGCTTGGTCACGGCGAAGCCGGCGAGAACGTCGTTGCCGTCGATCTGAACGCCCGGGATTCCGAACCCGCTCGACCGCAGGTAGAGCGGCGTGCGCGACTGGATCTCGACCGGCACCGAGATGGCCCAGTGGTTGTTCTGCAGGAAGAAGACGACCGGCGCCTGGTAGCTCGCCGCGAAGACGAACGCCTCGCTCACGTCGCCCTGGCTCGAGGCGCCGTCGCCGAAGTAGGCCATGACGGCCCCGTCGGTCTCGGGGTTGCCCGTGGCGGTGGCGCCGTCGAGAGTCATGGCCATCGCGCGGCCCGTGGCGTGCAGCGTGTGCGATCCGAGCACGAGCGTGTACAGGTGGAAATTGGTGTCGGCCGGGTTCCAGCCGCCGTGGGTGGTACCACGCAGCAGGCCCATGATGCCGATGAGGTCGACGCCGCGGATGCGGGCGACCGCGTGCTCCCGGTAGGACGGGAAGATGTGGTCTTGCGGCCGAGACGCGAACGCCGACCCGACCTGCCCCGCCTCCTGGCCGAGGCTCGGCACCCAGAGGCCGAGCTCGCCCTGCCGCTGGAGGTTCGCCGCCTCCTGGTCGAACCGGCGGATCACCACCATCTGGCGGTGGAACTCGCGCAGCTGGTCGTCGCTGAGGGCTTCGATGTAGGGAAGGTACTCAGCCGACGCGTCGCTTTCGACGAGTTCGCCCTCCGGGGAGAGCAGCTGGACCGTCGCGGCGGTGTAAGACATTTGACTAATCTAACGTGGCTTCGCCGGCCACCGTTCGTAGCTTGCGCACAACCTCTTCGGAAGCCTTTAGGAGTTTCTCGACAGATTCGTGTTCGCCGATGCTGATGCGCACCCCGTCGGTTCCGAGCGCGCGCACGACGATCCCGTTGTCGGAGAAGACCTCCGCGGCCCACGGCGTGATGTCGCCCGTGGGCAGCCAGACGAAGTTGCCGTGCGGTTTCGGAACGTCCCAGCCCTGGTCGACGAGCGCAGCCCAGATCGTGTCGCGCAGCACGGAGAGGCCGGCCACCCGCTCGAGCAGCTCGGCCTGGTGCTCGATCGAGACGATCGCCGCGCGCTGTGCCGGCTCGATGACGGAGAGCGGGATTGTGGTGGCGCGGGCGGCGTCGAGAACATACTCGGCGCCGAGCGCGTAGCCGACGCGCAGGCCGGCCAGACCGTAAGCCTTCGAGAACGTGCGCAGCACGACCAGGTTCGGGTAGTGGGCGAGCAGCTCGGGCCCTCGTACCGCCGTGTCATCCGTCACAAACTCGATGTAGGCCTCGTCGAGCAGCACGAGCACCGTCTCGGGAATCTGCGCCATGAAGGCGGTGAACTCGTCGGCCGTGACGACCGATCCGGTCGGGTTGTTGGGGCTGCAGACGATCACGACGCGCGTGCGGTCGGTGACGGCGGCGGCCATGGCGTCGAGGTTGTGGCGGTGGTCGGCGGTGTTCGCGACCTGCACGCTCGTGGCTCCGGCGACCGCGACGAAGCCCGGGTAGGCCTCGAAGCTGCGCCAGGAGTACACGACCTCGTCGCCCGGTCCGGCCGCGGCGGTGATGAGCTGGCTGAGGATCGACGCCGAGCCCGCCCCGACGTGCACGTTCTCGGGGGACAGCGCGTAGTGGTCGGCGAGCGCGGTGCGCAGAGCGATGGCCGAGCCGTCGGGGTAGCGGTTGACGCTGGATGCCGCGATCGCCTCGAGCACCGCGGGGATCGGCTCGAACGGGTTCTCGTTCGACGAGAGCTTGAAGGCGTCTTCGGCAGCGGCCTTGCCCTGGCGGTAGGGCTGCATGCCCTCGATCTCGGGGCGGAGTCGTACTCTGGGTGCGTTCACGAGCACTAAGCCTAATTGCGACCGCGCGAGCCGCCAGTGCATAGTGGTCACCATGCAACGCTTCCTGGTCCGACTGATCATCAACGCCATCGCGCTCTGGCTCACCACCCTCATCGTGAGCGGCATCAGCGTCAACGCTTTCCCACCCGGCGACACCCTCGAGACGGTGCTGACCTACCTCATCGTCGCCCTCGTCTTCGGTGTCGTGAACGCCGTGATCGGCAACACCATACGCATCGTCGCCTTCCCGCTGTACGTGCTCACCCTCGGCCTGCTCGCGCTGATCGTGAACGCCCTGCTGCTGCTCATCGTGCAGTGGATCTCGTCTCTGCTGGGCTTCGGCCTCGTCGTGGAGAGCTTCTGGTGGGGTGTTCTGGGCGCCCTCGTGCTCGGCTTCATCGGCTGGGCGCTCGGTGTCTTCCTGCGTCCGCTGATGGGTTCCGACCGGGGCCGTCGCTAGCCCCCTCACCTCTTCACCCGCTCGGCCACGTAGGTGGTCGACGTGACGGTCGTCGCGCCGCGGCCGAAGTCGTCGAGTTCGGCGATCGCGGCGGCGAGCGGCGCACTGCGGGCGTCGTCGGCGAGTTCGGCCGTTCTGCGGTACTCGTCGCGGTCGTGAGACGGCACCGCGACGCCCGCCGGGGTGTCGCGGCCGGCGAAGGCCTCACGCTGCACGAGCACGGGATCGTCGTCGACCCGGTTGCCGCCGAGCGCCGGCACGATGTCGTCGGTGTGCTCGAGCAACACGGCCGGATAGTCGTTGCCGAACGAGACCTGGGCGGTGGGTGCCCCGACGGTCACGACTCCCTTCGTGTTGTAGTCGCCCGAGGCCGCCAGCGTCGCGGCCACCAGGCCGCCCTGCGAGAAACCGGTGAACTGCACGGGGGAGTCGGCCGTCACCCCCGCCTGCCGCATCGCGTCGTGCACGGCGCGCACCGAGCCGGCGGGCAGCTCGGTCATGCCGACCACGCTGCTCGTGAGGTCGAACGCCTCCCGGCCCGTGCGCGGCGAGAAGTCGGCGGTGCCGGTGACGTAGACGGCGAACCGGTCGGGACGGCCCGGCATCTCGTACCGCTCGATGCGGATGTGCTGGCCCCGGGGGCCGTCCACCGTGTCGACGCGCTGCGGAATGCGGTCGAGGCGCTCCGCAAGACCCTGTGGGGCCCGGATGTCGCGCCGCCCCGCCACCCGCGTCGCCACCGCAGTCTCGGCGAGCAGGCCGAACGGCGCACCGATGACCGTGAAGAAACCGGCCGACGTGTCGAGCCCGGCGACCCCGGATCCCTCGTCGCCGAGCGCCTGCACGACGCCCCTCGGCAGCCCCAGGGCGCCGCCGATGACGTCGTCGACGCTCATCACGCCGGCCCGCACGAGCGCCACGGTCACCGGGTTGGTGAGCAGCCGATTGTTGTCGGCGAGCCAGGTGCCGAGGGTTCCCGGCAGGGCGGCGACGCCTTTCGGGGCGACGAGCGCCGCGACCAGCAGGCCGCCGAGCACCGCCGGCAACGCGGGGACGACGAGCGCCGCGGCGAGCGGCAGCAGCCGGCCGATCGAGTAGCCGAGGCCAGCCGCCAGCTGCTGGGCCAGCCGCGCGGCCGCATCGTCTGCCAGGCCGTACCCGTGCGCCGAGGCGCGCAACACGAAGGCGATCGCGGATGCTCGCTGGCCCGAAGCCGCCACGAGCTCGAGGGCGTGGGCGATCTCCCGCTCCGCGTCGAGGGCGCTCAGCGGCGCGTCTGCCCGGCGCAGCAGGCGTGCGCCCAGCGCGCTCTCGGCGGCGGCGAGCGCGCCCGCCGCCCGGCGCAGTTCGTCGTGCACCCTCTCGAGCGCCTGGGCGTCGGCGAACAACGCGTCGCTCGCCACCGCCACCGAGCCGCCGCCCGACACGATGAGCGCGTCGGAGGGCCGCTCCCGACCGGAATGTCCCGCGCCGTCAGGCACGGGATGCCATCGTCGCCAGGGCCCGCGCGGTGTGACGCTTCGCCGAGCGCACGGCGTCGATCGCCCGCTCGAGCTGCTCGGCGAGCTGACGCACGCTCGAGCCGTAGGCCGCCTGCGCCGGCCCGCGCCACCGGTCGCTCGGCGCACCAGCCGGCACGCCCGCGCGCGCCCGTTCGAGCTGGGCGTGCACCCGGGCGAGGGCGGCGAGCTGGGTCGAGAGGGCGTGGCGCGCCTCGAGCTGCACGGGGTCGATGAGCGACGCGGAATCGAGGATCACGCGACAATACTCGGCCGGCGGGAAGCCCGTCCGGCGCGGGAGAGGAGGGTCCGTGGCATCCGCCCCTCTTTTGCGCGCTGTGGGGGAGGGGAATCTACGCGACAATGGGCGCATGAGTTTCGAGCGCATCTTCGACGAGTCCGCGCTCTTCAGGCTCTGTTTCGTGTGCACCGGCAACATCTGCCGCTCGCCCATGGCCGAGGTCGTCTTCACCGACCTGATCAAACGGTCGGGACTCGAGGGCCGCATCGCCGTGATGTCGGCAGGCACGGGCGACTGGCACGTGGGGGAGCGCTCCGACGACCGCACCCTGGGCGCGCTGGCCGGCCGCGGCTACGACGGCGCGCAGCACCGCGCCAAGCAGTTCAACCCCGACTGGTTCGCCGAACTCGACCTCGTCGTCGTCTTCGACCACAGCCAGGAACGCATCCTCAAGGCGTGGGCCTCGAACGACCACGACCGCTCGAAGGTGCAGCTGCTGCTCTCCTTCGACAAAGACCAGTCGAGCCAGCTCGACGTGCCCGACCCGTACTACTCCGACGCGGCGTTCTTCGACCAGGTTCTCGCCTCGATCGAACACGCCAGTTCGGCGCTTTTCCACCAGATCAAACCAGGAATTCAGGGTGTCAAATGAGTCCACTGCCAGAACAACCCCTCAGCCCGCTCGACGGCCGCTACAAGGCCTCCGTCACGGGTCTCGGTGAGTTCCTCTCCGAAGCCGGCCTGAACCGGGCGCGCGTGCACGTCGAGGTCGAGTGGCTGCTCTACCTCACCGACCACGAGCTGTTCGGCTCGCGACGCCTCACCCTCGAGGAGGCCCGTTCGCTGCGCGCCCTGGCCGCCGACTTCGGCCAGCCCGAGATCGACGAGCTCGCCACCCTCGAGGCCACCACGCGCCACGACGTGAAGGCCGTCGAGTACCTCGTCCGCCACAAACTCGCCGACCTCGGCCTGAACGAGGTCGCCGAGCTCACCCACTTCGCCTGCACGAGCGAAGACATCAACAACCTCTCGTACGCGCTCACGATCGGCTCGGCCGTTCGCGAGGTCTGGCTGCCGCGCTTCGCCGCGATCATCGAGAAGCTGCGCGAACTGTCGGTCGAGCACCGCGACGTGCCGATGCTCGCCCACACGCACGGCCAACCCGCCACCCCGACGACGGTCGGCAAGGAGTTTGCCGTCTTCGTCTACCGGCTCGAGCGCATCCTCGCCCAGATCGAGGCGACCGAGTACCTCGGCAAGTTCAGCGGCGCCACCGGAACGTTCGCGGCCCACGTCGCGGCCGACGCCGGCCAGGACTGGCCCGCCATCTCGCGCGAGTTCGTCACCGGGCTCGGCCTCGACTGGAACCCGCTCACCACCCAGATCGAGTCGCACGACTGGCAGGCCGAGCTCTACCAGCGCATGAGCCACGCCAACCGGGTGCTGCACAACCTGTGCACCGACATATGGACCTACATCTCGATGGGCTACTTCACCCAGATCCCCCAGGCCGGCGCGACCGGATCGTCGACGATGCCCCACAAGATCAACCCGATCCGCTTCGAGAACGCCGAGGCCAACCTCGAGCTCTCGAGCGCCCTGCTCGAGTCGTTGTCGCAGACGCTGGTCACCTCGCGCCTGCAGCGCGACCTCACCGACTCCACGACGCAGCGCAACGTGGGCGTCGCCATCGGCCATTCGATGCTCGCGATGGACAACCTCGGCCGGGGCCTCGGCGAGTTCAGCATCGACACCGAGACGCTGGCCGCCGACCTCGACGGCAACTGGGAGATCCTCGGCGAGGCCATCCAGACCGTCATCCGCGCCGAGATCACGGCCGGGCGCAGCTCGATCGTCGACCCCTACGCGATGCTCAAAGAGCTCACCCGGGGCCGACGCATCGGCCAGACCGAGCTGGTGGAGTTCATCGACGCCCTCGACATCGGCCAGGACGCCAAAGACCGCCTGCGCACCCTCACACCCGCGGGCTACGCCGGCCTCGCGAGCGCCCTCGTCGGCTTCATAGAGAAGTAACCCCTCTCGCAACTCAGGCAGAAAAAGATCCGCGGATGCCGCGGGGCCGGTTTTCGGGGGATCCCCGGGGACGCGCCCCGCGGCATCCGCGTTTCTGCCTGAGTTGCGAGACGGTGGGTTCGTGATTCAGGACGGACGGCCCGTCGCAACGCGCCACGCCACGCCACGCGCGAGTTTCCGGGGGACCTCCACCGCGCCCAACACGTTCGTCCTGAATGCCGAACGTGGCGGTCAGCCGGATTGCGTAACTCAGGCAGAATCACGGGCGCCGGCCTGCCGGCCCGCGTGAAACCGGGCCCCGTGGCATCCGCCCGGCCCGTTCTGCCTGAGTTGCGAGACCGTGAGGGGGGCTAGTGGCCCTCGGGGTGGTTCTGTTCGTCGAGGTCGATCAGCTCGTCGCCGTCGGGGCGCACCGCGAGCACGAGCATCGCGAGCACGACCAGCACCACGACGAACGCGATGCCCAAGAAGATGAGCGAGAGCACGATGTCGCGCGTCGACATCAGCGTGATCAGTCCCGTGAACACGGCCATGACGCCCGACAAGACGAGGAGCTCGACCGGCTTGGTGCGATCTTTTCTGCTGGGCTTTACCACTTTAACTGCCGCTTTCCGCGGCTGTGGCCGCCACCGCCCGGGGAGCCCACTTGAGGCTCAGCCCGGCTATAACAAGGTAGACGCCGAGGATGGCGGCATAGGCGCCGAGCACCCCGACGAGGATGATGGAGGCCGTGAGGGCGCGTTCGACGCCGTCGGGGCCGGTGAAGGGCTGGGTGTAGTCCGCCGGAACGACGAGCACAACGATCGCGAGAAGCACCGTGAGGGCGCCGGCGAACAGCCAGTCGCGCGCCGAGTCGCTGCGACCGCGCGCGCGCAGGCCGCTGTACAGCTCGAGGAAACCGGTGAGCACGGCGAAAGCGCCGACCAGGAAGATGAGGAACGGCAGCCCGGCCGAGCCGGAAAACAGCGCGATGGCACCGAGAACGACGCCGAGGATGCCCTGCACCACGAAGCACCACCGCGCCACACCGGGGTGGAGGGTGCGAAGTGCGCCCAGCAGCACGGCGATGCCGCCGGCTAGGGCCAGCACGCCGAACATGGCGAAGCCGAGACGCGCCGAGTGATCCTGGCTGAACGTAATGACGACGGCTGCGACAAGCGCCGGAAGCGCACGCAGCAGCACCCACGGCCAGTAGCGGCCGGGCTGGACGTACTTGTCGTCGTACTTGTCGATGTGCTTGTCGTCAGGGGAAGACACGGGAGCGACCTCTTTCCGACTGGCTCATAGCCAACTTTACGCCACGGGGCGGCGGCGTATCTGTGTGCCGCCGGCGGTGTGCCCCCGGTCAGGTGAATAGCCGCGTCAGACGGCGCGCCCTCAACAAGTAGGCCAATCCGTTAGCTGTCGCTTCGAACCTGCGGCTCGCTTCCTAAGAGCCAACGATCCACGGATATCTGCAGGAGGACTCGTTCTCCGTCGGTGGCCTCATCGGCGACATCCCAGCCACGGTATTTCCGTGCAAAAAGAGAGAGGACATCGGGGAAAGTTGCGAGATCTCGATGAATCCGTGCTCGCCCCTGCGCCACCTGTGGGGTGAAGCCCGAGCCGTCGATCGCGACAGAAACGCGCGAATCCGCGGCCAGATTACGCACTTTGACGTTGGTCGCGGCAGAACCTATCCAAATAGCGTGGCGGTGAACCACAAACCAGACCGGGGTCGTGTGCGGTGAGCCATCGGACCGCAGGGTAGTCAGCCACGCACACTCTTGGTCAGAAGTATCAGCCACGGTTCAATTATCGGAGGCAGCGCCAAGTATTCCTCAGCGAGCATTCCGGCGTCGGGCACTGACCGTCGCTTGAGGGCGTTGGTCTGCGGTTCTCCGCACGTGCGATTCGAGAACGTCGAAGCCCGCGTGACCTAGTTCGGCGCTGATCGCGTCAACGGACCAGCGGAATGCCGGCGCCACGGCGTGAGCGAATTTATCGACCGCCGAGCCCTCGAAGAAGCCGATGAGCAGTGTGCCTCCGGGCTTGAGCACGCGGTTGAACTCGCGCAAAGGAGCTTGGATCTCACCGGGCTGGTGGTGGATCAGCGAGAACCACGCCAGAATCCCGCCGACCGAACCAGCATCCGCTTCGAGGCAATCAAGGTTTCCCAAGGCGAAGTCGACAGCGGGAAAGGTGCTCGTGGCGTGAGCAATGAACTCGGGTACCTGGTCGATACCTCGAACGGTCAGGCCCTGCGTGGCCAGAAAGTTCGTCCAGTGTCCCGGGCCGCACCCCGCATCGATGAGGTGGCCTTCGACGTCACTCGCCCACGTGGACACGATCTGCAGATCCGACGGGTGAACCGAATGCATCGAACCCAAGAGGTCGATGTACTCCACCGCCCTGCGGGAGTATGCGGCGCGACTTGCTTCGTTGGCCATGCCGTCGAGTCTAGGCAGACCGAAACGAGGAGCGGGGAGAACCGTCGCTGCACTTCGGGTGGGTCAGGCCCCCGGCGGCAGGTCGACGAAGCGGGAGAAGTGACCGTGGAAGCCCACGGTGAGGGTGTCTGTCGGTCCGTTGCGGTGCTTGGCGATGATGAGGTCGGCCTCACCGGCACGCGCGCTGTCTTTCTCGTAGGCGCTCTCGCGGTGCAGCAGGATCACCATGTCGGCGTCTTGCTCGAGCGAACCCGATTCGCGGAGGTCGGACAGGGCGGGCTTCTTGTCTGCGCGCTGCTCGGGCCCACGGTTCAGTTGGCTGATCGCGATGACGGGCACGCCGATCTCTTTCGCGAGCAGCTTGAGCGCACGCGAGAACTCCGAGACCTCTTGCTGGCGCGACTCGACCTTCTTGCCGCTGGTCATGAGCTGCAGGTAGTCGATGATGACCATTTTCAGCCCGACGCGCTGCTTGAGCCTGCGGCACTTGGCGCGGATCTCGACGAGCGTCATGTTGGGGGAGTCGTCGATGTAGAGCGGTGCGTCGTTGATGCGCCCGCGGGTCTGGGCGATCGTGGTCCAGTCTTGCGAGTGCACGGTTCCCTTGCGCATGGACTGCAGGGGAACGGATGCCTCGGCCGAGAGCAGACGCATCGCGATTTCGCTGCGACCCATTTCGAGCGAGAACACTACGACGGGTTGGTCGTGATGAATGGCAGCCGCACGAGCGAAGTCGAGCGCGAGCGTGGACTTACCGATGGCGGGTCGGGCGGCGAGGATGATCAGCTGGCCCGGGTGGAGACCGTTGGTGAGCGCGTCGAGCTGGGCGAACCCCGTGGGCACGCCGATCATCTGGCCGTCGCGGCCCTTTGCGGCCTCGATCTCGTCGACGGCCGCGGTGACCGCGTCGGAGAGGGGCACGTAGTCTTCGCTCTCGACGCCGCCGTTGACCGCGTAGATCTCGGCCTGAGCGTTGTTGACAAGGTCGACGACCTCGCCCTCGCTGGCGTAACCCATCTGCACGATGCGGGTTCCGGCCTCGACGAGGCGACGCAGAACGGCCTTCTCGGTAACGATGAGCGAGTAGAAACCGGCGTTGGCCGCGGTGGGCACCAGGCCGGTGAGCGTGTGCAGGTACTCGGCGCCGCCGGCCCGCTGCAGTTCGCCCGTCTTTGTCAGCTCGTCGGTGACGGCGATCACGTCGGTGGGTTCGCCGTGCGAGTAGAGCGAGAGGATCGCGTCGAAGATGATCTCGTGCTTCGGAATGTAGAAGTCGACACCACGAACGACCTCGACGACGTCGGCTACGGCGTCTTTGCTGAGCAGCATGCCGCCGATGGCACTCTGCTCGGCCAGCAGGTCGTGCGGGGGAACCCTGTCGCGGTCGCCGCCGCGGGTATCGCCCCGGCCGGTATCGCCGGCTAGCCCGAGGTGTGCAATGGACACGTGTGAACTCCCAATCGTGGTGGTGCTTCTAGTTCTAGCGGTGGCTTCCGACAATCGCGCGACCAGCCCGGCGCGTTCCCTTTTCCCACCCGGTCCCCCCTGGCCCGGAACGAGTTTTCCACTCGGCCCCTCACGATATGGACGTGGCGAGGACCCCGCAAAACACCCCTGTGGACAAGCCTGTGGAATTGAGGCGGGAAACGCCGGAAGTTATGTGGGGAAGCTGTGGAAAGAACTGTTAGTAAGTAATCAGTTTTGGGAGATAAAGCAGCCTTCATCAGGCCTTTTACTTTTCACATGGTGTGTGTAGAAACATGTTTACAGTAGACATTGAAGGTTGTGTTAAATTCTCTCGCCCTGTGTACAAAGCTCTTGACTTTGCACGCAAAAAAGGTGGTTATCGCTGGCCTTCCGGCCGCGATAACCACCCTTTGTGATGAAGCTACTTTGCGCTGACCACGTTCAACGTGATGGTTGCGACGAGGTCGTCACGAAGGCGAACAGTCGCCTCGTGGGTACCCGTCACCTTGATCGGAGCCGAGAGCTCGATCTTGCGCTTGTCGACGCCGCCGAGGCCGGCAGCGGCCACAGCGTCGGCGATGTCAGACGTCTTGACGGAACCGAACAGACGGCCACCGTCTCCGGTCTTGACGGTGAGGGTGACGGTCGTGGCCTGAAGGCGAGCCTTCAGGTCGAGCGCCTCTTCGAGGGTCGCGTGCTCGCGCGCTGCGCGGGCTGCCTTGATCGAATCGATCTGCTTCTCTCCACCACGGGTCCACGCCACGGCGAAGCCCTGGGGGATGAGGTAGTTGCGAGCGAAACCGTTCTTGACGTCTACGACGTCTCCGGGGGCACCGAGGCCGGTGACCTCGTGCGTGAGGATCAACTTGGACATATCAATGCTCCTTAACGGCCTGAGCCGGCGTAGGGAAGCAGTGCCATCTCGCGTGCGTTCTTGACGGCACGGGCGATGAGACGCTGCTCCTGGACGGAGACACCGGTGATGCGACGAGCGCGGATCTTTCCGCGATCGGAAATGAACTTACGAAGGGTTGCGACATCCTTGTAGTCGATGACGCCAACGCGGATCGACTTGGCAGGAGCGGCGTTCTTGCCGTCCTTGCCCTTGCGGATTGGCTTGCGGCGGTCGCCGCTGCTCTTTCCAGCCATGGGGTTTTCTTCTTTCCTAAAAAGTAGTGAGCGCCTAGAAGGGCGTTTCGTCTGTGTAGTTGCCCGGCGTGTTCCACACGTCGCCGGCTGCCTCGGCTGCGGGCGCGCTAGCGGCCCACGGCTCTTCGGCTACCTGGCTCTGCTGTGATCCACCACGTGCTCCTCCGCCACCTTCGCGGGATGAAGCTGCACGGGTCACCTGGGCGGTGGCGTAACGAAGCGACGGGCCGATTTCATCGACCTCGAGCTCGATGCTCGTGCGCTTCTCGCCTTCCTTGGTTTCATACGAACGCTGCTTCAGGCGACCGGTAGCGACGACGCGCGAGCCCTTGGTGAGGGATCCGGCGACGTGCTCGGCGAACTCACGCCATACGCTTGCGCGCAGGAAGAGAGCGTCTCCGTCTTTCCAGTCGTTGGCCGCGCGATCGAAATTGCGCGGCGTCGAAGCGATCGTGAAGTTGGCAACCGCGAGTCCGTTCTGCGTGTACCGCAGTTCGGGGTCTCCGGTGAGGTTGCCGACAACCGTGATTATGGTTTCGCCGGCCATGATTACTCGGCGGTGGCGGTAGCGTCGGGCTTGGCCTCGGGGGCCTTCGACGGGGCGGCTGCCTTGCGGGCGGCCTTCTCGTCGGATGCCTTCTTGGCGGCGGCGACCTGGGCGAAGCCCTCTTCGGCACGCAGCACCTTGGTGCGCATGACTGCTTCGCTGAGCGAAAGCTGGCGGTCGAGCTCGGTCGTCGCTGCGGGGGATGCAGTGAAGTTGACGACGGCGTAGATGCCTTCGGCCTTCTTGTTGATCTCGTACGCGAGACGACGACGGCCCCAAACATCTACCTTGTCGATAGATCCACCATCGTTGCGGATGACGTTGAGGAACTTATCGAGACTGGGAGCTACGGTGCGCTCGTCGATCTCTGGATCGAGGATGACCATGAGTTCGTACTGATTCGTCACTAACCCACCTCCTTCGGACTTTACGGCCACAGACGATCTGTGGCAGGAGGGTGTTGACGTGTGCCCTGGCGAATTTAACCGGGGCAACCTGCCTAGTGTAGTCAGTACACGCACCATGTCTCAAGGAGCACCACAACACATGACCATCCGGATCGCGATCGCCGGCGTCGGAAACTGCGCCAACGCCCTCATTCAGGGCGTGACTTTCTACGCCGATGCCGACGACGACTCGGTCGTCCCCGGCCTCATGCACACGCGTTTCGGCCCGCACGCCATCCGCGACATGCAATTCGTCGCCGCTTTCGACGTCGACGCCGCCAAGGTCGGTTCCGACCTCTGCGAGGCCATGTGGGCCAGCGAGAACGACACCTACCGGTTCGCCGAGGTGGGCCCGACAGCCGTCTCCGTGCAGCGCGGGCCGACCCTCGACGGCCTCGGCGCCTATTACCGCGAGGTGGTCGAAGAGTCGGATGCGCCGGAGGTCGATGTGGCCCAGGTACTCCGCGACAGCGGCGCCGACGTGCTGGTCTGCTATCTCCCCGTCGGTTCCGACGAGGCGGCGAAGTTCTACGCCCAGGCCGCGATCGACGCGGGTGTCGCGTTCGTCAACGCCCTCCCCGTGTTCATCGCGAGCGACCCCGAGTGGGCGGCCAAATTCGCCGACGCCGGTGTTCCGATCGTGGGCGACGACATCAAGAGCCAGCTCGGCGCGACCATCACCCACCGCGTTCTCGCCCGGCTCTTCGAGGAGCGCGGGCTCATGCTCGACCGCACCTACCAGCTCAATGTGGGCGGCAACATGGACTTCAAGAACATGCTCGAGCGTTCACGCCTGCAGTCGAAGAAGGTCTCCAAGACGCAGGCCGTCACGAGCAACATCGCGGCGCACCTGCCCGCCGACGACGTGCACATCGGCCCGAGCGACCACGTGCCGTGGCTCACCGACCGCAAGTTCGCCTACGTGCGCCTCGAGGGGCACGGCTTCGGCAACGCCCCGACGAGCCTCGAGTACAAGCTCGAGGTGTGGGACTCGCCCAACTCGGCCGGAGTGGTGATCGACGCCATCCGCGCCGCCAAGATCGCCCTCGACGCCGGCATGGGCGGGCCGCTCGAAGCCGCGTCGGCCTACTTCATGAAGAGCCCGTCGGTGCAGTACCCCGACCCGGTGGCCCGCGAGCTGCTCGAGACGTTCATCAGCGATGCCGGTTGAGTAGGGCCGCCCGCGGCCCGTATCGAAACCTCGCGAGGGGTTTCGATACGGTCGCTGGGCGACCTACTCAACCCGCTGTTGCCACCATGCCCTGAGTCGCTCCTCCGCGACATCCGGCCCCAGCGGTCCCTCGTCCAGCCGCAGCTCGAGCAAAAAGCGGTAGGCCTCGCCCACCTCGCGTCCGGGCTTCAGGCCCAGTAGCGCCATGATCTGTTCGCCGTCGAGGTCGGGGCGTACCGCCGCAATACCCTCGGCCTCGGCGATCGCCGCGATTCGGTCTTCCAGGTCGTCGTATGCGAACGACAGCCGGTCGGCCTTACGCACGTTGCGGGTCGTCACGTCGGCGCGCGTCAGCATGTGCAGTCGCTCGAGCAGGGGACCGGCGTCTCTCACGTAGCGACGCACGGCCGAATCAGTCCAGACCCCCTCGGAATACCCGAAGAAGCGCAGGTGCAGCTCGATGAGCTTCGCCACCGAGGCGATCGTGTCCTTGTCGAATCGGAGGTGCTTGAGCCGCTTCGCCGCGAGCTTGGCGCCCACCACGTCGTGGTGGTGGAAGGTGACGACGTTCTTGCCCTCGATGCGGCGGGTCTGCGGCTTACCGATGTCGTGCAGCAGGGCCGCGAGGCGCAGCACCACGTCGGGTGCCTCGCCGGGATGCCGCGACTTCTCGAGATCGATGGCCTGCGTCAGCACGGTCAGGCTGTGCTCGTAGACGTCTTTGTGGTGGGCGTGCTCGTCGACCTCGAGCTTGAGGGCGGGCACCTCGGGCAGAACGATGTCGGCGAGACCGGTCTCGACGAGCAGGCGCAGGCCCGGCACCGGGTCGTCGGTGGAGAGCAGCTTCGTCAGCTCGTCGCTCATTCGCTCGACGCTCACGATCGGCAGCCGGTCGGCGAGCGCGACCATCGCGGCGCGGGTCGACTCGTCGACGGTGAAACCCAGCTGCGACGTGAAACGCGCGGCACGCATCATCCGCAGGGGGTCGTCTCCGAAGGAGACCTCCGCGGGGGCCGGGGTCGTCAGGCGTTTGGCGAGCAGGTCGTCCATGCCGCCCGCGGGGTCGACGAGCACGAGCTGGGGGAGACGCAGGGCCATCGAGTTCACCGTGAAGTCACGACGCACGAGGTCGCCCTCGAGCGAGTCGCCGAACTCGACGACGGGCTTACGGGTCTCGCCGTCGTACGCGTCGGTGCGGTAGGTGGTGATCTCCACCGTTTCGCCCGCGAATCGGGCGCCGATCGTGCCGAACTCCCGGCCGATGTCCCAGTGGGCGTCGGCGATGGGCGCGACGATCGCGAGGATCTCGTCGGGCAGGGCGCTCGTCGTGAAGTCGAAGTCGTTCACCGGCCGCCCGAGAAAGGCGTCGCGCACGGGGCCGCCGACGAGGGCCAACTCGTGTCCGGCGTCGGCGAAAGCGCGCGCGAGTTTCGAAATGTGCCGGGATTCTGCGAGTTCGCCCAGCCTGTGTAGTGCCGTAGCGACGCTCTCCATAGCCAAGAGAATAGACTCTCCCCATGACGGCCAAGGGATCTTCGGGAGTTCGCCCGTGCCGATAAGACCCCTCAAAGCCCTAGTCGGCGGCCTCGTCGCCCTATTGGCACTGTCTCTCGGCGTGCCCGCGAGCGCGAACGCGGCCCCCGGCGATCCCGCGGGTGTCGCGCGGGTCGCCACGGTCTTCCCGCTCACGGCGCCCGAGACGCGCACCGCCCTGATCAGTGCCGATGCCCTCGCCGGGTACACCTCGCCGACCGGCGCGCTCACGCGTGACCTCGATGCCGTGATCGATACCTCGGCCGCGATCGCGATCGACCCGATGATCCTGGCGTCGATCCGGGTGCTCGGCACGTCGGCGCCGCAGTCGGCCCTCGACTGGCTCGACAGGCTGTCGCAGGCGTCGAACGAGACCTTCTCGCTGACCTACGCCGACTCCGACGTCACCGTAGGGCTGCAGGCCGGCGCCTCCTCGGTGATCTCGCCCAGCTCGTTCGATTTCGCGATCGACCCCACGCTGTTCGCCGCGCCGCCCGCCGAGACGCCGACGTCGACGCCCGGCCCCGACGCGCCCGACGCGCCCGAGGGGAGCGCGCCGACGCTTCCCACGACCCAGTCCCTGCTCGGGTGGGACTTCACCGTGCCGAACATCGTCTGGCCGGTCGCCGACACCCTGATCGGCAATGACCTCACTACGATGACGACGAGCGGCTTCGGAACCGTCATCGTCAACTCGGGAAACATCGAGCGCACCGACCGGTCGAAGGCGATGGCGACGGTCGCGAACCTCTCCGCGGTCACCACCGACGACGGCCTCTCGCAGCTCTTCGGCGACGCCATCGACGCCCCCACGATGCAGCAGTGGGACGCATCGATCGCTCTGCTGCAGTCGGCCATCAACGGCAGCGCCGCCGCGGGCGACTCCGCGGGTGCGACCATCGTGCTCGCCGTCGACCGCACCAGCCTGGGCACGGCAGACCGTCTGCGCTCGACACTCGCCACCATCGACGCCCTGCCGAGCAGCGACCTCGCGTCCTTCACGTCCGTGCTCGACTCCGCCCCCGGCGAGGGCACCATCACCGATCAACCGCAGAGCCCCGACCGCGTTTCGGGAGCCCACACCCTGCTCAACACCGAAGCATCCGACGCCGCTTTCGCCTCCGTCGCCGAGAACCCCGAGCTCATCACCGGCGAACGCCGGCTGCGCATGCTCGCGACCATGTCGAACGCCTGGTACTCCTACCCCGGCGGCTGGAGCAGTGCTCTCACGCTCTTCGAATCCGAGTCGGTCGCGCTGCACGATTCGGTGCGCGTCGTCCAGAGCAGCCCGATCACCCTCATCGCCGATCGCGGCTCGCTCTACATCACGGTGACCAACGAGCTGAACCAGCCGGTCAATGTCAACATCGAGGTGACCGCGCCCACCCCGCTGCTCGCGATCGAGCAGGCGTCGGTTCCCGTCACGATCGAACCCGAATCACAGAAGCGCGCCGCCGTGCCGGCGCAGTCGCTCTCCAACGGCTCGGCGGTCATCTCGATCGCGATCTCGAGCCCGAGTGGCGTGGTGATCGGCACGCCGACCACCGTGAGCATCAACGTGTATGCCGGCTGGGAGACGCCCATCACCGTGGCCCTCGGTATCTTCGTCGTCGCCGTGTTCGGCTTCGGCATCGCGCGCCTCATCGTGCGCCGCCGCCGGGCACGCAGGGAAGCCGTCGCGGCAGTGGACGAGTCCGAGTGACCAAGACGGATGCCGGTGGCGGGCTCGGTCGCGCCTCCGCGATTCTCGCGTCCGGCACGTTCGTCTCCCGCATCCTCGGTTTCGTCAGTGCGGCTGTTCTCGCGCGGGCCATCGGCACCACCGGAGCCGGCGCCGACACCTTCGCCATAGCCAACCAGCTGCCCAACAACATCTACGCCATCATCGCCGGCGGCCTGCTCAGCGCCGTGCTCGTGCCGCAGATCGTCAAGGCCGGCATGCACGACGACGGCGGCCAACGGTTCATCAACCGGCTCGTCACGCTCGGTCTCGCCGTGTTCGTCCTGGCCGCCGTGATCGCCACGATCGCTGCCCCGCTGCTCGTCGACCTGTATTCCCAGCAGTCCGCCGACGGCTCGCGCGGCCTCTCACCCGACGAGATGGCGTTGGCCACCGCCTTCGCCTACTGGTGCCTGCCCCAGGTGTTGTTCTACGCCATCTACAGCCTGCTCGGCGAGGTTCTCAACGCCCGCAAGATCTTCGGTCCGTTCACCTGGACCCCGGTTCTCAACAACCTCGTGGCAATCGCCGGCATGGTCGTGTTCATCGTCGCCTTCGGGGGAGACCCCGCGCACACCGACGCCTCGACGTGGACAGCCCCGATGATCGCGCTGCTCGCCGGATCCGCGACCCTCGGTATCGCCGTTCAGGGGCTGGGGCTGTTCTGGTTCTGGCGCCGCGCCGGACTCACCTACCGCCCCGACTTCCACTGGCGCGGCGTCGGCCTCGGCGCCACGGGCAAAGCAGCGTCATGGGTCTTCGGCATGATCGTGATCACCCAGCTCGCCGGTATCGTGCAGAGCAACGTGGCATCCCAGGCCGGCGGAAGCGGCGACGCGTCCGTGCGGGTTCTCGGCCTGTCCTGGCTCATCTTCATGCTGCCGCACTCCATCGTCGCCGTGTCGATCGCGACGGCGTACTACACGCGCATGTCGACGCACGCGCACGAGGGCAACCTCGGCGGAGTGCGCGCCGACTTCTCCGCCTCGATGCGGTCGATCGGGCTGATCATGGTCTTCGCTGCTGTCGGGCTCATCGTGCTCGCCTTCCCGTTCAGCGCGGTCTTCGACAATGACTTCGACGACGTGCAGCAGATGGGCTACGTGGTGATCGCCTACCTCGTGGGTCTGGTTCCGTTCAGCATCCTGTTTCTCATCCAGCGCACGTTCTACTCGCTGGGTGACACGCGAACCCCGTTCTTCCTGCAGGTCTTCCAGTCCGCGCTGTTCGTGCTCGGCGCCCTCGTAGTGGCCGGCTTCGAGCGCGAGTGGATCGCCGTGGGCATCGCGGCCGTAACCTCCATAGCCGGTTCGGCGCAGGCGCTCGTCGCCGCCGTCATGCTACGCCGGCGGCTCGGGCGGCTCGACGCCGGCCGCATCCTGCGGAGGTACGCCCTCTTCGCCCTCGCCGCACTGCCCGCGGCCGCCGTCGGGGTCGGCCTGCTCTTCGCCATGGGTGGAACCACCCAAGACGGTTTCGCCGTGTCCGACTGGTTCACGGCCCTCGTGTCGATGGTCGTGATCGGGGGAGCAATGGGGCTCGTCTACGCCGGTGTGCTGGTCGCTTTCCGCAACCCCGAACTCGGCGAGATCGTGCGGCCGGTCGTTCGCCGGCTGCGCGGGCGCGGCTAGCGCTCCCCGTCCCGGTCGGCCGGAATACCCTGCACCTAGGATTGGTTATACCGGCTACTGCAAGCACAAAGGAGACGTTCGTGCGTCAAGTAATCATCATCGGCTCCGGCCCCGCCGGTTACACGGCCGCCATCTACGCTGCCCGCGCCAACCTGGCCCCCCTGCTCATCGCGAGCTCGGTCGAGGCCGGTGGCGAGCTCATGAAGACCACAGAGGTCGACAACTTCCCCGGGTTCCCCGAGGGCATCCAGGGTCCCGACCTGATGGTCGCGATGCAGGCCCAGGCCGAGCGCTTCGGCACCGAGGTCATCCTCGACGACGTGGTCTCCCTCGACCTCACCGGTCAGGTCAAGACCGTCACCCTCGGCAACGGCGACGTGCACGAGGGCCTCTCCGTGATCTTCGCGACCGGATCCGCCTACCGCAAGCTCGGCCTCGAAGACGAAGAGCGCCTCAGCGGCCAGGGCGTCTCGTGGTGCGCCACCTGCGACGGGTTCTTCTTCCGCAAGAAGACCATCGCCGTTGTCGGCGGCGGCGACTCCGCGATGGAAGAGGCCACGTTCCTCACCCGCTTCGCCGACAAGGTCTACGTCGTGCACCGCAAAGACTCGCTGCGTGCCTCCAAGGTCATGCAGGACCGCGCGTTCGCCGACCCGAAGATCGAGTTCCTCTTCAACAAAGAGGTCGCACACATCTACGGCGAGGGCCTGGTCAACGGCATCGGCCTCATCGACACCGTCGACGGAAGCGAGACGACCCTCAACCTGAGCGGCCTGTTCATCGCGATCGGCGCCGACCCGCGCACCCATCTGGTTCACGGCCAGCTCGACCTCACCACCGAGGGCACGATCGCCGTCCAGGGACGCACCTCGCGCACCAACCTGACCGGCGTGTTCGCGGCCGGCGACGTGATCGACCCCACCTACCGCCAAGCCGTCACCGCCGCGGCATCCGGAACCGTCGCCGCCCTCGATGCCGAGCACTACCTCGCGTCGCTCCCCAAAGACCTCGTTGACGCGGCAGTCCAGGCCGCCGTCGTCTCCGAACCCGCCGCAGAACCGGTAGCCGTCTAACTCTCGGCTCCTGCACCCACTCGAAAAGAAGGAAAGTAATGTCTACTGCTCTCGACGTCACCGACGCCACGTTCACCGACCAGGTTCTCAACTCCGAAGACACCATCATGGTGGACTTCTGGGCCGAGTGGTGCGGCCCGTGCCGCGCGGTCTCCCCGATCCTCGACCAGATCGCCTCGGAGCACTCCTCGAAGATCAAGATCGTCAAGCTCAACGTCGACGACAACCCCGAGATCGCCATGAAGTACCAGATCACCTCCATCCCCGCGATGAAGGTCTTCAAGGGCGGCGAGGTCGTCAAGACCATCATCGGCGCCAAGCCCAAGCCGGCCATCGAGGCCGACCTGGCGGAGTTCCTCGCGTAACCAACCGCGAACAGGAGCCCCGCCCGAGACACACTCGGGCGGGGCTTTTTCTGTATCTCCGTGGCATCCGAGCCGCACCCCATATCCTTGAACGACGATCGAACGGGAATTCTTCATGACTGCACAGGGCCCGACACCGGGAACGAACACGGGAAACAACCTCGACCCTTGGTACGGCCACTACGCCGACCGCACGGCAGGCCTCAGCGCCTCCGAGGTCAGAGCCCTGTTCGCCGTTGCCTCGCGTCCCGAGGTCGTCTCGCTCGCCGGCGGCATGCCCTTCGTGTCGGCACTCCCTCCCGAGCTGGTCAGCGGTGCGCTGGAGCGAGTGATGCGCGACAACGGCCCCGAGGCCCTGCAGTACGGCTCCGGGCAGGGCACCCCCGCGATCCGCGAGCAGATCCTCGAGGTCATGGCCCTCGAGGGCATCCGCGCGAGCGTCGACGACGTGGTCGTCACCACGGGGTCGCAGCAGGCGCTCGACCTCGTCACCAAGCTCTTCATCGACAAGGGCGACGTCATCCTCGCCGAGAGCCCGAGCTACGTCGGCGCCATCGGCGTGTTCCGGTCGTACCAGGCCGACGTGATCCACGTCGCGACCGACGACGACGGCATGGTCCCCGAGGCGCTGCGCGAGACCATCGTGCGCACACGCGCCGCCGGCAAGACCATCAAGTTCCTCTACCTGATCCCCAACTTCCACAACCCGGCCGGCGTCACGCTCAGCTGGGAGCGCCGCCTCGAGATCATCGAGATCGCCCGGTCGAACAACATCCTGATCCTCGAGGACAACCCCTACGGGCTGCTCTACTTCGACGGCCCGCCGCCTCAGGCAATGCGTTCGGTCGACACCGACGGCATCATCTACCTCGGGACCTTCTCGAAGACGTTCGCCCCGGGCCTGCGCGTCGGGTGGGCCGTCGCCCCGCACGCCATTCGCGAGAAGCTCATCCTCGCCAATGAATCGGCCGTGCTGTCGCCGAGTACGTTTACCCAGAATGTGATCACCTCCTACTTCGGAGCATCCGATTGGCGCGGCCAGATCGATACGTTCCGCGGAATCTATCGCGAACGAAAAGAGGCTCTGGTCAGCTCTTTAAAGGAGCATCTGCCCGACCTGACCTGGACGGACCCCAATGGCGGTTTCTATGTCTGGCTCACGCTGCCCGAACATCTCGACTCGAAGGCGATGCTTCCGCGCGCGGTGAAAGAGCTCGTGGCCTACACGCCGGGCACCGCCTTCTTCGCCGACGGGGGCGGGCGCCAGAACATCCGGCTCTCGTTCTGCTATCCGACCTCCGACGCCATCCGGCTCGGCGTGCGGCGGCTCACGAAGGTGATCAACGGCGAGACCGAGCTGCTCGAGACGTTCGCGGGAACCGGCCAGCTCGACACCACCAAGTCCACCGACCGGGTGACCAGCCCGCCGCCGAACATCAATTAGGGCTCGACCATGACTGACTCAACTCCCCGCACGATCGTCGTTCTGGCCGGGGGACTGTCGCACGAGCGCGACATCTCGCTGCGCTCCGGCCGCCGCGTTTCCGACAGCCTGGCCCAGCACGGTATCGACGTGGTCATCAAAGATCCGGATGCCACGTTGCTCGAGTTTCTCGAAAGCACCCGTCCCGACGTCATCTGGCCTGCCCTCCACGGGGCGAGCGGAGAAGACGGAGCGCTGCGCGGTCTCATCGACTACCTCGGAATCCCTTTCGTCGGATCGAAGTCCGACGCCTCCCGCCTCGCCTGGGATAAGCCGACCGCCAAGGTCATCGTCTCACGCGCCGGGGTTCCGACGCCGCAGTCGATCACCCTGCCGCGCGACACCTTCCGCGAACTCGGCGCCGGAGCCGTGCTCGGCATCATCTCGGCCGACCTCCCGGTACCGGTCGTCGTGAAGCCGGCCCAGGGTGGGTCCGCCCAGGGAGTCACCATCGTCGACACGGCGGAAGAGCTGCCGCGGGCCATGGTCAACGCCTACACCTATTCCGACGTCGCCCTCATCGAGCAGAAGATCGTCGGCGTCGAGATCGCCGTCAGCATCATCGACACCGGCGACGGACCGGTGGCGCTTCCGGCGATCGAGATCGAGCCCATCTCGGGTGTCTATTCGTTCGAGGCTCGTTACACGGCGGGGGAGACCCGCTTCTACGCTCCCGCCCGCATCAGCGACGAGGTTGCCGCTCGTGCGGCCGAGGTGGCCATCACCGCGCACACGGCGCTCGGGCTGCGTCACATCTCGCGCATCGACCTGATCGTCGACGCGGCCGGCACGCCCTGGTTCCTCGAGGCGAGCACCCTTCCCGGCTTGACCGAGACATCGCTCTTCCCCCTCGCGCTCGAAGCGGCCGGACACGACGTCGGATGGGTCTACTACGCCCTTGCTCAGGCGGCCATAAACGAGGCCCGCGACTAGTTTCACGTGAAACATCCGTCCGCTCGACGTAAGAAATGCAGGTCAGGGGCCGCTTATTAGCGGCGAGTGCTGGTCACGCCGGTTTTCCTCCGGGCGCAAGATTGTCGTCGAATCCGCTCAGAATCGCTCCTGACGAGATGTGATGACATAGGTCCCGAAATCGGCCAAATGGGCCGCTCAGCGCCGAAATACGTTTTCGGGCCGGCGGGCGACGAAAGTGTCGGTGGCCGAGCTTCGGATGTCACGGACGAGGCCGAACCGACGGGTGCCCGATCTCGGCGCCCCATCCTCGACCACACCCGAGCCTGCTCGTCGACGCTGCTGCGTCGACTTGTCGACGACCATGCACTGTACGCTGAATTGTCAGTCCCCTCCCGCACCTTCCAAAGGCGATGACCGTCCCCCGGCCGTTGCGATCTCCACCGTCGACCCGTCGAATGTCGACTCCCCGCTGCACGCCAAATGCACGGACAATTGCCGCGCCGCGCAACGACGACCGCTGGCCGGCTACCGTATTGACTAGCTCGTCAGACGCCCGTCTCCACCGGATTGCACTCGCTCGAGATCGACCCGGCGGGCCGCGCCCGCGCCTGCCGCCTGCCTGCTGTCGCCTGCCGCCCGCCGCTTGCCGCCCGCCGTAGGCTAGGCCTTAATCTCCCACTTTGCCGGCCCGTGGCGAGGATCCAGGGTCACCCTCTCATCCACATCGCTCAGCGCGCGCGTCAACGGGCCCGCCCGACCGAGCCGACCGAATACGTCCTGTGCACCGCGTGTTCGGGCCAAATCATCCTGTTCGCCTGTCGTCCGACAGTTCGCTGCGAGGTACCGGAACGACCGGACGAGCGAGGGGCGAGCGCGGGCCGCGAGTAGTGCGTGCGAAGGAGCGGAGGGTGCGGCGCTTCGGTGGGGCGGGGGAGCGGGACGTACCGTCTTGAGTACCCGCCCGGACCTGCTCCCAGCATTGGCGTGCCCCGCCACCGGCCAGTCCCAGCTTTCCGGTGTGGCCCGTCCAGGCGAAACACTGCCGCACCTCGCGCAGGCCCACACGCAGCGCCCTCACACCGCGAACTTCGCGCAGCCCCCGCGCTGGGGAGCCACCGCCGACCCTAGATCACTCTCACGCCCGCCCTCAGCCTCCGCCACAACGCAAAAGGCCCGGCATGTTTCACGTGAAACATGCCGGGCCCGAACGAGATACGTCAGCGCCGGAAGCCCTCTTGCCCGAGCTCGCCGAGGATGCGGTTGAGATCGCCCACAGTCGCGAAGTCGATCACGATCGTGCCCTTGCTCGCCCCCAGAGTCACCTTGACCCGGGTATCGAGGCGGTTCGCCAGGCCTTCCGCGATCTCGTCCAGCTGTCCCTGACGCTTGCCGGCGGCTGGCTTGGTCTTCTGCGGCTTGGGGGAGGTCTGGGTGGCAGCAGCCTCGGCGGCTCGCACCGACAGCTGCTCGTTCACGATCTTCGTGGCGAGACGGTCCATCGCGGCGGGCTCGCCCACGGAAAGGATCGCACGAGCGTGTCCGGCACTGAGAACACCCGACGCGACCTGGCGCTGGATCGGCTCCGGCAGCCGGAGGAGTCGCAGCGTGTTCGTGATCTGCGGGCGAGAGCGGCCGATGCGGTCGCCCAGCTGCTCCTGCGTGATGCCGAAATCGGCGAGCAGCTGCTGGTATGCAGACGCTTCCTCGAGCGGGTTGAGGTTGGCGCGATGCAGGTTCTCCAGCAGCGCGTCGCGCAGCATGTCCTCGTCCGCGGTGTTCTTGATGACCGCCGGGATGCTCGTGAGCCCCAGCTGCTTGGTGGCGCGCAGGCGACGCTCGCCCATGATGAGCTCGTACTGCGGTCCACCGTCGACGGCCCCAGCGAGCGGGCGCACCACGATGGGCTGCAGCACGCCGATCTCGCGGATCGACACCACTAGCTCTGCCAGTTCCTCGTCACGGAACTCCGTGCGGGGCTGCTGCGCGTTGGGAACGATGTCGGCTGGGCTCAGGTTGGCCAGTCGGGCGCCGGGAACCGCCAGCAGGCCCTGTTTCTCGGCCGAAGCGGCAGGGAAGAATACATCGACGGGGCGCTGTGCCGCCGTGTCTTCGCTCACCGGGATGAGCGCGCCGATTCCGCGGCCGAGTCCGGTTCTTTTGGTAGCCATCAGGCGGGTGCTCCTCGTCGTGAGATTTCAGCGGCCGCCTCGAGGTACGAGAGCGACCCGGGAGAGCTCGGGTCGTAGCTGATGACGCTTTGACCGTAGCTCGGCGCCTCGGAGATGCGCACGGATCGCGGGATCACCGTCTTCAGCACCTCCGCGGGGAAGTGGTTGCGAACGTCTTCGGCCACCTGGTTCGCCAGGTTGGTGCGGCCGTCGTACATAGTCAACAGAATCGTCGAGACCGACAGCACGGGGTTGAGGTGCCGCTCGATCAACTTGATGTTGTTGAGCAGCTGGCTCAGACCTTCCAGCGCGTAGTACTCGCACTGGATGGGGATGAGTACCTCGCGTGCCGCCACGAATGCGTTGATGGTGAGGAGGCCCAGCGAGGGCGGGCAGTCGATGAAGACATAGTGGAACGGCTCACTCGTCTCCGCCAGGAATTTGTCGAGCGACGTGCGCAGCCGCTGCTCACGGGCGACGAGCGATACCAGTTCGATCTCCGCGCCGGCGAGGTGAATGGTCGCGGGAACGCAGTAGAGGGCGTCGAATTCCGGGCTCTTCTGCAGAACGCTGGCGATGGGGGCGTCGTTGATGACCACGTCGTAGACACTGGGCGTCTCCGACCGATGGTCGACTCCGAGCGCCGTCGACGCGTTGCCCTGGGGATCGAGGTCGATGACCAGCACGCGCGCTCCGCCGCGGGCGAGCGCCGCGGCCAAATTCACGGTCGTGGTCGTCTTGCCCACGCCACCCTTCTGGTTCGCCACGGTGAAGACACGCGTAGCCGGAGGGAGGGGGAGCCGCTGCGCAGCGAGGGCACGGCGGCGACGGTTGATATCGGCGAGCTCACGGGCCAACGGCGTCGAATCATCGAACGCATTGCTCGACGCGCTTGAGTCCCCAACGGAGATCTTCTTAGCCGGATCGCTATTCGCGACCGGGCTTCCCACGGGTTGCCCCGGTTCTACCAGCGCGTGTAACGGCTCCGGGGTGGGAGGGCTCCCCGCGGGGTAGCGATCGGGATGTTTCACGTGAAACCTTCTCTAGTGGGCCGTCAGCCGAAGTCGTACACTCGGTCGCAACGCACCCTTGGTGCGCCTGTCACCTCTACGGTCTCTACCGTTCCGAACTCCGCCCACGAGTTCAATCAAAACGTCTCGGGCGATCAATCAACTGTAGCCCGAAAGACCCGGGTGACCTCGGGCACTACGCCCTCGCCGAGCACGAGGACTTCGACGTCGCTTAGCCGCGCCTTGCGGATCGCCTTCGCGGCCGCGGTCATCTCATCCTCGACACGGGCACCCTTCATAAAGAGCATCTGCCCGCCGGCCTTGACCAGGGGAGCGGTGAGCGGGATGAGGGTGGACAGCGCGCTGACAGCACGGGCCGTCACCTGATCGAGCGGCCAGTCGAGCTTTGTCTCCTCGGCTCTAGCGCGGATGACCGTGACGTTCGTCAAGCCGAGCGACTCGGCCTCGCTGGTGAGCCAGTCGACGCGTCGTTCCATCGGCTCGATCAGCACGAACGACACATCCGGACGAGCAATAGCGAGCACGATACCCGGGAGCCCGGCGCCGCTGCCGATGTCTCCGACCACACCGGGGGAGAGGAGCGGAGCCACAAGCACCGAATTCAGGATGTGACGGGTCCAGAGCCGGGGAAGCTCCAGTGGGCCGATCAGCCCGAGTTCCTCGCCACGACGCGCCAGGTCGCCCGTAAACTTCCGTGCCAGCTCGATCCGATCGCCGAACAGCGTCGCCGCTACCTCGGGCTCGGTCTCCAGTGCGATGTCGTTCAATGTTTCACGTGAAACTAGGCGCGGGTGATGACCGTGTGGCGGTCACGGCCTTCGCCCTCGGACTGGGAAGAGAATCCGCGCTCCGCCACGACGTCGTGCACGAGCTTGCGTTCGTACGACGACATCGGAGGAAGGGAGGCGGATTCCGCGCCCGCCTCGATGCGTTCTACGGCCTTCTCCACGAGAATCGTCAGCTCGGCGACGCGGGCCTCGCGCGAACCACCGACGTCGAGGATGAGCCGCGAGAACGATCCGGTCTTGGTCTGTACCGCGATGCGAGTGAGTTCCTGCAGCGCCGCTACCGTGTCGGGGCGCGCCAGGAGCCGGAGGTTCGTGTCTTCGCTCGAGCTCACAGAGACGTAGGCGCGGCCGCCGCGGGTGTCGATCTCGATGTCGCCATCGAGGTCGGTGATGTCGAGAAGTTCCTCGATGTAGTCTGCCGCGATCTCGCCCTCTTCTTCGAGTTGGCTCGTGGTCGGGGCCTGGTCCTCCGTGACGGTCTCGGCGTCGACGTCGATCGCCGTAGTGGTGTCTGTCTCAGTCACGTCGCTCACTTCTTGTTTCCAGTCTGCTTCTTGGCGCGGTTCTTGCTTACGGGCTGAACTCGTTGAGGCTTCTTCGGTTCTTCGATCGCCGCCGGAGCGTCGACCTCTGTGACGGTCACGCCACGGCGCTGGCGCTTCTTCGCGAGTCGAGTCTCGCGGGCGAATGCCGCCTCGCTGCCCGGGGTCGGCATGTTGCGGATGACGATGAACTGCTGAACCATCGTCCAGATGTTCGAGGTCAGCCAGTAGAACATGACGCCGATGGGGAAGGCGAAGCCCGAGAAGGCGAAGACGAGGGGGAGGATGTACAGCAGGATGCGCTGCTGCTTGTAGGTGGGGCTCGCCTTCATCTCGGGCGACTGGTTCTTCGACATGATCTGCAGTTGCGTGATGAACTGCGAAGCGGTCATGATGACCACCATCACGAGGGCGATGATGACGACGACGGTGTTGCCGACCTCGAGCGCGCTCTGGATGCTCAGGCGCAGGGGAGCGATGCCGAAGAGCGACGAGCTTCCGAACTGCTCGGACAATTCTTGCGAGAGCAGTCCGACTCCCTCGCGGTAGCTGCCGTCGGCCTGCGGCTTTGCCTCGTTCAACACCGAGAAGAGGCTGAAGAAGATGGGCATCTGGATGAGCAGGGGCAGGCACGACGCAAGCGGGTTGGTGCCGGTGTCCTTGTACAGGGCCATAGTCTCGCGCGACATGGCTTCGCGGGAGAACTGGTCTTTCTTGCCCTTGTACTTGTCTTGGATCTTCTTGAGCTGTGGTGCGACCTCGAGCATGCGGCGCTGGCTCTTGATCTGCCGCACGAAGATCGGGATGAGTGCTGCACGCACGACGAGAACGAGGCCGACGATGGACAAGACCCAGGTGAGACCTGCGGCGGGGTCGAGCCCGAGCAGGTCGAGCGCGGTGTGGAACGAGACGAGAATCGCCTCAATGACCCATTTAATGGGCCACAGTATTGTTCCGATGAGATCTGGCATTGGTGGGGTCAGCCCTTTCCATGGCTATGTGCGACGACAAAACCGAAGTCTGTTACCGAGTACCGCTCGGTCGGTCGTTGGGGAATGTCGTCCACTCCGCCGGCGGCCCAGGGGTGACACCGCGCGATTCGCAGCGAACCCAACCAGATGCCGCGGACGACGCCGTGGTGCTGGATTGCCTGAAGCGCGTAGGACGAGCACGAGGGGTAATACCGGCAGACATCGCCGTATAGGGGAGAGATGACGGCGCGATACGCACGCAGGATGACGACGCAGAGGTTTCGCGGAAGCAACCACACGAACGACAGCGTTCGATTCATCGCCGTGCCACGCTCCCGTTCACCACTTCGGAGATCTCCGAGTGAAGGGTATCCCAGGGGAGTTGTTCAACACCTGGTAGTGCCCGTACCACGACGTCTCGGCCGGTGGCGTTCGTCGCCAACAGCTCGCGTCCGATGGAACGCAACCGCCGGCGCACTAGATTGCGCTGCACCGCACCACCGACGTTCTTGCCGACGATGAAACCAAAACGGGTCGCCTCGGAAGCACCGCGAGGCAAGGTGTAGACGACCGCGTGCGGCGCGTACGCTCGTCTGCCTCGACGCACTGCCGCTTTGAAGTCGGCTGCGCTGAGAACCCGATTGGATTTAGAGAGCACGGATGCTCCCCCTCCCGTTAGACCCGCCCGAAAGCCCACATGCTCGACTGATGAACGTCGAAACGACGCACGTCAGTCGAGCATGGGACACGGCGAACTGGGAAAAGTTCTACGCGGAAAGCTCGGTGCGACCCTTGCGGCGACGCGCGCCGAGGATCGCGCGGCCGGCACGGGTACGCATCCGAAGACGGAAGCCGTGCACCTTGGCGCGCTTGCGGTTGTTCGGCTGGAAAGTTCTCTTGCTCATAGTGGTATCTCCAAAGCCCAGCTCTGAAGGCCGGAAAGACGAGGTTTGGCCCGAAGGCAGAAGTCAACTGATTAAAAGTACGGCGTTAACCGTCCGTGGTCAAACTTGAGGCGGTACTTCAAGGTTATCCACATCTGGATAACCGGGGTTGCTGAGTGCACAGGGGTAAGAACTAAAGTGAAGCCTTACGCCATTCTTCGGGGCGAATCCGGCAAATTGCCGACGCGCAGCAGTTATCCCCTCAGTGGATAACTCTGTGAATAACTTTTTGAATGTGGGAACAAGAACGCATGGCCGAAATAGCTGACTCGACCCCTGAGATCTGGAAATCAGTGCTCACCAGGCTCACGTCTGACGAACGCATCACTCCTCAGCTCCTCGGTTTCATCAGTCTCGTCGAGCCCAAGGGCGTCATGGCCGGCACCCTCTACCTAGAGGTCCCGAACGAGTTGACCCGCGGAATGCTCGAGCAGCGCATCCGTCTTCCCCTGCTCAATGCCATCGCCGGCTTGAGCGAAGACCAAGAGGTCATCAACTTCGCGATCGTCGTAAACCCCGATATCCAGCACGACTCCCTGGAGCAAGACCCGGGCATCGGCGAACAGGCCGCCTACATCGAACCGCAGCTGGTTCCCGCCCCCGTCGACACCAGCAATCCCGGCCGCCGGTCGGATTCCCGGCTGAACCCCAAGTACAACTTCGACAACTTCGTCATCGGCGGATCCAACCGCTTCGCGCACGCCGCCGCGGTCGCGGTCGCTGAGGCGCCGGCGAAGGCCTACAACCCTCTCTTCATCTACGGCGACTCCGGGCTCGGCAAGACCCACCTCCTGCACGCGATCGGCCACTACGCCGAGAGCCTCTATCCCGGCATCCGCGTGCGCTACGTCAGCAGCGAGGAGTTCACCAACGACTTCATCAACTCGATCGCCAACAACCGAGCCTCGGTCTTCCAGTCCCGGTACCGCGACATCGACATCCTCCTCATCGACGACATCCAGTTCCTCCAAGGAAAGGATTCGACGCAGGAGGCCTTCTTCCACACCTTCAACACGCTCCACGACCACAACAAGCAGGTGGTCATCACGAGCGACCTGCCGCCGAAGGCGCTCACCGGTTTCGAAGACCGTATGCGTTCCCGCTTCGAGTGGGGCCTCATCACCGACGTGCAGGCGCCCGATCTCGAGACCCGCATCGCGATCCTCCGCAAGAAGGCACAGAGCGAGAAGCTCCAGGTCGGCAACGAGATCCTCGAATACATGGCGTCAAAGGTGTCGTCGAACATCCGGGAGCTCGAGGGAACGCTGATCCGCGTCACCGCCTTCGCTAGCCTCAACCGCCAGCCGGTCGACCTCGCGCTCGTGCAGACGGTGTTGAAAGACCTCATCACCCTCGACGACGACAACGTGATCGCGCCGGTCGACATCATCAACCACACTGCGGAGTACTTCAAGCTCACGGTCGACGACCTCTACGGATCATCCAGATCTCAAGCGGTCGCCACCGCCCGTCAGATCGCCATGTACCTGTGCCGTGAAATGACGAACCTCTCGCTGCCCAAGATCGGCCAGTTGTTCGGCAACCGCGACCACACCACGGTCATGTACGCGAACAAGAAGATCACCGAACTGATGAAAGAACGGCGCTCGATCTACAACCAGGTGACCGAGCTGACGAGCCGCATCAAGCAGAACCACCGCTTCGGCAAAAACTGAGGTTTTCCGCGGAACCCGAGTTTTCACACAGTATGAAATCCCTGTGGATAACTGGGGGAACTCGCCGGGAAGACTGTTGGGGAATTACAAGATTCTGTGGAAACGGGTTGTGAGCGGCCTCGCCCCAGTCACAAAACTTGTCGGATAATTCCACACGCCCTCAACAACTCACACGGGTGTAGTTTCCAGGCGGGCCGCGGAATTCTTGTAGTTACTAACAGTTCGCACAGCGGTTAACACTGTTGTTCTTTTAAATCCTTCTTAGCTGGCGAGAGATAACCTTGGACCCTGCGCCGATCGGGTCGCCCTGGCCTGTGCCAGTATTAACCGGCTAGACCGACATCCACCAGTGACAGGGGTTACATCCGTGAAGTTCCAGGTAAATCGCGACGTCTTCAGTGAGGCAGTCTCGTTCGCCGTGAAGTTGCTTCCTCAGCGCACCACCCTGCCGATCCTGAGTGGAATCCTGATCGAAGCCACCGAAGCGGGGCTCACGCTGTCGTCGTTCGACTACGAGGTCTCAGCGCAGACTGAGATCGCAGCAGAGGTCACCGACCCCGGCAAGGTGCTCGTCTCGGGTCGCCTCCTGGCCGACATCGCCAGCCGGCTGCCCAACGCCCCGGTCACGTTCGCGACCGAAGAGGGTCGCATCACCGTGTCGTGCGGTTCCGCCCACTTCACGCTGCTGAGCATGCCCGTCGAGGAATACCCGACGCTCCCGCAGGTCTCGGCCCAGTCGGGCTTCCTGCCGGCCGAGCTCTTCGCCAACGCCGTATCGCAGGTCGCCGTCGCCGCATCCCGCGACGATGTGACCCCGGTCATCACCGGCGTTCAGCTCGAGATCGCCGACAACAAGCTCTCTCTCATCGCCACCGACCGTTACCGCGTCGCAGTGCGCGAGATCGATTGGACAGCGGATGCCTCGGTGACCGACGTCATCACGGCGCTGGTTCCCGCCCGCACGCTGATCGAGATCGGAAAGACCTTCGGCCACAGCGGTTCCATCTCCGTCGCGATCACGTCGAGCGACGAACGTGAACTGATCGCATTCCAGGCCGACAAGAAGACCGTGACATCGCTGCTCATCAAGGGCAACTTCCCTCCGGTCAAGCGCCTGTTCCCCGACGTGGTCGACAACTACGCGGTCATCAACACGGCCGAGCTCGTCGAGGCAGTGCGACGCGTTTCGCTCGTACTCGAGCGCGAAGCCGCCCTGCGTTTCAGCTTCTCCGTCGACGGCCTCACCCTCGAGGCGATCGGATCCGAACAGGCCCAGGCATCCGAGACGATCGATGCGTTCCTCACCGGCGTCGACACGGTCGTGTCGCTCAAGCCCGCGTTCCTGCTCGACGGCCTCGGCGCCGTGCACTCGGAATTCGTGCGCATCTCGTTCACGAAGACCGATAACCCCAACAAGCCCGGACCGGTGCTCATCACGAGCCAGTCCTCGAAGGACCAGGCGGGTGCTGACAACTACAAGTACCTCCTGCAGCCCAACCTGCTCCTGCGCTAAACCCACCACACAACACCAGTACTAAGGAATTTCTATGCACATTGGGCTCATTGGACTCGGCAAGATGGGCAACAACATGCGCGCTCGCCTGCGCAAGGGTGGCATCGAGGTGACGGGTTACGACCCGAACCCCGCCGTCTCCGACGTTGCCAGCCTCACCGAGCTTGCCGCCGCACTGCCCGCACCCCGCATCGTCTGGGTGATGGTTCCGTCGGGCAAGATCACCTCGGGCGTCATCACCGAGCTGGGCACCGTGCTTTCCGAGGGTGACCTGGTCATCGAGGGCGGCAACTCCCGCTTCACCGACGACTTCAAGCACTCGGCCGAACTCGCCGACAAGGGCATCAACTACGTCGACGCCGGCGTATCCGGCGGAGTCTGGGGCCTCGAGAACGGCTACGGCCTCATGGTCGGCGGAAACGCCGCTGACGTCGAGCGCGCCATGCCGATCTTCGACGCACTGCGCCCCGAAGGTCCCCGCGCGGAGGGTTTCGTGCACACCGGCGAGATCGGCGCGGGCCACTACGCCAAGATGGTGCACAACGGCATCGAATACGCGCTGATGCAGGCGTGGGCCGAGGGCTACGAGCTCCTCGACACCCGCAAGGACATCATCAAAGACGTCACGGGAACCTTCAAGGCATGGCAGCGCGGAACGGTCGTGCGCTCCTGGCTTCTCGAGCTCCTCGTTCAGGCGCTGGAGCAGGA
>NZ_JBKKAD010000191.1:0-38596 GCF_046714715.1 Conyzicola sp. | reverse complement strand
GATCTGCCCGGCGTCTGCACGTTCGAGCAGGCCGGCGACGCTGATCGCGGAGGCGGGCTCGACGAAGATGCCGACCTCGCCGGCGAGGATGCGGTAGGCCTCGAGGATCTTCTCGTCGTCGATCGCGCCGAAGTAGCCGTCGGTCGCCTAGCCGGCGGCGAGGGCGAGCTCCCACGACCCGGGGTTGCCGATTCGGATCGCGCTGGCGATCGTCTCGGGGTGCTTGACGACGTGACCGAGCACGATGGGGGCGGAACCGGCGGCCTGGAAGCCGAACATGCGCGGCAGCTTGGTGGTGGCACCGCGTTCGAGCTCTTCGGTGTAGCCGCGCGAGTAGGCGGTGTAGTTGCCGGCGTTGCCGACCGGGAGGATGTGGATATCGGGCGCGTCGCCGAGCACCTCGACCACCTCGAACGCGGCGGTCTTCTGGCCGTTGATGCGGTCGGGGTTCACCGAGTTCACGAGGTGAACTGGGTAGTTCGCCGAGAGGTCGCGTGCGATGTCGAGGCAGTCGTCGAAGTTGCCTTGCACCTGCAGCAGTTCGGCGTGGTGGGCGATGGCCTGGCTGAGCTTGCCCATCGCGATCTTGCCCTCGGGCACGAGCACGACGGCCTTGATGCCCGCGTGCGTGGCGTAGGCCGCGGCCGAGGCCGAGGTGTTGCCGGTGGATGCGCAGATGACGGCCTTCGCGCCGTGCTCGACGGCCTTCGAGATCGCCATGGTCATACCGCGGTCTTTGAACGACCCCGTGGGGTTCATGCCCTCGTACTTGACCCAGACGTTCGCGCCGGTGCGGGCGGAGAGCGCCGGGGCGGGAATGAGCGGGGTGCCGCCCTCGCCGAGGGTGACAACGGGCGTCGCGTCGGAAATGTCGAGTCGGTCACGGTATTCGTTAAGAACTCCGCGCCACTGCCGGCTCACGATGTTTGACACTTACAGGCCCTCAACTCTCAGAACGGAATCCACGGCACTCACGGCATCGTTGCTGCCGAGGGCCGCGACTGTTGATGCGAGCGACGCCTCGGTGGCTTCGTGGGTGACGATTACAAGGGTAGCGGTGGGCAGCGACGCGGTCGTACCGTCGCTTACCGATTGTGACACCGCTTCGACGGACACGCCGTGCACGCTGAACAGGCTCGCGATCGTGGCGAGCACGCCGGGCTGGTCGACGACGGTGAGCGTGATCTGGTAGCGGGTGCGCACGCTCGACATCGGCAGCACCTCGATGGTCGCGTGCGTCGACTCGGCGATGCCGGGGCCGCCGATGACGTGGCGTCGCGCGGCCGAGACGAGGTCGCCCAACACGGCGGAGGCGGTCTCGAGGCCGCCGGCCCCGGCGCCGTAGAACATGAGGCTGCCGGCCGCTTCGGCCTGCACGAACACCGCGTTGTTGGCGCCGTGCACGGCGGCGAGCGGATGCGCCGCGGGAATCAGCGCCGGATGCACGCGCGCGGACACCCCGTACTCCCCCGTCTCGGCGCCGTCGGCGTCGACGATCGCGATGCGCTCGCAGATGGCCAGCAGCTTCACCACGAAGCCGGCCTTGCGGGCGGCGTCGACCTGCTGGGCGGTGACCTCGGTGATGCCCTCGCGGTGCACCGACTCGAGGGGAACCGTGGTGTGGAACGCGAGGCTGGCTAGGATCGCGGCCTTCTGGGCGGCGTCGTAGCCGCCGATGTCGGCGGTCGGGTCGGCCTCGGCATAGCCCAGCTCGGTGGCGACGGCGAGGGCGTTCTCGAGGGTGTCGCCGTTGACGTCCATGCGGTCGAGGATGAAGTTGGTCGTTCCGTTGACGATGCCGAGGATGCGCGTGACCCGGTCGCCGGCGAGGCTGTCACGCAACGGCCGGATTATGGGGATCGCGCCGCCGACGGCCGCCTCGTAGTAGAGCTGGGCGCCCACCTGCTCGGCCGCCTCGAACAGCTCGGGGCCGTGCGTGGCCAGCAGCGCCTTGTTGGCGGTGATCACGTCGGCGCCCGAGTTGATGGCCTGCAGAATGTAGGAGCGCGCCGGCTCGAGTCCGCCCATCAGCTCGACCACGATGTCGGCGCCGAGAATCAGGCTCTCGGCGTCGGTGGTGAGCAGGTGCGCCGGGATCGCCGGGGTGCGCTCGGCGTCGAGGTCGCGCACGGCGACGCCGACGAGTTCGAGGCCGGCTCCCGAACGGTTGGCGAGCTCGTCGCCGTGCTCGAGGAGGAGGGCCGCCACTTGGGCACCCACGCTGCCGCCGCCCAGCAGGACGACTCGGAGATTGCGGTACTCGATCATTAGTTCTGGTCCTTAATAGACACGGGTTCTAGTCCGGCGTCGCGGCTGAGGAGATCGTCTTCGGTCTCGCCGCGGATGATGATGCGCGCCTCACCGTCGCGCACGGCGACGACCGGCGGCCTGGCGAGGTAGTTGTAGTTGCTCGCCATGGCCCAGCCGTACGCGCCCGTCGCGGGAACGCCCACGAGGTCGCCGGGCCGCACGTCACCGGGCAGGTAGTCGGCGTGCACCACGATGTCGCCGCTCTCGCAGTGCTTGCCGGCCAAGCGCACGAGGGCGGGCTCCGCGTCGGAGGCACGGTTGGCGAGCCGCACCGAGTAGTCAGCCGCGTAGAGGGCCGGGCGGATGTTGTCGCTCATTCCGCCGTCGACCGACACGTACTTACGGGTGTCAGTGCCCTCGACGAGCACGTCTTTGATGGTGCCGACGGTGTACAGCGTGGTGGTCGACGGGCCGACGATCGAGCGTCCCGGCTCTATGGCGATCAGCGGAACGGCCACGCCGAACTCGGCGGCAAGCAGCGCCACGCTGTCGGCGAGGTTCGCCGCGAGGGTATCGATCGGCAACGCGACATCCGCGCTCGTGTAGGCGATGCCGAAGCCGCCCCCCAGGTTGAGCTCGGGCACGGGTCCGCCGGCGAGCAGCTCGACGTGCACCGCGAAGAGCCGGCGGGCCGCCTCGGCGAACCCGTCGCTCTCGAAGATCTGCGAGCCGATGTGCGAGTGCAGGCCGAGGAACTCGAGCGAGTCGTGGGAGCGGATGGCTTCGACCGTGGCCACGACGTCGGCGAGGGGGATGCCGAACTTCTGGTCCTCACGGGCGGTGGCGAGGTACTCGTGCGTGTGGGCGTGCACTCCGCTGTTCACGCGCAGGCGCACCGGCTGCACGCGACCGTGGCGGGACGCGGCATCCGCCACTCTCTCGATCTCGACCAGGCTGTCGATGACGATCGTTCCGATGCCGACGCCCACCGCGCGGTCGATCTCGCGGAGGCTCTTGTTGTTGCCGTGCAGACCGAGGCGTGCCGGGTCTGCTCCGGCGGCGAGCGCGACGGCCAGTTCGCCGCCACTGCTCGCATCGATGTTGAGGCCGTCGGCGATCATCCAGGCGACCACCTGGGTGGAGAGGAACGCCTTACCCGCGTAGTAGACCTTGACGCGGGAACCGATTCTGCCGAATTCGCGGTCGAACGATTCGCGGATGCCCCGTGCCCGCGTTCGCACGTCCAGCTCGTCGACCACGTAGACGGGTGTTCCGAAGCGTTCGGCGATCTCGGTCGCCGCGACCCCGGCGATCAGCAGTTCGCCGTCGGTGGAGCGCTCGGAGTTCAGCGACCAGACCGAAGGGTCGAGCAGGTTGGCGTCTGCTGGCAGCTCGAGCCACGACGGGGCGAGCGGATTTCTCATCACGGATGTACCTCACGGAATTTGCTGTTGAGTGAGGCGAGCGAACCCGGATTGGTCCCTGAAGCCGTTTTTATCCTATAGCGCTAGGCGGCGGGCGCTTCGCACGTGCCCTTGCTGCCGAGGCCCGAAAGACTCACGTCGGTGCCGGTAGCGGTGATGACCAACTGCTCCCCCACCACCGCCGCGTCGGAGAGGGTGAGCGCGGCGGGCAGCAACTCCGCGGCGCAGAAGCCGCTCGAGGTGAGCATGGGTCCCGCGAGCGACGCGAGCGGGCTGGCCATGACCGCCTCCACGGTAGTGGCGACCCCGGCGGCCGACACTCCGACGGGCGTGAACGCGACGGTACCGCCCGAGACGGACGGCGCGAGGGACACGGCGACCTGCTGGTCGGCGATGACCGCCCCGATTCCCACCGCCCCACCGGCGATCGTCACGCTGTTCAGCGGCACGGAGCTCAGGTTGCCGGCATACCGCGAGAGATTGTCGGAGTCGAGTTCGACGCGGGCGGTGAGGATGTCGACGGGCGCGCTCGGGTCGAGCGCGACGCCCTCGACGGTGAGCAGGAGGGTTCCTGTCGCTGCGCCGAAGGGCATGCCCGGAATACGCACGTCGACCGAGTCGATCGACCCGGTGACCGCCTGGAAGATCAGCAGCCCGTCACCCAGCTCGACGTCGACCTCCTGGCCCTCCGGCAGTTCGAGCGCGCTGGTCACTCCCGAGCGCACCACGTCGGAGGCGATGCCACGCACGATCTTGTCGCCCTCGATCAGTGCGAACGCCACGAGACCGCCGACCACGGCAAGGGCGACGAGAAACCCGATCCAGCGCCACCTGGGCGGGATGCTCTTGGGTGCGTCGATTGATGTCCACTGGATCCCCGAGTCACCCGTCATGGTGCGAGCCTAACCGCAGGTCCCCTTGGTCGACAGGTCGCCCCCGCCGAGCGCCACGTTTTCGCCCGCGAACGACAACTCCAGTTCGTCGGTGGTGACGGTCACGCCGTCGAGGGTGATCGCCGCGGGCAGGTACTGTGCCACGCAGAACGTCTGAGCGCCGAGGAACCCGGAGGCGACGCCCGCGAGCGGACCCGACATCAGCTCGTCGACCGACACTTCGGAGCCGTTCACGGTCACCGAGCGCGGGGCGAACACGAGTTGACCGTCGGTCACCGTCGGCTCGATCGCGGCCGCCACCGGCACCGAGAGGAAGAGCGCCTGCACGGTCGCCGAGACGTCGATGACACCGTCGCCGAGGGTGATGGAATCGAGCTGGATGCCGCTGAGATAGTCGCGCAGACTGCCCACGTTCTGCTCGTCGATCGTCGCCGTCGCGGCGATCGTCTCGGCGGGCTGGGCCGTGTCGATCGGCACGCCCGTTGCGGCCAGGGTCACGTCGCCGGTGAGGTCGCCGAGGGGAACGTCGTCGATCGCGACATCCACCCGGTCCACCGTTCCCGACGCCGCCTGCAGCAGCAACGATCCGCCGCCGAGGTCGATGTCGGTGGGGTGGTCGGCCTCGAGCTCGAAGGCGGCGACCAGTTCGTCGTGGATGCGCTCGCTCGCGTAGGCGCGCGCAGCGGCCTCGCCGACGAAGAAACCGACCACGAGCAGAACGACGAGCACACCGCCCGCGACCACCCAGCCGATCCAGCGACGGCGTACCTTCGGGGCGGCGGGGAGGACGGGGGCGGTCTCGGTCATGGCTACATGCGCTCCGGTGCGCTCACGCCAAGCAGGGCCAGCGCGTTACGCAGCACGATGCCGGTGGCGTCGTTGAGCCAGAGCCGGGTGCGGTGCACGTCGGTCACCTCTTCGTCGCCGAGCGGGGTGACGCGGCAGTTGTCGTACCAGCGGTGGTAGGTGCCGGCGAGCTCTTCGGCGTACCGGGCCACGCGGTGCGGTTCGCGCAGCTCGGCGGCCTGACGCACGATGCGCGGGAACTCGGCGAGCGTGCCGAGCAGGATGCTCTCGGTCTCGTGGGTGAGCAGGCCCGCATCGAAGACGTCGCGGGTCACCCCCGAGTCGGCGGCGTTGCGGGCGACCGCGCCGGTGCGGGCGTGGGCGTACTGCACGTAGAAGACCGGGTTGTCGTTGGTGCGCCTGGTGAGCAGGTCGAGGTCGATGTCGACTTCGGTGTCGATCGACGAGCGCACGAGCGAGTAGCGCGCGGCGTCGACGCCAACGGCCTCGACGAGGTCTTCCATCGTCACGACTGTGCCGGCGCGCTTGCTCATGCGCAGCGGTTCGCCGTCGCGCACGAGGTTCACCAGCTGGCCGATGAGGATCTCGAGGTTGTAGAACGGCGTGTCACCGAAGGCGGCGGTCATGGCCATGAGCCGCTGCACGTACCCGTGGTGGTCGGCACCGAGCAGGATGATGTTGCGCTCGAAGCCCCGCTCGCGCTTGTTCAGGTAGTACGCGAGGTCGCCCGAGATGTAGGCGGCCTCCCCGTCGCTCTTGATCACGACGCGGTCTTTGTCGTCGCCGAATTCCGTGGTGCGTAGCCAGGTGGCGCCGTCGGCCTCGTAGATGTGGCCGAGGTCGCGCAGGCGGGCGACGGCGCGTTCGACCGCACCCGACTCGTGCAGCTCGTTCTCGTGGAAGTAGACGTCGAAGTCGACGCCGAACTCGTGCAGGCTGGCGCGGATGTCACCGAACATCAGCTCGACGCCCGTGGAACGGAAGACCTCCTGCACCTCTTCCCTGGTGGGGATCGTCGACAGCTCGCCCGGGTAGTCGGCGATCACCCGAGCGGCGATGTCGGAGATGTACTCTCCGCCGTAGCCGTCTTCGGGGGCGGGCTCGCCGAGGTAGCTCGCGAGGAGGCTGCGGGCGAAACGGTCGATCTGCGCGCCGTGGTCGTTGAAGTAGTACTCGCGGGTCACCAGCGCGCCCTGGGCGGAGAAGATGCGCGCGAGGCTGTCGCCGACGGCCGCCCAACGGGTGCCGCCGATGTGGATGGGGCCGGTGGGGTTGGCGGAGACGAACTCGATGTTCACGGTCACGCCGGTGTAGAGGTCGCCCGTTCCATAGTCGGCGTCGACGTCGACGATGGTCTTCGCGAGCGCACCGGCGGCGGCGGCATCGAGGGTGATGTTGTTGAACCCGGGGCCGGCGACGTCGACCGAGGCCACGCCTTCCACTGCCGTGAGCGCCTCGGCGATCTGCGTGGCGAGCTCGCGCGGGTTCGCGCCCAGCGACTTCGCGATCTTCATCGCGATGTTCGACGCCCAGTCGCCGTGATCACGGTTGCGTGGGCGCTCGAGGGCCACGTCGTCGATCGCGACGGGCGTGCCGTCGCGGCCGGCCACCACTGTATTGACGATGGTGAGCAGGGAGGCGGAGAGGTCAGCGGGATTCACGATGGCCAAGCTTATCGTCGAGCACGGCGCGTCATGGCCGCCCGTGCATCCGCCCGCGTCCCGGTGGGTGAGAATGTCTGCATGCCTACCATCGCCTCCCGCGTTCTCGTCACCCTCGCCCTCGCCGCGGTCCTGACGACCGCCGTGTCCGCCTGCGCGAGCGAAACGGATGCGACTCCCTCCGCCACGAACACCGCGCCGACCTCGACTTCGAGTTCGACGCCCAGGCTGACGAAGACGCCCACCCCGGAGCCCACGGCAACGCAGTCGCCCATCAGCGTGGGCAGCCCGGTTACGATCGGCTGCAACCAGCTGCTCTCCCCCGATGCCATCTACGCGTTCAACCCCAACTTCGGCCTGAGCGAGGGATACACGCCCGAGCCCGGCAGCGAGGCGGCGACGATCGTCGAAGCCAAGGGCCTCGCCTGCGGCTGGGTCAACCAGACCAGCGGCGAGGTGCTCGTCGTTGCCGTGGCGAACCTGCCCACCGACAAGCTCACCGACCTTAAGAACAACTTCGTGACCACCAGCAATTCGGTGCCCACCTACGGCGTCGAAGGCTACTTCGAGTTCGACGGCACGCGCGGGTCCGCCGAAGCGTTCACCGGCCCGTACTGGGTTTCCGCCGTATCGCCCGCCTTCTACGAGCCGGGCGACGCCCAGCCGATCATCGCGTCCGCGCTCGCGGGCCTCGGCGGCTGAACCGGCCGAACCTGCCTCACCAGTACAGCTAGCCCAGCTGCAGCAGCTGCTGGCCGTCGTCGACCGGCAGCACGTCGGCGACCGCGAGCACGTCGAGCCTCGTCAGCGTGAGGCCGGCCCAGTGGTTGGTGAGGAACGCGATGTCGGCCGCGTCCCTGCCGGTCGAGATGCGCAACAGGCTCTGCCGCGGCGCCAGGCGGGTGGCGTCGACGACCCACCACTGTCCGTCGATGTAGGCCTCGGCGACCGCGTGGAAGTCCATCGGGCTCAGTCCGGGCGCGTAGACGGCGGCCATGCGGGCGGGAACGTCGAGGGCGCGCAATAGCGCGATCACGAGGTGGGCATAGTCCCTGCACACGCCGCGGCGGGCCATGAGCGTGCGGGACGCGCCATCCGTCACCAGACTCGACCCCGGCACGTAGCTCAGCTTCTCCCACACCCACAGCGTGACGGCGGTGAGCAGCGCGTGCCCGCTCAGCCCCGAGAACTCGCTGCGCGCCGTGGGAAACAGGCTGTCGCTCTCGCAGTAGCGGCTCGGGCGCAGGTAGGCGACGAGGTCGATCTCGTCGACGGGCATCGGCTGCGCCCGCCCGGCGACCTCGGCGGTGTAGTCGACGACCATGCGGCCGGCTTCACCGATGAGGCGGTGCAGGCGCGTGCCGTGCCGGTCGACGAGCTCCCTGGCGAACTGGGGCTCCCCGTCGAGCGTGATCGACAGGTTCTCGCGGTCGAGCACGCTGTTCGCGCTCACCGCGAGGCTGAAGACCATGTCGGTTCGGCCCGAGATGTCGAGCTCGAGGTGGGCGGAGACGGATCGCTGCATGCGACGATCCTGCCACGCGATTGTTGCGGCGAGGTTTCTCTACGTCGACGTTTTCAGGACGCCGTGCGGGCCTACGGCCAGAGCAGATTCCTGGCCCAGCCGGATGCTTCGCGAGAGTAGCGCAGACGGATCTGGTCGCGGTCGCGGGAGGCCTGCCAGAACTCCACCGTCTGCGGCTTCACCACGTAGGCGTTCCACTCGTCGGGCACGAAGTCGGGGCGGAACTCGAAGATGGCCTTGGCCTCCTCCACACGCTCCAGGAACTTCTCCTGGCTCGCGAGGATCTCGCTCTCGGGTCCGGCGATCGCCGCGGCGCGCGCGGACGGCTTGCGGGCGAGGAAGTCTTTCTCGCTCACCTCGCGGGGGCCCTTCTCGACGCTTCCCGTGATGCGGATCTGGCGGCCGTGTTCACGCCAGTACAGGGTGAGGGCGGCCTTCGGGTTCGCGGCGAGCTCGCGGCCCTTCGGGCTGTTGTCGAGGGTGGAGAACCAGAGGCCGTCGTCGGTGACGTCCTTGAGGATGAGGGTGCGCGCCGAGGGGGATCCGTCGGCCCCCGAGGTCGCGAGCGTCATGGCGTGCGGCTGCGAGATCTCGGAGTCGATGGCGTAGCTCAGCCACTCTTCGACGAGGGGGATCGGGGAATCCGGGGCGGCATCCGTATTGAATCCCGGAAGTTCGCCTGCGAAGACGGGAAGAGCTCTGAGCGTGTCGCGCCACGATGAATCGGTCATCATTCAACCCTACCTAGGACGCGCTCATACCGGCTGCGCCTTTGGGTGTGTCCAGACGCTGCTACCCTAGTGAAGCACCTGGGCCCCCATAGCTCAGGGGATAGAGCACTGCCCTCCGGAGGCAGGGGCGGCAGTTCGAATCTGCCTGGGGGCACCACTGTCACGTGACGCATCGGTCTGGACTTCTGCCTCCCAGTCCGGACATGCAAAGCTCGACCACGACTACCCGCTCCGCACCAGCACGGCCCTCGCACTCACGGCCCACACCGGCGAGTTCGAAGACATCAGTCTCTACCTCGCCACGACCGGCGACACCGAGATCAGCTCCGCCCTTCAGACCGCCGACCTGGCCAGGTTGAACCCATCCAGCATCGACGCCGAACCGAGACAGTTCACCTGCGACGACGACCACACGTTCGACTACCTCCCGCCTGCCGTCCTGCCCAATACGATGACGCCGACCATGTACACGCCGACATGCGGGCGCTGCACCGCCCGACGCGTCCGCCCTGGCGATAACGACCTCCAGACCGCCAACCCGACCGCCGCTGCTCAATTCGACACCCTCCGCAACGGCGGACTCACCGCAGCGGAGGTCGCCGTCAACTCCAGTACGAACCACATGTGGCTCTGCCCGAAAGGTCACAGCCACGAAGTCAGCCCATCCAAGAAGACCCTCCCCAGCTACCGGTGCCCGGTCTGCTCTAACCGCACCATCCGCGCCGGCGAGAACTGCCTCCTCACCACCCACCCCGAGAAGGCAGCGATGTGGGCCGAAGGGTGGTCCGAACGCCGCTCACCCTCCGCCCTCAGCGCAGGCTCCAACGAACTCGCGGATTGGCGATGCCCCGAAGGTCACATCTTCTTCGCCCGCCCGTGGGAGCTCACCTCCGGAAAGAAGGGCTGCAACATCTGCACACGCGAGCGCGGAATCGACACTCGGACGAGCCTCACCGCAACCCACCCGCTCATCGCGCGCTTCTGGCACCCCGTCCTCAATGGCAGCCTCACCGCAGAACACGTGACACACGGGGAGCGCCGCAAGGTCTGGTGGCTATGCGACGAAGGCCACGAACACCACTCCAGGATCGACAAGATCACCCTCGGACAGCAATGCTCGGTCTGCAGCAGCCGCAAACTCATCACGGGAGTCAACGACCTGGAGACTGTCGAGCCCTTGATGTCCATGGAATACCACCCGTATCTCAACCTCAAAGCGGCCGACGAAATCTTCCCCGGAGACCAGAAGCACTGGTGGCGCTGCCTCACAGACGGCCACAACCACCAGCAGACAGTACAGAACCGGAAGCAGTCGAAGGGATGCCCCAAGTGCAAACCCGTCACTCGAATTCTTGCCATACCCTCCACGGCATCGGAATCGGAGGACGCCATCCTGTAGGCCGGGCACGGGGCCGCGACTGAGCGCGAATCGGTCATCGGGCACAGCATCAGCGTCGCACGGCGATCGGAGCCGGGACGTCGGCCGGTCGATAAGGGCAGGCTCTCTTTCGCCAGCGCTGTACTTATCCGCTATTGCCGACTAGTCATGAGCATCATTCGTCGATAGCTAGCGCCACTGATACTGTTCCGGTGTGATTCCGACCCCAACACCGTCTCCATCGCCGCTCCTCGTTCAACTCGTGAGCGAGAACCAGACTCCGTGGTGGTGGGGAAGTGCGCTCACCGGAGCATTTGTCGTCGTCGCCTCGATCATCGCATTCATCTCGCTACGAGCGAGCGATCGCCGCAAATTAGCCCGCGAGGACTCTCGACAGTGGGACGGCTTGCTGAAGGACGGTTACATGGAAGTGGCAACGGTACTCAACGACCTACTTCGATTACAGATGACGCACGACACAATTGACGAACTGAAGCCGCACGAAGCTAGCTCTGTCGCTCGAAGCATGGTGAGGGTTGTTCGCGGAAGAGCAGCTGAATTCGAACTAATCGCGCCAAGACCGGCTGCCCTGGCGATGAAGGAAGTCGCGGATGCCGCAGACGCGCTGGCGGGTGATTTACCCAAGAATTTGAACATAAAGGGCAATGAGGCGAGATTGCAAGCGGCCGAGAGGAACTTGCTTGCCGAGGTGAAGAAGAGCATGCGACTCTTGAAGTAGCTCCGCCCTGACGTGAAGGCGGATCGAAGTCTCGGACACCCGACCGTCGCGACTTGGACCCTGTAGGGGTCCCGACCCTGACTCACATATCCACGTCCGCCTGGTGATTTCGCGACCACGCGGCCGTCACACGGTCTGCACCATTGCAAATCATCTACCTGCTGCGCGCAACTCCGCCACGCGCTTCCCCTCGATTCATTACGACTCGACGCACCGAGCGGCGTTCATCTCTTTTTTCGATACGGGCGTCGTTACCTGACATTCGATCAATACACCGATACGCTCGCGGCGTGAACACCGTACAGATCTCGCTGCCAGACGCCCTTGCTCTTATCGAGCGTGACGAATCGCCGTTTTGGGACCAGAAAAGCTTACGTAGCGGCGGGGCCGTAATTCAAAAAATCGCAGTCGCGCTCGCGAACACAGACGGCGGTGAATTCATCGTTGGGATTGAGGACCAGGCATCGGGATCGGGCATCTCGCTCTGGTCCGGCTTCCCGAACATCGAAGAGTCGAACTTCATCCACCAGTCGCTGACTTCGGACATACGCCCGCCGGTCCAATACTCCTACGAGTATTACCTCGTTGAGGGCCATGAGGGTCAAGGCCTCGCTTGCATGGTTCGCGTCGAGAAGAGCGGCGACGTCCACTACACCGCCGCCAACAAGGTCTACGTGCGGCGAGGCGCAAGCTCCACGGAGATCTCTGGCCAACAGATCGTCGATCTGCAGCTCGCAAAGGGTTCCATGAGCTACGAGGACCAAAGCTTGGCGGACTATTCGGTGGCGGAATTGAGTACGGAGCCAGAGCTACAAGTCTTCCTCTCTACCTACAGTCCTCACGTCAACCCGACCGACTTCGCGCGCAGGGAGCGAATCGGAGACCAGCAAACCGGGCAGGCGAAGGTGTCGGCCGCCCTCCTTTTCTCGGAGTACCCGTCATCTGTAGTTCCCAAACGATGCGCGATCAAGATTTCGCGCTATGAGACCGCGGGTGAACCTCGTCGAGAACACCTCGCTTTTCCACCCATAACGGTTGATGGACCCCTCAGAACGCTCGTCGAGAGCGCCTTGGAGAGGACTACCTCGATTGTCGAGTCCGTGTCGGTCTTAGAGCCCGATGGTTCGCTCGTGCCGATGAAATACCCGCCCGAAGCGCTTAAGGAACTCGTCGTCAACGCGGTTATCCACAGGGACTACAACCTCTCAGACGATGTGCACATCTCGATCTTCGACAACCGTGTTGAAGTTCGCAGTCTAGGCGGCCTCGCCGGACAGATGACTCTGGAGCTCTTGTTCACAGAACGCACTTCTCGCAATCCAAAGGTTCTGCGACTGCTCAACCGCTACCCTAATCCGCTAAATCAAGACATTGGCGAGGGTCTCACGACTGCCCGAGACAAGATGATGGCTGCAAGATTAAAGGCGCCGCGCTACAAAGTTGAAGGCAATTACTTCATCGCAACGTTGCCGCACGAGCGGCTGGCTCGACCTGAAGAACTAATTATGGAGTATCTAGCCGCTCATGAAGAGATCACGAACAGAACAGCGCGAGAGCTAACGGGCATTCAGTCCGAGAACACCGTGAAGGAAGTGTTCTACGCATTGCGCAATGTCGGAAAGATTGAACGAGTTCCGGGACGGAATGGCAACCGAGCTGCTTGGCAAAAGGTCTAGCCAAGGAACTAAACCCGTCGGTGCAGCGACGCTGCGCGTATGCGACCGATGGTCCGGTCGCTTGTCCGGAGTGGGATGGCGAAACTCGCTTGGCGTTCGAGCACGAACATCGCCAAACCGCGCGGGTCCGACGCTGACACATTGTCCAGTGTGGCCCGGCGCGCGACAACCACCTACGTATCGCGGGTTGGCCCGGTCGAAACCCCGGTTCCGGCTATCGACAGTTCTTGGTCGAGTAGCGCACAGACGAGGTTCATCGCCGGTCCGGCGTGGCCGGCGGGGCCGCCCGTGAACGGCTCCTCCCGTATCGACACCGATACGCCCGTGTGGGCGTCGATCGGTGCGATGGTGATGACCACGGGCCAGCTACCGCGGGTGAGAATGACCACCGACCGGGTCTCACCCAGCCCCCATGATCGGGCGACCTCGGTCAGTTCGGCGTCGATGATGTCGGCGACGAGCGCCGCGTCGACCGCGGTTTCCGAGTTGATCATCCCGGCGATCCTCATCCCGCAGACCCTGGGTCGCATGGCTTCGCGACACCGATAGTCTCGCAAAGTGTTCGCATACGAAAAAGGTTCTGGCACCCCGGTGGTGCTGCTTCACGGATTCGGTCTGGATCATCGAAGCCTGCTCCCGCTCGAGCCGACGCTCGAGCGCTCGGGTCAATGGCGACGGATCTACCTCGATCTTCCGGGTGCGGGCGGTTCGCCGGTGGACACGATTCACAGCACGCAGGAGGTCGCGGACGCGGTTGTCAGAGAACTCCTGACGCGCCTCGGCGACGAGCCGTTCGCCATTCTGGGAAGCTCGTTCGGTGGGATGATCGCCCGCTATGTCGCCCACGAGCTGCGCACACAGATTCTCGGACTCGCCACTGTGGCCGGGGTATTCGTTGCCCCGCACGATCAGCGAAACGTCCCGCCACGAACCGTGCTGGCACGAGAACCCCTTATCGAGCCGATTCTCGGGGGCGCGGTCGAGCAGTACCGGCAAGACGCCGTTGTCGAGTCGACCGACGACGCACGGGCGTTCATGCAATTCGTTCTGCCCGGTATCGAAGGCGCCGACAAGCACGCCTTAGATCGCATTGCGCGCAGCTATTTGCTCGACAGTGAACCCGAGGTGGCGCACCCTGAGCCGTTCCTACAACCGAGCTTGCACATTACCGGCCGACAGGACGATGTCGTCGGCTACCGCGATGCCTGGAACCGAATAGATCACTATCCGCGCGCGTCGTTCGCCGCACTCGACGCGGCCGGTCACAACATCCTCTTCGAGCAGGCCGGTCTGTGCTCGGCCCTCGTCGCCGACTGGCTCGCCCGCATTGCGCAAGAAGACGATTAACCAGCTGAAGATCAGCCGGAAGGCGACGCCACCGCGGCCGGTTGCGCAGCTGCGGCGGGATCCTCGGCACGTTGTTTGAAGTCCCTAGTCAGCTGTGTCTGGGGCATCACGTACGTTTCGCGTTTACTGCTTCGGTCCGTGCCCCGTTGCAAGCACCTCGTCGAGCGTCACTAGTTCGTCGGGTCCGAAATACTGTTGTACGTCTTCCGGGCATGGGATCGCGGCGACAGTTGGAGGCATTCGGACCGCGACCTGATCGTCGATGAATTCGATTCCTATCTTCACACAGACCAACACGTCGCTCACCTTCGTGTGGAACCCGCTCCCGACGGCACCCTGCCCGGGTACGGCATAACTGATCACCACGCGCGGGTAAGAACCTGATTGATCGGTCCCGACATCGAACGACGCCCCTCTCGCCCAACCGGGAAGAAATTCTCGCGAATCTTCCTGAATTGTCGAAAAGGCAGGCTTCGGCCAGGCCTCGCCGCGCGATACGGCGAGCGAGTAGCTGGCGAGATCGAGGCCTATGGCGCTTTCGACTGCTACGGCGGAAACCTTGTCGATACTGACGCGAGCATCGGCAAGTGCCTCGTCGCGAGCATTCGGACCGGAGGTCGAGCACGCCGCGAGAAGCATGATCACGCTCATAGCTAGAGCGCCTAGAACCGCGTGCTGGCCGAAACGCGGCGGTGCGATCATGTCTCCGCGAGACAATTTGACCTCCTCGGTTCATCCTCGAAAAGCGATCAGGCGTAAACGTGAGGCTACATCAACCATCGGCGCGAGTCGACCGAGTGCCATCTCCTGGCTCCCCCGCGTTGCGCAGAAACACGATCAACCAGCTGAAGATCAGCAGGAAGGCGATCAGTTCGACCGCGGTCAGGGTGAAGTAGCCGGTCGCGAAGAGTATCGCCAGCACGACGATCGCCGCGACGAACACGTAGCCGAGCAGCACGAAAACGCGCGGCATCGACGGCACGAATCGCCCGAGCCCGATCGCGAGCACACCGAACGTGATCGCCATCCCGGTCGCGGAGATGTTGTGGAGCGTGATCGACCGGTCGAGCGGAAACAGGCCGACACACGCGAGCAGAACGCCCATAAGAACGAGCCCGCCGCGAACGATACCGCGACCCCGTTGCTCCTTCGGGCTCGTCGCCGGTAGCGAAGCGGTCGCGAAGTGCGCGATGACGGTCACGATCACCCCGCCCACGATGAGCGTGATGTTGAATGCGAGCGCCGACACGTCGTCGGGGATGCCCAGGGTGCTCAGGTTCTTCTGCCACCACAGGGGGTCGGTGGCGCTCAGCATGCTGGCGAAGCATCCGACCACCAGGAAAACGACGAGCACGACCGAGAGCAGCATCGGCGTGAGGTGCACGGCGGAAAGGAATACGGCGTACGCGGTGACCGCGACAGCGGCAGCGGCGAGCACGGCCGCCGAGATCGGGAACACGACGGCACCCTGGAAGCTGCGGTCCAACAGGCTCGCCATGCCGAGCCATCCCAGCAGCGCAATCCCGCTGTGTGCGAGAGCGATCGCTGCGATGTCGTACCAGCGCAGCCGCACCCCGGGAGCGCTGAGCCTGTCGTTCGACCGCGCGCCGGGGGCCGAGCCGCCGCTGACGAGGATGCGGGCTGCGACGAACACGACGATCGTGGCGAGCGCGGCCGTGAACGCGACGTACTGGCCGATCGAGCCCGGCCCGGCGATCGGAACGTCATAGCCCCAGAACACGAAAACCGACACGGCGGCGACCACGACGAACACGGCCGCGCCCACCATCAGTGCGGCGGATTCGAGCGATTCGAAGTCGGCGACCGGATGACGCAGCAACCGCTTCAACGGAATGGGGCGTTTCGCGGTGGACTGCGGTTCGTCGAACAGCATGTCAGTTCTGGTCGCGGAGTTCTTTACCGTGCGCGACGATGGCGTAGATGACGAGCACGTCGATGCCGATGACGATGAACGACCACCAGGGCTGAACGGGCACGAGGATCATCTGCACGACGGCGCTCGCTATGGCGAGAACAACGGCCACGATGCGAGCCCAGGTCGCCCCGCTCAGGAGCGCGATTCCGGTCGGGAGCGTGAGAGCGCCGATCAGCACATTCCACCATCCCCAGCCCTCGAGGTTGAAGACGAGAAGCTCGCCGTTGACCACGCCGAAGTAGGCATCAGGGCCGAGGAGCGCCGCCAGACCTTGGATGAGGTTGAAGATGCCGCCGACGATGAGGATGACGCCGGCGAAACGCACCCAGTCGGTCCAGTCCGACGAGCTCCGATACCCAGTCGCGTTGCTCATGATTCAGTCCTTTCGTTGAGTGTTCGGGTTATTGCGCGATCGTGACGGGCACGTCGTCTTCGGCGGGTGCGGGGATGGTGGCGACCGGGCGCTGAACCAGCTCCAGAATCGCGAGGGCAAGGGCAGCGAGAACCAGCGTCCACAGCGTGAGCCCCACGGTGATGGGCCGCACGAACAGCACGATCGCGGCGCCCACCACCGCTATGGCGGCGCGCAGCAGGCCGCGACGCAGGTAGATCCACTCCCCCGTGCGACCGGTCGTGATGCCCCGGCGCTCGGCCGCGGAGCGTATCCGCGCGGCTCCCTCACCGGCGAAACCCCGCAGGCGGCGCGGCACGTCGAATGGGCCGGCGAGCCAGCCCACAACCGCGACGGCCACCGCGAGCACGAGCACCGCGACCGCTGTCGCGCGCATGTCCACCACGACCGTCTCGAACAGCAGCCCGGCGACGCCGGACGGCAGCAGGGACGGACTGACCGCAGAGACGAGCGCGACGTTCCCCACGGCCAAGGCCGCGAGGGTCACGAGCATGGCGGTCGCCAGGCCGGCGGCGGCCCAGATCAGCGCGACTGAGCGGCGCCGCGCCACGAGCACACCGGCGGCAAGAAACAGAATGGCAATCCAGGGAAACCACGAGCCGGCGGCCAGGGCGAGTCCATAAGCGAGCTGGACCGAGGGCAGAGCGTCGGATTGAGCGACGACGATCGTGCGGTCGACGGCGGGGATCTGGTTCGCGAGGTCGATTCCCTGATCGACGAGAGCGACCTTGACCGCGTCGACGATCGGACCGAGCTGGATGCCGATCTCACCACGGGCGCCGATCGCGATCGCCGCGTCAGGGTCGTTCTCCATCAGGGCGACCAGTTGGGCGTGACTCAGGCGCAGGGCAGACTCCCACACATCGGCGAACGCGTCCGACGCGACGAATGTCGTGACACCGCTTTTGATGAGGGACTCGACCCCCGACGCGGCAGGGCCCTTGAGCAGCTCCAGCGCCTGAGTGGCCGCGGGGCCGGTGCCCAAATCGGTGATGCCGTCGATCACGTCATCGGTGATCTGCGGCACGTCGACCTGCTCCTTGATCGCGACGAGGGTCGAGTCGGTGACGTAGGCCTGAATCCGGGAGTCGCCGGCCAAGGGGGCGTACGCCGCGACGAAGCGGTCGGTGTCGGTGAGCACGACCCGTGCCCACGAAGCGACCACCGCGACCGGGGCCAGCAGCGATCCGATGGTGATGAGGGCGGCGGCGAACAGGGTCCACCCCCAGCCACGTCGCTTCTCGACGGGTGCACCATCACCGGAAAGGGTCGACTCGGGACTCGTGACCTCGTGCTCGCGGAGTTCCCGGTTCTCGGCTTCGAGTTCCTCGATCCGCCTCAGGAGATCGGCGTTGGACAGATTGGCCATGATTTCCTCGCTCGTGTCCTCGACGGTGTGGCAAGAGCAATGCTGCCGCGTCCCTTCGAGCTGGAGATCACCCCTTAGACGTGAGAACGCGCAGACATCCGTGCCGTGCCTGTTCCCGCGAAACCTGCCCGTGACCGACTGGAGTGTGTGGGCCGGCGATCTGGAGACGGTCACGGACATCGTCGACCAGAGACCCGATGCGGCGATGCTCGATCTGGGAGGCTTCGCCTACCCTGACGAGTCGCTCGTGGTCGCGATGGCGGTGCTCGACGAGCTCAGGGTGAGGCGCTCTTTGCCGGGGGGTTCGTGCCCGCGCCGACATGGTCACCATCGGCGAGCGGCTCACCCGAGAGGGCGGGGCCGACGTGAGCGTCCCGATCCGGGTCGACTAGCCGGTCAGACGGCGCCGGCCGGGGCGGAGGCGCCCGCAAGCGCTCGCGACTTCAACGTCTCGAACTCGGCAGTGGTGATCGAGCCGGCGTCGAGGAGTGCTCGAGCCTTCCCGATCTCGTCCGCCGACGACGTCGAGGCCACCGTGCGGATGTAGTCGTCCGTCTGGGCGCGCGCGCTCTTCGCGTATTCGATCTGCCTCTCGGTCATCTTGCCACCCCGAGCGATGAGGTAGACGACCGAAGCGATGATCGGCAACACGACCAGGAAGACGACCCACGCGGCCTTGGCCCACCCGCCCAGCGACTGGTCGCGGAACACGTCGAAGATCAGGCCGATGAGCACGGCGATGAACGAGATGACGATGTACGCCCAAAAGAAGTACCAGATGAATTCCCAGAAGTCCATGATCGGCGGCCTTTCCAAATAGCGCGGCAGCGGGTTTGCCGTCGAGTCACGGTAGCCACGCGCCTCCCGCGCCGGCATCACCCCGTTGGTGTGACGATCACTGAAGCGCGGAGGTCAGCCGGGCGACGCCGTCCAGCACCGTCGAGCTGCGCGGTTCCCTCGCCCACTCGTCGAGGGTCAGTTCGCGGCTCACCGCGCGATAATCGGCCTCGACCGCACGCATCTGTTTCACGAACGACTCGCCATGCACGACGAGAGAGATTTCGAGATCGAGGGCAAACGAACGGATATCCATGTTGCTCGATCCGATCACCGCGACGGAGTCGTCGATAGAGAGGTGTTTCGCGTGCAGGATGTAGGGCGCCGGGTACATGAAAATGCGCACGCCTGCCGCGAGCAGCTCGCTGTAGTACGACCGCTGGGCGTGGAAGACCGGCCCCTGGTCGCCGATCTCCGACACGAACAGCTGCACTTCGAGGCCCCGCTGGCACGCTGACGTGAGCGCATACAGCATGGCCTCGTCCGGCACGAAGTAGGGGCTGGTGACAATGGCGCGTTCCTGCGCGGAGTGTACGAGGGCCAGGAAGAGCCGGAGGTTGTTCTCGCTGTCGTAGCCCGGGCCGCTCGGCACTACCTGGCAGTCGACGGCAGCATCGGACGTGTCGGCGACGACGTCCGCGACCCGCAGGTGCTCGTGCATGATCATCTCATCGGTCTCGCTGTACCAGTCGGAGAGGAAGATCGCATTGATCCCGCTCACGACGGGGCCGGTGACCCTCGTCATGAGCTCGTGCCACATGAGGCCCCGCTTGATGTTCTTTGGAGAGTTGTAGCTGCGGGCGATGAGGTTCTGCGAGCCCATGAAGGCGACCTCGCCGTCGACCACGACGAGCTTGCGATGGTTGCGCAGGTCGGGGCGCTGGTACTTACCCTTCAGCGGCTGCACAGGCAGCATGTAGCTCCATTGCACCCCGATGCGGTTCATTTCGGCGATCGTCTGTTTGTTGCCGACCGCCCTGACGGATGCCACGTGGTCGAGCAATACCCGGACCGGGACACCACGGCGCACGGCCGCCTCCATTGCGGAGAAGAACCCGGCCGTCGTCGCGTCGAACGACACGATGTAGAACTCGATGTGCACGAAGGTGGTCGCATCACGTATGGCCCCTGCCATCTCTGCGATCGACCGCTCGTAGTCGTCGATGAGCACGGCCGTATTGCCGCCGACAATCGGTACTCGGCCGAGCGCACGATTCATGGTGACGACGGGCCCGAACCATTTTGGCCAGTCGTCGCGTCGAACCACGGGCGCGATCTCGTTGCTGCGCTCGTCGATGAGCGCGTCGATTTCTCTCTGTCTCTCACGTCTTTTCCGCGGGAGCTTCGGGCTGCCGATGAGCAGGAAGAAGAAAATGCCGATGAACGGGATGAAGAAGATCGCGAGCAACCAGGCCATGGCCGAGCTGGGTTTTCGGCCGCGCGGGATGATGATGATCGCGGCGACCCGGATCGCGAAATCCACGAGCACGGCGATGATCCACACGACATTCGCCGCCAGCACTCCGTCCATGTTTCGCCTTCCACCCGCGACACTCGCCGTCTCTTCCTGACGTCGACGGTATCGACGGTTCGTTCGCCCGACGTCATCCGTCGCGTGTGACGTGCCCGAACGGGTGCGCGGGTACCGTCGAGCAACCCAGAACACAACTGAATCAAAGGTTTGAGACGATGACCGAGCCAGCGATGCCGAGAGCTGCACGGGCGTCGTCGCTGGGCGGCTACACGCTTGTACTGCTTCTCGTCGGGGTGTCGTACGCGCTGTGCGCGGGCCAGGTGACGCCGAACACCAGTTCCATCGCCTTCCTGGTGCAGCTCGCGACGGTTGCGATGATCCTGCGGGTAGCCGAGGTCAACGAACGGGCGCGTCGGACGGGATGGATCGTGTTGTCTGTCGCCGGCGCGGCTTCCGTTGTGGTGTGGGCGACCGGCGCTCAAGGCCACGTGCTCGACGTCGTGCTCTCCGCGGCATCCGCCTTCGCCTATCTGGTTGCCCCGGCTGCGGTCATCGCCCACCAGCTGCGACGCCGGCATGTCGACGGGCAGAGCCTGCTCGCCGCGATTGTTGCTTATGTCTTGGTTGGCATGTTCTTCGCATTCCTGTACAACGTGGTGTCGCTCGCGACGGGTCTGCCGACGTTCGGTGAGCGTCAGGATGATTCGTTGACGAATCAACTCTTTTTCTCTTTCACGACCCTGACGACAACCGGCTACGGAAACCTCGTACCGGTCGGGGCGGTCGGACGGACCATTGCTATTGCGGAGGCGATTACCGGACAGCTCTTTCTGGTCATTGCTGTGGCGCGGGTCGTCGCGGGCTGGGAACGCCCGGGCCGCTGAAGCGCGGGCTGGTTGTGCATTCGTCGACGGAGCGCGACCATGTGAACAGTGACGCGCCCACCGGTGCCCACGCCGAACAAGGAGGAACGACGATGGCCACCCTTTCCGTCTGGAAGTTCGACACGGCGACGGGCGCCGACGACGCGGGCCGCACGCTTCGAGCGCTGCACGACGGCGCACTCGTGACGCTTCACGACGCCGCAGTCGTGTCCTGGGACATCGACGACAGAAAACCGAAGACCCGTAGCCTCGACGAATCGCTCGGCGCACTCGGCGGAGCGTTCTGGGGGTTCCTCGTCGGCCTCATCTTCTTCGTCCCGCTGCTCGGAACCGCGATCGGCCTGGCCGCGGGGGCGCTTTCCGCTTCCCTCCGCGACGTGGGGATAGACGACGCCTTCATCGAACAGGTGCGGGCGTCGGTGACCCCGGGCACGTCGGCGCTCTTCGTTCTCTCCAGCGACGCGGTCACCGACGAGGTACGGAAGGCGTTCGCGGGCACCGAGATGGAACTCATCCAGACGAACCTGAGCGAAGAGGACGAGCGGGCGCTCCGCGAGGCTTTCGCGAACTGACGCCCCGTGCGCCGAAGGCGTGGCTCCCCTAGACGGACGTCGGAGCTCGCCCGATCTGGATCAGTGTGGGTGACGGCGTGCAGCAATTCCCCCCGTCGCCCTCGCCGGAGACGTCGAACGTTCCGGATCCGCCGCACACCCCCGTGTCCGGCAGCACGAGCTGGGTGCGCGCCGCGGCGGCGTGGTCGCCGGCGAGCGCCGCGACGACGCTGCGCACCTGCTCGTAGCCGGTGAGGGCGAGGAACGTGGGTGCTCGCCCGTACGACTTGGCCCCGACGAGGTAGAAGTCCGCCTCGGGGTGCGCCAGGTCGCTCGCGCCGGTGGCCCGCACCGACCCGCAGCTGTGCACCTTCGGGTCGACATTGGCCGCGATGCGCACGGGCGCCTGCAGCGTCGGATCGAGCTCGAGGCGCAGCTCCGACAGGAACGACAGGTCGGCTCGGAACCCGGTGAGCACCACGACACGGTGTGCGACGGGAAGCTCGCGGCCGTCTTCGGAGGCGAGCACGGCGCCACCGTCGGTGCCAGTCACGGACTCGATCCGGAAGCCGGTGACCAGGTCGACGATTCCCGCCTCCACGGCCTCTCTGGCCCGGGCGCCGAGCGCGCCGCGCGCGGGAAGTTCGTCGGCATCGCCGCCGCCGAACGTGTTGCCGACGGTTCCGCGACGGAGCACCCAGGTGATTCGCGTAGCCGGGTGCCGCTTCGCGACGCGCACGAGCTCATTGACCGCCGTGGCGGCCGAGTGACCGCTGCCGACGACGACGGTGTGCCGGCCGGCAAACGGTTCGGGGTCGGCGAAGTCGGGGATGCGGTAGGAGAGGTGCTCGGATGCCGCGCGCTCACCGAGGGCGGGAAGCCCGTCGGCACCTGCCGGGCCCGGTTGCGCCCACGTGCCCGAAGCGTCGATGACGGCGCGCGCGTCGATGCGAGACTCGGCGCCGGCAGCGTCGGTGACGTGCACGGCGAACGGCCGACCCGCCCGCCCGGAGTCGACGAGGCCGTCGGGCCCCTTGCGCCCGACACCGGTCACGCGTGTGCCGTAGCGCACCCTGTCACCCAGGACGGCTGCGAGCGGTGCCAGGTATTGCGACACCCACTGGGCACCCGTCGGGTAGCCCTTCGCCGGGGTCGCCCAGCCGGTCGGCGCGAGCAGTCGGGCGGCGGAGGCATCGACCAGCTCGCTCCAGTCGGAGAACAGGCGCACGTGGCCCCACTCAAACACGGCGGAGCCCGGGCCGGTGCCGGCCTCGACGACGAGCGGCACCAGCCCGCGCTCCAGCAGGTGAGCTGCCGCGGCGAGCCCCTGGGGGCCGGCCCCGATGACAACGACGGGTAGTGCGTTCACGGCTTATCTCCTCGCATCGGGCACTCGTATGCATCGAGACTCGTCGATGTATCGACAGATGTCAATATGACTGGCATGATCGTTTCATGACCACGGCACTCCCCCTCCTCGACGCCGATCTCGCCTCCTGCTGCGCCACCGTCACGGGCGGCGCGCTCGACGTCGAGCAGGCCGAGCGCATCGCCCGGGTGTTCAAGGCGCTCGGCGACCCGACCCGCGTGCGGCTACTGTCGCTCATCGCCGCGAGCGACAGGGGCGAGGCCTGCATCTGCGATCTCACCGCGCCCGTCGGACTGGCGCAACCGACCGTCTCCCACCACATGGGCAAGCTCGTCGCCGCGGGTCTCGCCACCCGCGAGCAACGCGGCAAGTGGGCGTACTACCGCGTGGTGCCGGAAGCCCTCGACTCGAGCGCCCGGGCGCTGCTGTCGTCGTGACGAGCCCCACCGCACCCGAGCCGCGACAGCCCGCGCGTGGCGCGCTCGGCCCCCCACGGAAAAGTGTCCTCCAGCGCCGCATCCGCATCATCGTCGGCCTCACGATCGGCTACAACGTGGTCGAAGCGGTCATCGCGCTCGCGGCGGGCACGGCGGCGTCGTCGGCCGCCCTCATCGGGTTCGGGCTCGACTCGATCGTCGAGGTGCTGTCGGCCGCGGCGGTCGCCTGGCAGTTCGCGGCGCCAGATCCCGAAAAACGCGAGAGAGTCGCCCTGCGCGTCATCGCCGTCTCGTTCTTCGGGCTGGCCGCCTACGTCATGGTGGACGTCGCCCTGTCGTTGTTCGGGGCGCGCGAGGCGGAACACAGCACGGTGGGCATCGTGCTCGCCGCGGTGAGCCTCGCCGTCATGCCCTTGCTCAGCTGGGCCGAACGACGCACGGGCATCGAGCTCGGGTCGGCCTCGGCGATCGCCGACTCGAAGCAGACGCTGATCTGCAGCTACCTCTCCGCCGCACTTCTCGCCGGCCTCGTGCTCAACACGCTTCTCGGCTGGGCGTGGGCAGACTCGGTGGCGGCACTCGTGATCGCGGTCTTCGCGATCCGCGAGGGCCTCGAGGCATGGAGAGGCGATTCGTGCGCGGAACCGATCTCGGTGCTGACCGGCGAGCGCCCGCCCCATGAGCACGACGGCCACGAGCACGACGGCACTAGCCCGGCCTAGCGCGCGACCGTCTCTCGCGCAATGAGGGGTTCTTCCAGCGCGGTGCGGCGTACCGTGGCAGGCACCTCAACGAAGAAAGCGGGTGCACTATGAGTGCTGGAGACAAGATTCAGAACGCCGCCGAGAAGGCAGCCGGCAAGGCCAAGGAAGCCCTCGGCAATGCCACCAACGATCACGACACCGCCCAGGAGGGTCGCAACGACCAGTCCAAGGCGAGCGCCAAGCAGGCCGGCGAGAACATCAAGGACGTCTTCAAGTAAGACGCCTACTCAACGATTCGGGCCCCGACGCATTGCGTCGGGGCCTTCGTTGTGCGGGGCGTTCGTCGTGTAGGGCCTCGTGAGGGTCTACAGCGAGTCCAGTGCTCCGTCGTGGTGCTCGAGAGGCGTCGACGGCTGGTCGCCCGGGTCGCCGCCCATGGCGATCTGCGCCCAGACGACCGGCATGCCGGGAGAGAACAGGATGTCTACCCCGGGTCCGCTGTTGAGCGGTGGGATGTTGACGTAACCGCCACCGTTCTGGATCGCCTTCAGAATCTGCTCGCGCAGTTCGGTGATCGGTTCCGGGAGGAAATAGTCTCTGCCGTCGACCGTCAGCCTGTTGATGATCACTGAAACCCCATACTCCTAATTCCGAGGGCGCAATTACCACTCGACGTCACACGTTACCCTTGAGCGAAGGCAGTTCACCGCCTTCGCGTCGATCGCGCACGACTTTCAGCGCAGAAGTTGCCCTAAATGAGACGAGACCGCACGTGGGTTACCTGAAGTACAACAGCGAAGAGTTCGAGTTCGACGACCGAACTGCGACTCACCTGCAAATCGCGATCAGCGCGAAGCTTCGGCGTGCCGAGCACTTCTTCCTCACCTGGGAAATCCACCACAAGCAGGGCAGCGGCCGCCACTCGATCTGGATCGACAACGGCGTCCCCCTGCACTTCTTCTACTCCGGTTCGCGCGCGGCGAGCGTCAACCGCACCTGGCTCGACCAGCTGATGCTGACGGCGGCGACCCCGCTCGGAATGCAGGTCACCGAGGAACCGGCGGAGAAGCCCGCGGTTCCCGAAGAAGATTGAGCGTGCCCGACACCCAGCCGTACTCGCGGCTGAACGATCGCTACCAGATCCTGTCGCTCATCGGCACCGGCGGCATGGCCTCGGTGTACCGCGCTCACGACGAGTTCCTCGACCGGGAGGTCGCGGTCAAGCTCTTCAACGCCCCTCTCGGTGAGATCGCCGAGGTGTCGAGCCAGGAGCACGAGCTCCAGGTGCTCGCGCGGCTGAATCACCATGGCCTGGTGACGCTGATCGACGCCGGAATCGTCGCCAACAAGAACCGCGCGCGATCCCGCATGTACCTCGTGATGGAACTCGTCACCGGTTCCACCCTCAAGACGCTCATCGAGACCGAGCGCCTCACCGGTCTGGAGATCGCACAGATCGGCTTCGACATCGCCGAGGGCCTGCAGTACATCCACGGCAACGGCGTCATCCACCGCGACGTCAAGCCGGCGAACATGCTCATGGTCCGTTACGGCAGCAATGACGAGCGTCGGCGCGCAAAACTCGCCGACTTCGGTATCGCCGTGCTGATGGAGACGCACGTGACCGACTCGGGCGAGACGTTGGGCACCGCCGCCTACCTGAGCCCCGAGCAGGCGATGCGCGACACGATCCTGCCGGCGTCCGACGTCTATTCCCTCGGCCTCAGCCTGCTGGAGTGCTTCACCCGTAAGAACGAGTTCCCGGGCACGCAGCTCGAGAGCGCGACCGGCCGCCTCGTGCGCGACCCCGTGATTCCGACGACGCTCTCGGCCCCCTGGGCGGCGCTGCTGTCGGCGATGACCGCTCGCGAGCCCGCAGACCGGCCGTCGAGCACCCAGGTCGTGCAGGCGCTGGGCGAGCTCATCGGGCTCGAACGCAAAGCGGAGGCGTCTTCCGCAGAACCCGTGGGCGTCGTGCCCGCCGCCGCGACGGTGACCGAGGTGTCATCCGAAGTCTTCGCCCGCATCGCGCGCGTCGCATCGCGGCTTCTCAACGCCGCCATCGTCATCATCGTCGCCGACGAGAACGGCGAGCCCACCATCGTCTCCCACGTCGGAATCGACGCCCATCTCATCGACCAGTCCGCGCTCCTGGTCGACCCGCGCGACAGCCCGAGCCCTCTGGTGCCCGGCAGCTCGTATATGCGACGCGTCACCGGTTCGGTGCTCTCGGGCCACGACAACCGCCGACTCGGAACGATCTGGGTGCTTGACGAACAGCAGCACGTGGCGTCAGCATACGACGAGCAGAATCTTGCGGATGTCGCGGCTCTCGCCGAGCGGGAATTCGAGTTGTCCCGCAGCACCGACCCGGCAGCCTCACCGCAGGGCGCGTAGCGTACGTCAAGTCGGCGCACCGAAATTACCATTGCAAAAGGGTTGCGCGACAACGAGGCTTGTGAGATTGCAAAGCCTACGACGTGATCCGGAGTGCGAAGTGAATCTAGTGTCCGACCTCGAAGGTGCCGTCGACCGCGGCGAGATAGTCGCCCTCTTCCAACCGCAGATCGATGTGCAGACGCGCCAGATCGTGGCGGTCGAGGCGCTCGCCCGCTGGAATCACCCCGAGCTCGGTTCGGTGCCCCCAGAGATCTTCATCCCGATCGCCGAGGAGCACCACCTGATCAATCGGATCGGTGACTTCATGATCGACGAGGGTTGCCGTCTGGCAGCGGACTTCCTCGCCCTCGGCCACCGCATCGACGTGGCCGTGAACGTCTCGGCCGCACAGCTGCTCGACCTCGAGTTCCTCGACCGTGTGCAGCAGAACATCCAGCGACACGCGCTGTCGCCCGCCAACATCACCGTCGAGGTCACCGAATCGCTGCCCATCGCCGACGTTCCCGAGGTGAGCGAACGGCTCGTCGAGCTGCGCGAGCTGGGTCTCGGCATTTCGGTCGACGACTTCGGAACCGGCCATTCCTCCCTCGACCGGCTGCTCGTGCTGCCGGCCACCGAGCTGAAGATCGACCAGTCGCTCATTCGCGACATGGAGGCGTCGGCCGCGCTCCTGCGCGCGGCCGTGCGAACCGCGCACGACTACGGGCTCCGGGTCGTCGCCGAGGGCGTCGAGACCGAAGAACACTTCGAATGGTGCATCGAGCTCGGCTGCGACCGCGCCCAAGGGTACCTGTTCAGCCGCCCCACCACCGAGCACGCCATCGCCCAGCTGCTGGCCGTCGCGTAGTCCGGCGCCCGCCGACCCTCGTGTTCAGCCGTGCCGAATAGATTGATGACGTGACCACAGAACTTACCGACGCCGGGCTCGAATTCGTCTCCGACCGTCACCTCGCCATGCTGTCGACCATGGCGCGCGACGGCGCCATCCACCAGATCGCCGTCGGATTCACTCTGCACGACGGCGTGGTGCGCATCATCACGGGCGACGGTACCCAGAAGGTGCGCAACATCGAGCGCGACGCACGGGCGACCGTCGGTCAGGTCGACGGCCGGCGCTGGATCAGCTTCGTCGGCAACGCCGTGATCGAGCGCGACCGCGCCGACATCACGCTCGCCGAGAACCTGTACGCCGCCCGGTACCGCCAGCCGCAGCCGAACCCGAAGCGGGTCGTGATCCGCATCGACGTCGACCGGGTGCTCGCCTCGATCGGCCTGCGGGAGTAGCGGACTGTCGGGCTAGCCCACCGCGGGCTAGAAGTCGGAGTTCGAGTACTCGCTCGCGGAGATCAGCACGACGAAGAAGATGATGTAGGCGATCACGGCGAGGATGCCGAGGGCGATGAAGACGTAGCTCAGGATGAGCCCGGCCTTCGCGAGTCCTTCGCCCTGTTCGCCGGTGCGTCGGATCTGCGACATGGCGATGTGGCCGGTGATGACGCCGACGACCGGCATGACGAACGCGGCGACAAGAGAGATGATGGCCAGAACGTTCGTGCGCGGCGCGGTCGGGTAGGCGCCGTACGGCGGCGGTGTGGCGGGCGTCGAATACCGGGCGGGCTCGGGAACCTGGGGAAGATCGCTCATGCCCCGAGCGTAGCGGCACGGGCGGTCGCACCGCTTCTATCGCCGCCGAAGTCGCCTCGGTACGCTGAAGTGATGTCTGAACGCGCAGATCTTGTCGACCGATTGCGCGCGGCCGGGTGCGTGTTCGCCGAAGACGAGGCGCGGATGCTCGTGGAGGCCGCCGAGTCGGAGGCCGACCTCGAACGCATGGTCGCCTCCCGAGTCGACGGGCTACCGCTCGAGACGGTGCTCGGCGCGGTCGAGTTCGCCGGCCTGCGCCTCGCCGGGGAGCCCGGCGTATTTGTGCCGCGCCGGCGCACCGAGTTGCTCGTGCGCTGTGCCACCGAGGTCGACCTGGCCGGGCGCACCGTGGTCGACCTCTGCTGCGGTACCGGCGCGGTCGGCGCGGCACTACTCGCCGCCGAGCCGACGATCACCGTGCTCGCGACCGACATCGACCCGGCGGCCGTGCACAACGCGCGCCGCAACCTGCCCGCCGACGCCGTCTTCGAGGGCGACCTGTTCGCGCCGCTGCCTCAGCGGCTGCGCGGCGGCGTCGATCTGGTCGTCGCCAACGCGCCCTACGTTCCGACCGACCACATCGCGTGGATGCCGCGCGAAGCCCGGCTGTTCGAGGCGCGCGTCGCCCTCGACGGCGGCGTCGACGGTCTCGACCTGCACCGCCGGATCACCGCCGACGCGCCGCACTGGCTCGCGCCCGGCGGCCGGCTGATCATCGAGTCGAGCGAGCGTCAGGCAGCCGCGACCCTCGAGCTCGCCGAGCGCGCCGGTCTGAACGCGCGGGTCGCACGCTCGGCCGAGCTCGACGCGACGGCGGTGGTCTGCACCCGCGAGCGCGGGGCGGGAGACCACTAGAGGCGCTTGACCATCGCCAGTTCGAACTCGGCGGGGTCCAACACGTAGGGCAGGCGCGCACCGGTGTACTCGAAGCCGCGCCGCTCGTACGCGGCACGCGCACGCGGGTTCTGCTCGTGCACGTGCAGGGTCAGGGTGACGAAGCGCGGTCTGCACCAGTCCTCGACGGCGGACAGCAGGGCATCCGTCACCCCGCTCCGGATCCCCCGGTACGCGGGCGTCACGTAGACGCCGACCAGCAGCGCCTCGGAGCGGGCCGTCACGTAGGCTCCCATCGTGCCGATCCAGCGCCCGTCGTCGGCGACCGCCACCAGCTGGGCCCCCGCCGGGTTCTCGCCCCGCGCGGCCAGCGCGCGCCACTCGCTCTCGGTGTGCTCGAGCGCCTGAGCCAGCGTCTCACCGAAGGCGTTCGGGGTGTCGGCGAGCATCTCGAGGCGCAGCGCCTTCACCTCGCGCCAGTCGTCGGCGCGGGTGCTGCGGACGGCGAAGGTCACGGCGCCACCATAAAGACGTCGATCTCGTCGGCGTGCTCGAAGCGGAAACCGTGCCGCTCGTAGAGCCCGCGCGCCGCGCTGCCCTGCAGCACGTTGAGCCGGAACGGGCGGGCGTCTCGACGCTCGCCCATCACCCGACGTAGCACCTGCCCGCCGATGCCGCGGCCCTGGCGCGCGGACGCGATGTAGAAATGCTCGATCCAGTGCTCGTTCGGCTCGGAACGCAGCGCGACCGAACCGACGGTCTCGCCGTCGACGGCTATGAGCCGGGTGTTGCCGGCCGCGAATCCGCGCAGGAACCGCTCGCGCACCCACACGGGGTCGAACCGTCCGAGCCGCTCGAGGTCGGCACGCATAACCTCGGCCCTGAGATCGGCGATCCACGCCGCATCCGCCTCGCTGCTCTGCCTGAGGGTCACCGCTGCTGCCATGTCTCCATCCAACACCCCCGCAGTGACGGATTAACGCACGAATGCCCGGCACCTCGCGGTGTCGGGCATTCGCAGGTCGGCTAGCGGTTCTTGTCGCTGGCCTTGGCCTTCTTGTCGGCGCGCTTTTCTTTCAGCGACTTTCCGGCAGCGGTCTTCGGTGTGGACTTCTTGGGTGATTTGTCAGCCATGGTGACTCCCTCGATCGGTTGTGGCGTTAGCCGTCAATTCGCTTCAGTACGTGGATGGGGAGCGCGACGCCGGCGCTCGTGATGAGCAGGCCGGCGAAGAAGCTCGGCAACTGGAGACCCTCGATTTCGAAGGAGTAGCCCATCAGCAGGATCCCTCCGACGAAGAGACCCAGGGACACGACGAAGGCGATGACGTTCATGCTGTGATTCTAGCCTCCGATACGCTGGCGCCATGTCGCCGTCAGTTGTCATTGCCCCCGATTCGTTCAAAGGTTCGCTGTCCGCCCGCGAGGTCGCCGACGCGATCGCCGCCGGCTGGCGCAGCGTGAGCCCCGGCGACGAACTCACCCTCATTCCCCAGGCCGACGGCGGCGAGGGCACCATCGACGCGATCGAGGCCGCCGTCGCGGGATCCGTGCGACGCTCCGCCGGCCTGGTGACCGGCCCCGACGGCCGCCCCACCCCCGGCGAATGGCTCGAGCTTCCGAGCGGCGCGGCGGTCGTCGAACTCGCCCAGTCGAGCGGCCTGCCCCTCATGTCGGCGTCCGACGCCCTCGGCGCGACGACGCGCGGACTCGGCGAGGTCATCGCCGCGGCGCTCGACGCCGGAGCCACGGCGCTCGTGATCGGTCTCGGCGGTTCCGCCTCGACCGACGGAGGCACCGGAGCCCTCGCCGCTCTCGGGCTGCGACTCGCGGATGACACGGGGTCGCCGCTCCCCGACGGTGGGGCCGCCCTCGACCGGCTGCAGAGCGTCGACCGCACGGATCTCCGTGCCGCCCCCGCCGGCGGCGTCGTGCTGCTCACCGATGTCACCGCTCCCCTGCTCGGCCCGGCGGGCGCGGCCGCGGTCTTCGGGCCGCAGAAGGGCGCGACGCCCCCCGACGTCGATTTCCTCGACGGCGCCCTCGCGAACCTGGCGCGCGTGCTCGGCGGCGACGCGGCACAGGCCGGCGCCGGCGCGGCGGGCGGCGCGGGATTCGGCTTCGCCTCGGTCTGGGGCGCCACCGTCGAGTCGGGCGCGGACTACCTGGCCGTGCTCAGCGGACTCGGCGCGGCGATCGACGGTGCCGACGTGCTGATCCTCGGCGAGGGCCGGTTCGACAGCCAGTCGCTCGGCGGAAAGGTGGTCGGCCAGCTGCTGCAGCGGGCCGAGGAGCGTGACGTGCGCGCGGGGGTCATCGCCGGGCAGATCGCGGCGACCGCCGTGGTGCGCGGCCGGCCGGTCTGGACCGCGTCGCTCACCGACCTGGCGGGCTCGGTGGAGGCGGCGATCGCGGAGCCGGCCCACTGGTTGCGCGACGCCGGCGCCTCGGCGGCCCGCCACTTCGGCGCCGACGCCGACTGAGCAACGCACCCGCACGGCCTATCCGGCGTGGCGCTCCAGAAACTCGTAGAGCTCCTGGTCGTCGACGCCGGGAAACGTTCCGGACGGCAGCGGCGAGAGGATGTGGGCGTGCAGCTTGGCGCTCGACCAGGCCTTGCCGCTCCACCGCTGCGAGAGTCCCGAGTCGGGGCGGCGGCAGCACGACTCGTCCGGGCAGGTCGACGACAGCCGGTTCGTCGTCTCGCGACCGCGGAACCACTTCGAGTGCACGAACGGCACCCCGACGGTGATCGAGAACTCCCCCGCGCTCGTGGATCCGGTCTGCGTCGAGTCGAAGAACGTGCCCTCGGGCGTGTCGGTGTACTGGTAGAACTCGGTCGTGCGGTTGGTGCGGGCGAACGCCACGCGTGAACTCCAGTGCCGGCAGACCAACTGGCCCTCCGTCGATCCGGTCACGTCGACGGGGAGGCGCAGCCCGTCGTTCTCGTAGGCCTTGTACACGGCACCGTCGTCGCCGACCCGCAGGAAGTGCACCTCCATGTCGAGGTGGGCGGTCGCCAGGTTCGTGAACCGCAACGCGGCGCTCTCGTGTGTGGTTCCGAAGGCGTCGCGGAAGTCTTCGACGGCGATATCGTGCTTGCCCTTGGCCTCGCGCAGGAAGTCCACCGACTGGCGTCGCGGCATCAGGCAGGCGGCGGCGAAGTAGTTGATCTCGAGCCGCTGCTGCAGAAAGTCGGCGTAGCTCCCGGGCTCGGAGTGTCCGAGCACGCGGTGCGCCATCGCCTGCAGGGCCATCGAGCGCAGCCCGTGCCCGCCGGGGATCGACGCGGGCGGCAGGTAGATGCGGCCGTTCTCCAGGTCGGTCACCGAGCGGGCGGAGTGCGGCAGGTCGTCCACGTGCACGAGTTCGAAGCCCAGCCTCTCGGCCATGCGGGTCACCGACCGGTGGGTGAGCGCGCCGCCGACGTGCCCGACAGCCGCCACCTCCCTCTCGGCGATGTCCTCGATCGAGGCCATGTGGTTGTCGAGCGAACGCTGTCTCTGCCGCAGCTCGGTGTTGGCGCGTCTCGCCTCCTCGGGGGTGGCGATCGCCTCGCGCGAGCGCCGTGCGAGTTCCCGGTGCAGCCCGACGAGCGCCGCGAGGGTCTCGTCGGCCACGTTCTTGCCCGGTCGCACGGCAGGCAGCCCCAGCGAGGCATAGACGCTCCCCCGCTGCAGACGTTCCAGCTCGATCTCGAGACCCGCGCGCTCGCTCGGCGGCGCATCGTCGAGCAGCTCGGACACGTCGACACCGAGGGCGGCCGCGATCGATCCGATGAGACTGAGGCGGGGCTCCCGCCGTCCGTTCTCGATGAGCGACAGCTGGCTGCCGGCGATGCCGACGAGTTGGCCGAGTTGGTCGAGAGTGAGCCCGGCGTCGGCGCGGAAGTGCCGGATGCGGTGGCCGAGCGTCGCAAGATCCTTCATTTGCCGACCATATCTAAAGAATCGGGTTTCTTTCTAGAAGTTTTTCGTGATCGCCCGGTTGTTTCCGCCGCACCATGTAACTACGAGCAAATTTACGCATCGAATTGGAGCACAGGATGAGCCTTCTCGCCCGCACCGCGCCCACCGCCATCACCGCCCGCCAGCAGCACCCGGCCGAAAAACTCGCCCCCGGCGTTCCCGCCGGCGCCGCGGCATCCGTCGTCGCCTGGGTCGCCTCGATCGCGGCCCTGACCACACCCGACGACGTCGTCTGGTGCGACGGGTCGCTGCGGGAGAACGACCTGCTCACGAAGCTCATGCTCGAGCAGGGAACGCTCACCCGGCTGAACCCCGAACTGCGTCCCAACAGTTTCCTCGCGCGCGGCGACGAGAGCGACGTCGCCCGTGTCGAAGACCGCACGTTCATCTGCTCGGCGCTGGAGAGCGACGCCGGCCCCACCAACAACTGGCGTGACCCGGCCGAGATGCGCGCCACGCTCGAGCCCCTCTTCGCCGGCAGCATGCGCGGCCGCACGATGTATGTGGTTCCGTTCTCGATGGGCCCGCTGGGCTCCCCGCTCGCGAAGCTCGGCGTGCAGGTCACCGACTCCCCCTATGTCGTCGTCTCGACCGGCATCATGACGCGCATGGGTTCGGGCGCCCTCGCCCTGATCGACGACGACACCCGGTGGGTTCCGGCGGTGCACTCGGTGGGGGCGCCGCTATCGCCGGGGCAGAGCGACGTGGCGTGGCCGTGCAGCGAGACGAAGTTCATCTCGCACTTCCCCGAGACGCGCGAGATCTGGTCGTTCGGCTCGGCCTACGGGGGCAACGCGCTGCTCGCCAAGAAGGCCTTCGCGCTGCGCATCGCCTCGGTGATGGCCCGCGACGAGGGCTGGCTCGCCGAGCACATGCTCATCATCAAGGTCACCAACCCGTCGGGCCGGGTCTTCCACGTGGCCGCCGCCTTCCCGAGCGCGTGCGGCAAGACCAACCTGGCGATGCTGCAGCCCACGGTCCCGGGCTGGCGCGTGGAGACCATCGGCGACGACATCGCCTGGCTGCGCCCCGACGCCGACGGCCGCCTGCGCGCGATCAACCCCGAGGCGGGCTTCTTCGGCGTCGCCCCCGGCACCGGCGTCTCCACCAACCCCGTCGCCATCGACACGGTGTGGGGCAACACGATCTTCACCAACGTCGCAATGCGCGACGACGGCGACGTGTGGTGGGAGGGCATGACCGACCAGGCGCCGGCACACCTCGTCGACTGGCGCGGCAACGACTGGACGCCGTCGCACGCGACGCCCGCCGCGCATCCGAACTCCCGCTTCACGGTCGCCGCACGCCAGTGCCCGACCATCGCGAACTCCTGGGACGACCCGGAGGGCGTCGTGATCGACGCGATAGTCTTCGGCGGCCGCCGCGCCAGCACCGTGCCGCTCGTGGTGGAGGCGCGGGATTGGGAGCACGGCGTCTACCTGGGCGCCACGATCTCGAGCGAGCGCACCGCGGCCGCCGAAGGCACCGTCGGCGAGCTGCGCCGCGACCCGTTCGCGATGGCGCCGTTCTGCGGCTACAACATGGCCGACCACTGGGCGCACTGGCTCGAGGTGGGGGCTGCCCTCGAAAACGCTCCGGCGGTGTTCCAGGTGAACTGGTTCCGCAAAGACGACGGCGGCCGTTTCCTCTGGCCCGGGTTCGGCGAGAACTCCCGTGTGCTCGCGTGGATCCTCGACCGCGTGCAGGGCACGGCCGACGGCGTGGAGAGCGCGATCGGCGTGCTGCCGGCGCCCGGCGCGATCGACACGGCCGGCCTCGACCTCGCGTCCGGCGACTGGGACAAACTGTTCGAGGTCGACGCCTCCGCCTACCGCCGCGAGGTCGACGGCGTGGAGGAGTTCTTCGCCGGGTTCGGCGAGCGCGTGCCGGCGCAGCTGACCGAGCAGCTGGAGGGCCTGCGCGCACGACTGGCCTGACCCCACCGGCTGGGCTGGCCCAACGTTCCGGCACCCCCGCGCGTCTTGGATGATAGAGGCACTATCCAGGAGGCACGTGTGGCAGAGGCAGCCCTAGACCAACCGCAGTGGCAGCAGGTGGTGACGAGGCTCGTCGCCGAGCGCGGCGACGCGCTCACGCGCTACGCCTACTTCGTCTGCGGCAGTCAGGACGACGCGGCCGATCTGGTGCAGGACGCCCTCGTGAAGACCTTCGGTCGCCTGCGCAACGGCTTCTCGGTCGCCAGCGCGGAGGGCTACGTTCGCCGCGCCATCCTGAACACCTACATCGACCGCGGCAGACGAACGACGCGCTGGCGCAAGATCGCGCACCTGACGGCGGTTCCGGATGTCGCGGACTCCCCCTCGGCGCAGAGCGAATCGCGCATCGACCTGCACGAAGAACTGCGCAAGCTCACGCCGCGCGAGCGGGCCTGCCTCGTGCTGCGCTACTACGACGACCTCAAGGTCGACGACATCGCCGAGACCCTCGAGCTGAGTTCCGGCGCCGTCAAGCGCTACCTGAGCGACGGGCTCGCGAAAATGGCGGTCTCGCTCGCCGAGCCGGACGGCACCGACCACCGGCCTACCGGACCCCGCCCGACCGCACCTCGCACGACCGCACTGGGAGCACGCAATGGCAACTGAACCGAACCTCCGCGACCTCTTCCGGGGCGACACCCCGACGATGCGGCCGATCGACACGGCGGCCGTCATCAGGCGCAGTAAGACGCGCAGGCTGCCCGCGCAGGTGGGCATCGGCGGCGCGTTCGCCCTGGGCATCGGCGGGCTCGGCGTGGCCGGGCTACAGGGGCTGGGCGGCGCCCAGTCGACCAGCGACTCGGCGGTCTCGGAACAGGCGCCGGCCGAACCGGACGGCGGCGCGAAGGGCGCGACCGAGGCCACGTTGGGGGGCGACGCCGCGGGCATCAAGCGCGCGCCGGCCGAGCGCATCAACCTCTGCGGCGGCCCGCTCGCCGAGGTGGCGCCGAGCGCGACCGGGCTCGTGCTCACCCTCGAGTTCCCCGACGCGCCGGTCGGAACCGCGCCCGTCCTCGGAACCGCGACGCTCACCAACACCGGCACCGAGACCGTGGTCGGCTACACGGGGCCGACCCCCGCCGTCACGCTCTCCCAGGCCGGCATCGTGCTCTGGCACAGCAACGGACCGACGATCCTGTCGATCCAGGACGTCTCGCTCGCGCCCGGCGAATCGCTCGAGTTCGCCGCATCCTTCACCCCCGTCGTCTGCGCGACGGAGGATGACACGGCCGAGGCGTTCCGCGCCGACCTGCCGCCGGTTGCCGCAGGCGAGTACACCGTCACCGCGGCCGCCGACGTTTCGATCGACGGGGTCGCCGAGCTCGTCACCGGACCGGGAACGACCGTGCGCATCGGCTGACCGCCCCGATAGGAACACTCAGGTTCGCGCCGCGCTCGACTCGCTAGAATCGCCTCACTGACTGGGGTAACAGCCGAGGAGAAGAGTCGATGAAGTCGCGAATCGTGTGGGGCGCCGCGCTCGTCATCGCGCTACTGGGAATCGCCCCCGCGGCCGCGCACGCGCAGGACCCCGTCGATCTGGCCGGCGCCTACGTGCTCGACCAGTCGGGCGTCGTGACCGGCGACGAAGACCGCATCGAGTCGGCCCTCGACCAGCTCTACAACGAGGCCGGCATCCAGCTGTTCGTGGTCTACGTCGACAGCTTCACCGGCGCCGATTCGGCGGCCGACTGGGCGGACACCACGGCCGAACTGAGCGGGCTCGGGCCCGACGACGCGCTGCTCGCGGTAGCGACCGACGACCGCCAGTACCAGCTCTCTGTCACCGAAGACTTCGCCCTCAGCGACGACGACCTCAACGAGATCGTCGAGAACACCCTCATCCCGCAGCTGCGTGACGACAACTGGGCCGACGCCGCGATCGACTTCGCCGACGGCCTGCGCGGCGAGGGCAACGATTCCGGCGGCCTTCCCCTGTGGCCGATCGTGCTGCTCGTCGTCGCCGCGGTCGGCGGCGTGATCGTCTACCTGCTGGTGCGCGCGACGCGACGCCGGAAGAGCGGCGAGAAGAACCTGCCGTCGGGGCAGCCGACCCAGCAGCAGCTCGACCATCGCGCGGGAGGGCTGCTCGTCGAGGTGGACGACTCGCTGCGCACGAGCGAGCAGGAGCTCGGCTTCGCCGTCGCCCAGTTCGGCGAGGATGCGACGCGGGACTTCGCCGCGGCGCTCGCCTCCGCGAAGACCACCGTTGGCGAGGCATTCGCCATCCGGCAGAAGCTCGACGACGCGTTCCCCGAGTCGTCCGACGAGAAGCGCGCGCTCACCCTGCAGCTCATCGAGCTCACCGAGAAGGCCGACGCCGACCTCGACGCACAGGCCGACGCATTCGATGCGCTGCGCGAGCTGGAACAGAACGCTCCACGCATCCTCGACGAGGTGAATGTCGCGGCCACCGCTCTCGCGGCGCGGCTCGCGGCGACCGAGGCCACGACGCAGCAGCTCGCCGTGCGCTACGCCCCCGCCACCATCGCCACCATCGTCGAGAACGCCGCCCAGGCGCGCACGCTGCTCGCGCTGGCCGCCACGACCGCGAAGAACGCCCGCGCCTCGCTCGCCTCCGGCGGCAACGGAACCGCGGCCGTGGCCGTTCGGGCCGCGCAGTCGAGCGTCGCCCAGGCCACCCAGCTTCTCGACGCCGTCGACGCGCTCGCTGGCGAACTCGCGGAGGCCCAGACCGCGCTGCAGGCCGCCATCGACGAGCTGAACCGCGACATCGCGGAGGCCCGCGCGGTCACGACGACCGACCTGAGCGCCCCCGTGCAGTCGGCCACGGCGGGGCTCGCGGCCATCCTCCCCGAGAGCGACCGCAACCCGGTCGACTCCCTCCAGCGCGTCGAGCGACTCGACGAGGCCCTCTCCCAGGCGCTCACCGCCGTGCGCGACCGCCAGCAGGCCGAGGCGAGCGCCCGTTCCTCGCTCGAGCGCGTTATGGCGAGCGCGCGCACCCAGATCTCGGCGGGCGAGCAGTACCTGTCCACCCGCCGTGGCGGCATCGGTACCGATGCGCGCACCCGGCTCTCGGCGGCGCGACAGGCGCTCGACGAAGCCGCTGCGCTCGCCGGGCCGGATCCGGTCGCGGCGCTGTCGTCCGCACATCGCGCCGCGAGCCTCGCCCAGCAGGGCACACAGCTCGCGCAGGGCGACGTCGACGACTTCTCCCGCTCGACCTCGGGCGGCTTCGGCGGAGGCGGCGGCGGCAACATCGGCGGCATCGACACCGGCGCGCTGCTCGGCGGCATCCTCGGCGGGCTGCTCTCGGGCGGCGGGGGCGGCTTCGGCGGCGGCTGGTCGGGCGGCGGCGGATGGTCCGGCGGTGGTCGGTCCGGCGG
>NZ_JBKKAD010000190.1:0-13458 GCF_046714715.1 Conyzicola sp. | reverse complement strand
TTTTTACATGGTTGTTAAAACCCACTGCGCGAGGTCCCCGTTAATCCATTTGTGGGGGCCCCCCAGGGGGGGGACCCCTCATCTTTGGAGTGGATCTATTCCATTTGTGCCAACCGCAGCGTGAAGTCGTCAGTTCCAGTGCTCGGAACGTCGACCGTTACTTCCTCGGCTGCTCGCGTATCGCCGACGAGCAGGTTCTCACCCATCGGCATCAGCCCTGAGATGCGGGCTGTCGATAGCTCAACGACGTCCGGAACGAGGTACGCCTCGACGTACAGATCCGGCCGTTTGTCGCCGCCTGACAACGCGAGGTGGGTGCCCTCGGTCGCGAAGTTCTCAGCCGGCGCGCACGAGGAGCCGCTAATTCCGGCTTCCGCGAAGGTTACGATGATGCACACGTTGCCTGAGTTGTCTCGAGCTGTCCAGTAGGCGCCTGACGCATTCTCTCCGAGTTTCACGAGTTTGGATGTATCCAGGCCGCTTTGGCCGACGTTGACCTCGTCGATCATGGAAAGCAATTCGGTGGCACCTGGACTGCTTGCACTGTTGTCCAGAATTTTGAGCGCCGCATCGTCGGCGTGAGCGCTCAAGGTGCCGAAGAAGGCTACCGAAGCGGCAACTCCTACTACTGCGACACCACCGAGAATTCTTTTTCGAACAACTGATCCTGTCGTGCTGCGCATTTTGATTCCTTCGCTGCTTGATGTCGCTGTCTGTGGAGTGATGAAGTAGCTCATACGAACCTCTCGCAATATCCGTAGGGTTGGCCGATGCTAGGGCCGCTGTATGTCCACTTGCATTGGACTCGAGTGTTCGCCGCCGCGAGAACTTCGAGCTTGGTATAGGCGTTGGTGCCTCCGGAAATTTCCGCGAGCACGCCCGAGCCTTGGAGTAGGCGAAGCTGCTGCGAGCCCTGGGCGACCACGATGTGAACGCTTCCACCACTGTGGGTGCCTTGGGTACCAAGATAGGTGCCATTGGCCGTGAACCTGAGGTGGTCTACGAACATGATGGCTGTGTAGGCGGAGGCCGAGCCAACACCAGCGCCAAGCACCAGACCAAATGCCACGACCGTCGCGAGAAGCGATCCCTTTAGCCGCCTTTTCATCATGCGAATCTCCAGCAGTTAACCTGGTGGCTTTCGCCCGAGGGGAATGAGTAGGTCCAAAGGCACTGGACCTGCGAGTTCGCCCAAGGGCCGCCGGTGACCGACACGAAGGAACCGGCTGCGCCCTGTCCGCTTATCACCACACCCGATCCCTGCAGTATGCGTACTTTCATGGCGAGACCTGGCCAGGAGGTCGAACTCCCGCCAGTCTGACCTTTCGCACCGTAATGGGTACCTGGTACGGAAAGTACGGGGTCACCCTGCGCTTTCGTGACGCCGTTTGCGAACTGAATTTGCGAGTATGCGTTCGCAGCCGTCGCCCCGATTCCGAGGCCGGCGACGATAAGCGCGCCGACAGTTAGGGAGCTGATCGTCAGGCGGCTTAGTGAAGTTCTCCGGCGACGTTGATGATTCGTTTTCTGCGCTTGCATCATCGCTCACCTTCCGTGGTACCGAGTTGCCCGAAGGCAGGACCATTGGTTTGCATTCGTTACCTCACTTTTCCGCGGCAGCCTGCGGCGGCGCCGTCTGTGGCTCAGTTTGAGCAGTGCTCAGGAGCTCGGCAAGTCAGTGCATGAGGGGACCCGAAGTGTCCCCCATACGCGAGGATTATTTGTGAAACACTAATGGCACTCTGCCCTCGACACCGTCTCAGCTGTCGCGTCGTTCGGACTCCCCGATCCGCAGCACACGCGTAGCGTCGCTATAGAAACGAGCAGTGACGCTCTGCAATCCTCATCGACGACGTCATCAACTCCATCTGACTCTGGGTCCGCACACCGCGGACCTACGATTGAGTCATGATCTCCACCCGATCGACACCTCGGACAGGGTTGCCAACTGTCTTTATCGGCTCGTCGACGGAGGGGCAGCGACCTGATTAGAAAACCAGCGCTACCTGGCGTAGTGAGGGTTACTGCCGCGGGCGGGGCAGTCCGCGATCGGAAACCGTACCGCCCCGCTTGCGGTCGTGGCTGACAGGTCTGACGAGCGGTCGTATCTCTGGCGCCCCGCGCTGACCCTGGCGAGGCAGCTACTGGCCCTGGCGCTTCAGCAGCTCGGGGAAGGTGAGGAAGCGGAGGAGGTTCAGCCACGCAAGGTCGGGCAGCCTGGCCGGAATGTATCCGGTGTGAGCGGCCAGGAGCGCCCGTTCTCGTGCTCCGGGAGTCTTGTCATACCCGTGCTGGCTGTCGCGGATGATTTTCAGCCACTCCCCGGCCGCCGTGGCCAGCGGAGCTTCTGTTTCGACTCCGCGCCCGTCCGGGCGGACTAAACCGGTTTTCGTCAAGCGGGGTGACGGGATGAACCCGTCCTGCACGTGTTCGAGCGCGTCCACCGCTGCGCGAGCGCGAGGCAGGAGGACAGTTTGCACGTTGGTCGGCATGGCGTCGGCGAGCTCATCGAGCAGCTTCCGATTCGCGGACAGGCTGGTGAGTGCCCGAAGGTCGAGGTTACGGCGAAGCCCGTGCAACGAGTCGAGGACGTGGAACATCGCGAGGCGACGCGCGTGCGAGTCGTCGACGGTGGCGACGACTTGGCAGCTCCGGCAGATCTGTTCGAAATTGACGATGCGTTCCAGGGCTGACGGAGCGTTGTAGCGACCGTCGACCTGGTAGTTCGACGGCTCGGTGAGGTGGGAGAAAACGAGGTTCAGTCGGCTGGTCCACCAGTTGATCGTTTCGCGAAACGCGCTGGGCGCGAATTCACCGTCTGCCAGTTCGCCCCCTGTCAGCCCCTTCCGCTCGGAGAGGGAAATGAGGTCAGCGGAAACGCCTCGTCGTCCGGCAATCGGGCGTCCGAAGCTGAGGATCAGCACACCGCCTGCTCTCGGCGCGGTGACCCCCCACACGTGCGGGGCGAGGCTGGTGACTAGCGGCTCGAGGTATGCGTCGAGCCCAAAACCGGCTTCCTGAACGAGTTCGCGTGACGACCCGAATGCATCGGCCTGTTCGGTAGGGCGCTCATGGTGAAGGAGAGCCCGAGGCATTCCGTAGCGGTTGCCGAATACGGCGCTCGTCTGCAGAAGATGCAGGGACGCGTTGGGCACCCCTTGGTCGACAAGCCACTCCCCCATGACGGTCGCGGCGATGGCAGGCAGGTCCGCGGCCTTCGGTGCGCCGGCTACCAAGGCGCGGAAGCTCGTCATCATCGCCGTGAGGTCCCCGGGATAATTGTCAGAAATGTATTCGTGCAACCGGCGGGTGACGCTCCAGTCCCGTCTTCCGTACATTTCGTCGTACCTGGCGAGCACGAGCAGACGCCCGTACGCGTTCTCATCCGACGGGGCAACCGAAGTTCCGACCCGAATGGCTTTGAGCAATTCCGGTTTTTCTCCGACCGTGCTTTCCGCGTTCCGCGCGTTCCACGAACCCGGTCCGCCGCGCAGGTCCCAGCCGGCGAAGTTCGCGGCGGCATCCGGTCGACCTCCGAAGCTCCACGCCGGGATGTCGATCGCGGTGCCGTCGCGCTTGAGGTGGGCGAGGTCGTCCGCCGAGTGATAGTCCGCCAATTTACCGAGCCTTCCGTGATCCCAGTGCGCCCGACGTTGCGCCATCACGTCCTGCGGGTTGAATGGTTTTCACGGGCCCACGCCCGTGGCACCGCGTCAGGGTTTTGCGAGCCTCCCCGGCCACAAGGGGACGTCGAGTCCCAGTTCCAACTTCGCGATGGTCGCGAAGTCGGGCCAGATCCGGCCTGCGAGGATGCTGCCCAGCGTATTGTGCGCGACGCCCGTGACATGGCTGATTGATCGCAGGCTCCTGTCACCAATAGCGGCTGCGAGGTTGAGAGAGAACTTGCGGGCGAGCTCGCCGACAGCGTCGGGCGAGGGCGTCTCCGGCCACGGACCGGGCGTGAGCTCGAACGGCCGCTCCCGCTTCGTCATGCCGCCCATGAGGACAGCGTAAACCGGCGGGTACCGGCTACACGCCTCCACCACACAAGCTAGCACAAGTTGGTAATTACAATGCCCATAAATGTGTATGACTTATATTTATGACCTCTTCCCCCGATTGCCCGCCCATATCCAAGTACGCGCCCGTCATACCGTCGGCGTATTGGGCACCCATTGAACCGTTCGTCACCGCAGCCGTGGAGGCTGCTGCGCCGCACGTCAGCTATACGGAGAAGCAGCTCTACGCCGTCACCGTCAGGCTGGCGCTCTGGGCGTGGCAGACCGCGTCGCTCCCTCTTGAGGTCGACGAGATCTTCGCCGCTCCGGTAATCGACAGGTTCGTCGCCGTCGGGCTCCCCCAATACACGATGGCCGGCCGCAACACGATGCGTTCGAGGTTGCATCGGATGTCCGACGTCCTGCTCGGGCCCGACCGGGACCCCGACCGCGCCCGGCCCATGGGTAAGTCAGACCCGTCCGCCCCCTACGGCGAACCAGAAATCTCAGCTCTGCTCAGCTGGGCGGCAGTTCAGCCGAGGGGCGAGCGTCAGAGTAGCGCGGCGGCGCTCCTATCTCTCGGCCTCGGCGCCGGGCTGACCAACCGAGAGATCACCGAACTCCGGCTCGGAGACATCAGCGCCGACGCCGACGGGGTCGTCGTCACCGTGCGCGGCAACCGCGCCCGGCGCGTGCCGGTGCTGCGCGAATGGGAGTCAGCGCTGGTCCAACGGCTTGCCGGCAGGAACTCCGATGGCTGGGCGTTCTGCGAGGGCCAAGAAGGCGTGAACCGTAACCTCGTGTCCAACTTCGTGGCGCGTTCTTACGGCGACTTCGGCCCGACGACGCGCAGGATGCACGCGACGTGGATCGTCACGCACCTGGAGATGGGTACGCCTATGGCGCCGTTGCTCCGGGCGGCGGGGTTGAAGGACCCCGAGCCTCTCGGGCGCTTCTTGCGCTTCGTGCGCGATGTGGACGACGCCGATGCGAGGGAGTTGCTGAGGGGATGACGGGACCGTTACTCATACCGATCGACGCTGCGACGGCCGCGCACGACGGGGCCGGAATCTAGTCGAAGACAGACAGTTCCAGATCGACGACGATCTGCGTGATCGGGATCCCGGTAACCGAACAGAACTTTCGGAGGTCGGCGAGTTCCACCCCGTGTTCCTCACTCTCGTACTCGTAGACGGTCGCCGGTCCCCCATACCGCTCGTCGTCGACGTTGCTGTCGAGCAGCTTTGCCTCCGTGAGTTCTCGAATCATGTCTAGTAGCTCCGTCGGGTTTATCTCCGTAGCACGTTGGACCTCTGTCAGGTCGACTCTGAGGTACGACCTCAACGAGTGACCCGAGCCCTCCCTGCCGACGATGACGGCAAGAAGTTGACGGCTCGGACGCGTCACGCGTTTGAGTCGTTGGGCCCAGGCGTTGATGGCGTCGATGCCTTCCTGTTCGATGCCGTCGTAGCCGAGAATGGCCGTCCATGTTTTCGCGGTGACCACGGTTCCCGGTTCGTTGACGAGCGTCTCGTCACGAATCGTCGCGATCATCTTCTCGACCCCGGTGATGAATCGCTTCTCGTGCTGCGCCTTCATCTTGCGCATCTTGTCGACGGTCCAGGTCTCGACGTTGTCGGTCTTCGTGTGATGCGGGTAGCAGAGGAGGACGAGGTTCTCGATGCTGCGTCTTGCTTCGTCGTCGGACGCGTCGTTGTAGCGCTCGCCGCGCTTTTCGGCTGCTTCGATATGGCAGATCTGCCCGATGTAGTCACCGTCGCTGTTGATGATCCGTTCATTGCACCCGTCGAACGCGCACTCGTTTCCGGAGATGAGGTAGAGGGCGCGAACCGTGTCCGTCTTCGGCGCTTTGCGTGTCATGAACACATTCTCGCCCGCGCGAGACGTGGCGCGCACCCGTCGTCGCCCGCGACGTCAGCCGGTCGCGGGCGCCGACGGCCCGTTCGGATTCCGCGACCAGAAGAGCGTCACCCTCAGATTGCGCTCCGCATTCGCCACGTCTTCCAACCGCATGATCGCGGTGCCGTTGAGGATGGTGTTGAGGCGCTTGTAGTTGAGGCCGAACTCTTCCGCGTACGCCGTGATCGTGTAGTGCCCGCGTATCTTCGCGGTCTGGCGGATGACGAGCGCTAGTTCGTGTTGCCTGCGGGCGGCGCCGCGTTGGTCGAGCTCGTGCTGTTCGCGTTTTTCCGCATCGGGTGCCGACTCGTTCGCTGGCGGCGTCTTGGACTTCGTGCGCGGGCGGTCCAACCATTCGATGGTCTCGCTGGAGCCGAAATGTTTCGGGTTCGCGGCCCAATCGCGGGGCTTGAAGCGAGGATTTGAAGGCATATCGCCCAAAGTTTATCTGCGGATGACGGCCAAAAGCCGACAGCGCCGCGCGTAAGTCAGCTTTTGGCCTACAAAACTGGTCGCATCTGAATTGAGTATGACCGACACCACCCCCACCCCGCCCAAAATGCCCGCCGACCGCCTCACCGACACAAGCGCACTCATCTCAACGTACGCACCCGCGATGGCGACCCCTCACTGGGTCGATGTCGACGACTTCACCCGCGACTGCATCGCCGAGATGGCAGCGCCCCGGAACCGGGGCGAGGCCGCCACCTACCTGCTCGTCGTCTCGCACCTCGTCAACTGGGCGACGGGCACGGCGTCGCTGGCCCTCGACGTCCATGAGATCTTCCACCCGGACACGATCTCGGACTTCATGCCGACCGTGCGGCACACCCTCGGCGACTTCATGTACAACCGCGCGCTGAACGCACTCACGCAGATGGGCGACACCCTCGTCCACACGAACCAGACCCAGACACCGCCGCCCGGCTACGGGATGTCACACGGTCCGATGTTCGACGAGACCGACTTCCAGGGCCTCGCCGACTGGGCCGACAGCCTCTCGGGCCCGGGTCGCCGACGCGACGCCGACGCGATGCTCGCGTTCTGCGGCGGCGCTGGGCTCACCGATGTCGAGCTGTTCCACGCCCGCGCCCAGGACATCGTCTTCCGCGACGACGGTGTGTTCATCTTCGTCCCCGGAGAGTTCCCCCGGTCCGTTCCGGTCCACTTCTTCTGGGAGGACGGCGTACGCGCGCGGTTCTCTGGCACCGCGCCCCGCGCCCACCTCATCCTCCCCGGCGTCCCGCGCTCACGTCGTCGCCCCACCGGGGTGACTCCTGGCTTCCGGTCGGCGGCGGCCGACCCGGCTCAGCTGTCGACGCGGCTGCGCGCGACGTGGCTGGAGCGCACCGCGGCCCTGCTCGAGCCCGTCGCCGCCGGCCACTTCTCCGGGTTCCGCGTCGACGGCGGCCCCGCCTCGGCGCGCGAGCTCGTGAAGACCATCGACTTCACGGCGTCGGCTGCGATCCTGCGCGGAGCGGGTGAGGGCTGGTGAGCGCGGAAACGGGCGGCACCGACGCGCGATCCCTGGAACCGAACCACCGGCTGACCGCGGAAGGAACCCCCTTGGGCGCGCGGACCGGCGGTTATTACAATGACCAGCTATCCGAGGGAGAGGTGGCGGCGTTGATCGCGAACTACAAGCCCCACCTGCCTACGACTCAGTGGCTGAAGATCGCGGACTTCGTCCGAGCGTGCGTGACCGACGTGAAGGTCGTCGGCACGGGCGACCATGTCCGCGACCACATGAAGATAACGTCGCGCCTCACGCTCTGGGCCACTGCAACCGCGTCGCTGGAACTCGACCGCAAGGAGATCTTCGACCCGTCGACGATCTCCCGATTCGTGCAGCTCGTGCGCGACGCCAGCCCTCAGAACCCGCACAAGCGGACGCTCTCGCTCCTCATCGCCATGAGCGAATCGCTCATCGGCACCAAGCGGACGGAGTTCCGCCCCCGGGTCTACGGTCGGACACCGGCGGATCTCTACTCTTCATCGGACCTGGGCTGGATTCTAGGCTGGGCCGCAGGTCAGGGCGCTGTCCAAAGGAAGCGGGCCGCCGACGCGCTCATCGGCTTCTGCCTCGGCGCCGGAGCCCGGAACACCGAAATGGCGGCAGCGCGGGTGCGCGACGTCATCGTCGACACCTCGGGTGTTTCCGTTAGCATCGGCGGTCCGTTCGCTCGCACCGTTCCCGTACACGCGTTCCTGGCCGACTACGCGCGCGCAGCGGTTCGCGGTGTCGACGGAGACGACTACTTGATTCTCCCCGGCATCGCGAACAGGTCCATGCTCGACCTCGTCCACTACGCACGGCGCAACGGTGCCGAAGCGCCGATGCCCCGTCGGCTTCGCGGCATGTGGCTCGTGCGCACGCTCGACCTGCTCCCTCCGCGCTCCGCTGCCCACTTCGGCGGCATGGCGCCCTTGGGTTCCGCTGCGCCGTACATGGAATACCTCGCGGCCATCGACGTCGAGGCGTCGACCACGATCCTGCGCGGAAGCGAGGACCGCTGGTGAGGGCCGACTACTTCGTGAACCCGGGCGACGACGACGCCTTCGACGACGACGGCCCTGAGGAACTAGAAGAGTTCGACGACTACCTGCGCAACGAACACCCTGCGGAAGTCCAAGAGTCGGAGATCAAAGCGGCAGGAGGCAAGACCAGCAAATTCTCGCTCGCCGACGTAAAACTCGCATCCCACCGGATCGATCTCGCGGGAGTGCTGCCCAAGATCGCCGAGTGGAGAAAGGAAGACGCCGTTTACAGAGGCGGACGGCCGCGCGTCCTCGACGACCGCGCCATCCTCATCGCCTGCATGCTGCTCCGCGCCGACGAGTCGCCCATGCACATCACCGGAATGGCCAACATCTTCCGCTGCCGACTCGACGACGACGCCCGCACCTGGCTCGGCCTCGACCACGTCAAAGACACCGGAGTCCTCGAACAGGACCAAATCAGATGGCTGAACCGCACCTGGAGAAGCTTCCACAACGTCCTCGACACCATGGACGCGTGGCCGGGCCCACGAAAACTGCTCAACCGAGAAGAGCGCATCGAACTGCTCAGCATGCGCGAACGCAACGACGCCCGCCGCAAGCAAGAGCGTATCGACTGGTTCAGCAACGCCATGCTGGAAATGACGTTCCGGATGCAGCCGCGAGACGTCCGCCGCGCGTGGGGCGGAGCTCTCTCCGTCGACCAGACCGCGATCAGTGCGCAGAGCCAACGCGGGCGGTCCAAGAACGTCGCAGGCACCCGCGACGAGGAAATCAGATACAACGCCGACGGTACCGAAAAGCACAAATTAGTCCTCGAACCCGACGCCGACTACTACCTGAGAAAGCTCGGGAAAGTCGACGGCGGCCAGCCCGAGTACTTCTGGGCCTACACGGTGGACATCGTGATCCAGGCCGCGGCCAAGGCCGGCGTGAAGGCGAAGCACCCGCTGCTCGCCATGTCCGTCGGCGTCAGCCGACCCAACCAGGACATCGGCGGCAACACGGTCAAGGCCATGAAGTCCATCCAGGGACGCGGCCACCGCATCCAAAGGCTCACCGCCGACCTCGGCTACGCCGGCAACCTCGGGGCCGAGAACTACAACGTCCCGTTGAAGGAGATCGGCGTACCCATCGTCACCGACTACAAGATCACCCAGAAGGGCGTCCAAGGCGGTAAAGCCGGATCGCTACAAGTAGAGGGCGGCCATTACTGCCCGGGAACACCAATGGGTCTGCTCGACGCATCGCTCGACTTCGCCGAGGGCGAGATCGACAAAGCGACGTGGACCGAGAAGATGATCGAACGGAAGAAGTACAGCCTCCGCGCCAAGGAACGACCTGACAAGCACGGTCATCGTCCGATGATGTGCCCGGCCGTAGGGCCAGGCGCCACCGTCGAATGCGCGCTACGCGACGTCCACAACCCTCCGTCCGCGACTTCAAAACCGAAACCCGCGATCATGAAATCCAGGATCCCGAAGGCGCCGGACAAGATCTGCACCCAGTCCTCGGTCAGCTTCGGCCCCCACGACGGCGTCGAGCACGAACAGCTCCTCGACTACGGCACCCCCGAATGGCAAGAGACGTACAAGCACGACCGCAACACCATCGAGAGCTTCAACGACTTTTTGAAATCCGGCCCCGAGACGCTCGACAAGCCGCAGGACCGGAAGGTCCGTGGCCGTGCCGCACAGCAGTTCATCGTCACGTTCCTGCTCACGTCCGCCAACATCCGTAAGATCGCGAAGTTCCTCGCCGACGAACGTCGTATCGTGCCCGCCGTGAAGCGTAAGCGTCGCCGCGACACCCTCGGCCTCAGCGACTACGTCCGACCCGACCGCTTGAAGAAGACGGCGGCGGGGCAGAAAAGGGCGAAGGCGCGTGCCGCCGCGCGAGAGCCGGAACCGCCGATGCGAACGTAGGCGGTTCGGTCGTCAATATTGCGGGAACAGAGGAAGGGACGTTTTCGTGCGCCCGAAAGTGGAAATCGTTCGGGCGAAGGCCTGATCTGCAGGTCTGACTTGTTACGCGAAGCCAGCATTGGTCAGGGAAATGGAAAAGCCACCGGAGATCCGGTGGCTTTTTCATTTGGGGCTCTAGATACGCGAATACTTTTGACAAGATTCGCGAGGAGCCCAAATGCGGAGACGGAGGGATTTGAACCCTCGGTACCCGTTAGGGTACTCCACCTTAGCAGGGTGGTGCACTAGGCCGAACTATGCGACGTCTCCCTAGTTGTTCGTCAGTAATCATAACCAATTGCGGCGCCCGGTTTGTACGCGGACGCAGAATGGCAGACGCGTCCAGCCCGAAGCGGGGCGGATTACTTTCCCGAGAACGACTTCGAGCAGGTGTAGTCCGCAGCCGTCTGCCCCGTGATGTCGAGGGTCTCCACGGGAGCGGCCGGCGCGGTGGCGGCAGCCGAAGGGTCGGCGGTCGCGGCCGGGTCGGGCGTCGCCGGATCGGCCACGGGCGCGTTGGGGTCGAGGGTCGATCCCTTGTCGTCGCCGACCGCGGCGAGGGCGAACGGCGTATCCGACTCGATCAGGTCGAACAGCTCCTGGGCCTTCGCCTTCACGGGCGCGACCTTGCCCGAGTAGACGCCGTCGGCTCCGGTGGTGCCCGGGTACTGCACGAACGTCACCGACTCCAGCGGGATGTCCTTGAGGGCGAGCGCGATCGACGCGAGAGTGTCGAGGTTCGAGAAGCCCTGCGACAGCGTCATGTTCGCCGTCGCGGCCTTGGCCAGGTTGTAGATCTTCAGCGGGTCGCCGAGCGTCTCGCCGCTTTTGAGCGTGCGCACGAGCGACGACAGGTAGACCTGCTGAGAGCTGATGCGGGTCAGGTCGCTTCCGTCGCCCACGCCGTGGCGGGTGCGCAGGAACGCGAGCGCGTCCGCGCCGCTCAGCGTGTAGGTGCCGGCCTCGGGAAGGTTGAGTCCGGTGTAGCGGTCCTTGATCGGCGCGTCCACGCAGACGTCGACACCGCCGACGGCGTCGGACATCTGGATGACGCCGTTGAAGGTGATGAGGCCCGCGAACTGGATGTCGAGCCCGGTGAGCGCCTCGACGGTCAGCACGGTGCAGGGAAGCCCGCCGTAGTAGAGCGTCTCGTTGATCGGACGGGCCGACATCGCCGAATTCGTTCCGGTGCCGTCGGCCTGCGGGCACGACGGGATGGGCACGACGAGGTCGCGGGGGAAGCTCACGGCGACCGCGTTGGTCTGGTCTTCGGAGACGTGCAGCAGCATGGTCACGTCGTTGAGGTTCGCGTCGCCACGTCCGTCGCATCCGGAATCGTCTTCGCACTTGTCGCTACCGACGATGAGAATGTTGAATCCGCCGTCGAACGCACCGATGCTCGGGGGCGGGCCCTCGGTTTCGCCGACGAGCGAGACGGTGGTGATGGAGTCTTTGATCTGGGAGAAGACGAGAGCGCCGACGGATGCTCCGCTGACGAGAACGACGACGAGGGCGGCCCCCACGAACTTCAGTATGGTCGGCCACGGGCCCGACTTCTTGAGTCGGCCGTGACGGGCGATCCCGGCCGTGGTAGCCGATCTGTTCGATCGAGGACGAAGGTCACTCATCTCAGATCCCTTCGGTAATGGAACGGGTGTGAAGACATAGACGCGGAGGGCGTGGGATTCGAACCCACGAATGCTTTCACATCACCAGTTTTCAAGACTGGCTCCATCGGCCGCTCGGACAGCCCTCCAGGAGAAACCAAGTCCCGAGTGTAACCGACCCTGAACCTTCAACCCTGAATATAAGCCTGTGGCGCGGTGAACCGGGTCACAGGGTTTCGAGAACCCGGGCGACTCCGGCGTTCAGATCGGTCTCGGTGGTCTCGTTCGCCACCGCGACGACCTCGGCGGGCGCCTGCCCCATCGCGACGCCGCGACCCTCGGCTGCCGCCCACTCGAGCATCTCGATGTCGTTGCGTCCGTCGCCGACGGCCATCACGCGCGAGCGCGGGATGCCGAGCAGACCGCGCACCCGCTCCAGCGCGGTCGACTTGTTGACGCCGTCGGGCGCGATGTCGAGCCAGGCCGTCCAGCCCACGTTGTAGCTCACCTTGTGCAGGCCCATTCGCTCGACGACCGACAGGAAGTCTTCGATGTCGTGCTCGGGCGAGATCACCACGACACGGGTGGCCTCGTGGGTGAGCAGCTCGTCGAACTCGACCTTCACGCTCGAGGCTCCCAGCGCGCCGTCGGGGAAGAAGCCGGTGAATCGGTACAGGCCCGTTTCGTCTTCCACCGCGTAGTGCGCGGCGGCGAGGTTCGACTTGATCGTGGTCAGCACCTCGCCGGGGTTGAACGTCTCGACGAAGTGGCGGGAGTAGCCGGTTGGCGCGTCGGCGTCGCGCTTCAGGGTGATCGCGCCGTTCGAGCAGACCAGGTAGTCGGGCGTGATGCCGAGCCGGTCGAGCACCGGCAGGGTCATGGCGACCGAGCGGCCCGTCGCGAGCATCACCTCGTGGCCGAGGGCGCTCGTGCGTGTGACCTGCTCGAGCACCTCGTCGCCGAGCGTGCCGTCTTCGTGCAGCACCGTGCCGTCGATGTCGAGCGCGACGAGCCAGCGGTCCGCAGTCGTGTCGCGGTCGGGCATCGCCTGATCGTTCGTCACTTGGCGACCGGCTCGAAGATCTCGAGACCGCCGAGGTAGGGGCGCAGGGCCTCGGGAACCACCACGGAGCCGTCGGCCTTCTGGTGCGTCTCGAGGATCGCGACCAGCCAGCGGGTGGTGGCGAGTGTTCCGTTGAGGGTGGAGACGGGCGTCGTCTTGCCGGTCTCGCCGCGGTACCGGATGTCGAGGCGACGCGCCTGGTAGGTGGTGCAGTTGCTCGTCGAGGTGAGCTCGCGATAGGTGCCCTGCGTGGGAACCCAGGCCTCGATGTCGAACTTGCGGGCGGCGCTCGAGCCGAGGTCGCCGGCGGCGACGTCGATCACACGGTAGCTGAGTCCGCACGCCTGCAGCATCGACTCCTGGAATCCGACGAGCTTGTCGTGCTCGGCCTCGGCGAGGTCGGGGTG
>NZ_JBKKAD010000189.1:0-10199 GCF_046714715.1 Conyzicola sp. | reverse complement strand
AACAGCTCGAGCAGGCGCTCGAGAGCTACGAGGGCACGCTGCTGCTCGTCACGCACGACCGCCGCATGCTCGGCAACGTGCACACCGACCGCCACTGGCGCGTGGAGGCCGGCCGCGTCACCGAGCTCTAGCCGTCACCGAGCTCTAGCCGTCACCGTGATCTGGCGAAGACGCTCGCGTCGATCTCCGCGGTGCGCAGCCCGACGATGCGCCGCACCGTCTCTTCGCTCAGCGGTCGCTCGGCAGCGAAGTGCACGGTGCAGCCGAGCAGTTCGCCTTCGGCGAGCGGTCCGGCGAGCTGGCGTGCGAGCGGCGGACTCATCAGGTGCAGGCAGCAGTCCCCGTCGGCAACGGAGAGGCCGAGGAGGTAGTTGCGGTGATACTCGAACATCGGGATCTGGTAGCCGAGACGCTCCGTGACGCCCGGAGCCGCAGCCCGGATCATCCGGCGCACCGATTCGAGTGCCGACCTCTGTATTTCGGGAAGCGCGGCGAGATATTCGTCCACGGTTCCGGCGGGATAACCACGCTCCATTGCGTCGCTCCTTACTTCTCTGAGCAACCGTAACCCCGCGAGGCCTGGAACGGCAGACCTTTCGTCACCCGCCCGAAACACAAGCCGCGATAGGCTGGGCACACAAACGAATATCGGGCCGCACACATCGCACTGCGGGAGAGTCCATTCGCGAACAACGCGCAGGACACCGAAGGAGCAAGCCTCCCCGCCAATCTCTCAGGTTCAGTACCGCACAGCGAAGGCCACTCTGAAAAGCGGAATGCGAAGCATTCCGGATCGAGCGAAGCGAGAATACCGCCAAGCCGGTTCGGGCGCAGCCCCACCCACGGTGAAAACCGGCCGAGCGCCGGTGAAGCTCTCAGGTTTATGACAGAGGGGGAGTTCAGCCCGCGCCGCCGAGGAGAACTCTTGACCGACCCACGCCCAGATTCAGATCGCACGTCGCCCCTGCATCAGATCCACGTCGACGGTGGCGCCAGCTTCACCGACTTCGCCGGCTGGCAGATGCCCGTCAGCTACGGGTCCGACCTCGCCGAGCACCACGCCGTGCGCACCAGCGCCGGCATCTTCGACATCTCGCACATGGCCGAGATCCTCGTCGACGGGCCGGGCGCCGCGGACTTCCTCGACTATGCGCTCGCCGGCAGGCTCTCCGCCATCGCGATCGCGCAGGCCAAGTACAGCCTGCTGCTCAACCCCGAGGGCGGCATCATCGACGACCTCGTGGTCTACCGTCTCACCGACGACACGTTCTTCGTCGTGGCCAACGCGGGCAACCGCTTCGCCGTCGCGACCGCACTGCGGGCGCGTGCCGAGAACTTCGACGTGCGCGTCTCCGACCTGAGCGACGCCTACTCGCTCATCGCCGTGCAGGGGCCGAATTCGCGCGAGATCGCCAAGGCCGCCGCCGGCATCACCGAGGTGAGCGTGCCGCTCGACGACCTCAAGTACTACTGGAGCACCGACGCCCTGTTCGACGACCAGCCGCTGCTCATCGGGCGCACCGGCTATACGGGCGAAGACGGTTTCGAGTTCTATATTCAGACGGATGCCGCGGCCAACCTCTGGGCAGCGCTCGTGGCCGCCGGCGAACCGTACGGTCTCGTTCCGGCCGGTCTCGCAAGCCGCGACACCCTGCGGCTCGAAGCCGGGATGCCGCTCTACGGACACGAGCTCGGCACCGACAGCTTCCCGGTGCAGGCCGGACTCGGCCGCGTCGTCAACCTGAAGAAGGAGGGCGACTTCGTCGGACGCGCCGCCATCGAGGCCGGCCCGCCGCACGGCTCGCACCTGCTCGTCGGTCTGACCACCGAGGGCAAGCGCGCCGGCCGCGCCGGCTACTCGGTCGTCACCGACGACGGCTCCCAGGTCGGCATGGTCACCTCGGGCGCCCTGTCTCCCACCCTCGGCTTCCCCATCGCCATGGCCTACGTCGACCCCTTCGTGCTTGAAGCCGGCACCCCCCTCTACATCGACGTCCGCGGAAACCGCATCGCGGCATCCGTCGTCGACCTCCCCTTCTACAAGAGAGACAAGTAATGACCGACCAGACTTCCCTCCAGTACACCGCCGAGCACGAGTGGATTCTCGTCGACGGCGACACCGCGACGGTGGGCATCACGGCCTACGCCGCCGACAAGCTCGGCGACGTCGTCTACGTGGAGCTGCCGAAGGCCGGCTCCGTCGTCTCCGGTGGCACCGTCGTGGGCGAGATCGAGTCGACCAAGTCGGTCGGCGAGCTCTTCGCCCCCGTCGACGGCACCATCCTCGAGGCCAACGCGGCCGTCGACGCCGACCCGAGCCTGGTCAACAGCGACCCGTTCGGCGAGGGCTGGCTCATCAAAGTGACCTACACCGCGCTCCCGACGCTGCTCAGCTTCGACGAGTACTCCGCCCTGATCGCCGAGTAGAGACGTCAGCTATGCCCTTTACCTTCGCCGAACGCCACATCGGTACCACCGCAGACGCCCAGGCGCGCATGCTCGAGACGCTGGGCTACGACTCCGTCGACGCGCTCGTCACCGCGGCCGTGCCCGAGTCGATCCACGTGCAGCCCGTCGCGAACTCCGTGATCCCGGCCGCCGCCACCGAGCGCGAGTCGCTCGCCGAACTGCGCACGCTCGCGAACCGCAACGTCGTGCGCCGCTCGATGATCGGCCTCGGCTACTACGACACGATCACGCCCGCCGTGATCAAGCGCAACGTGCTCGAGAATCCGAGCTGGTACACGGCCTACACGCCGTACCAGCCCGAGATCAGCCAGGGCCGCCTCGAGGCGCTCATCAACTTCCAGACCATGGTCGCCGACCTCACCGGTCTCGCCACGGCGAACGCGTCCATGCTCGACGAGGGAACCGCCGTCGTCGAGGGCATGCTGCTCGCGCGCCGCGGCTCCGGTTCGGCGTCGAAGGTGTTCATCGTCGACGCCGACGCCCTCCCGCAGACCAAGGCGCTGCTCGCCAACCGCGCGGAGGCGGTGGGCATCGAACTGGTGGAGGTCGACCTGGCCTCGGCCGCCTCGGTCGGTTTCGATACGGCCGCGGACGGCCTACTCAACCAGCAACTGCCCGACGCGTTCGGCGTGTTCGTGCAGTACCCCGGCGCATCCGGAAACGTCTGGAACCCGGCATCCGTCATCTCCGCCGTCAAGGAGAACGGCGGCCTCGCGGTCGTCGCCGCCGACCTGCTGGCCATGACGCTGCTCACCTCGCCGGGCGAGCTCGGCGCCGACGTCGCCGTGGGCACAAGCCAGCGCTTCGGCGTGCCGATGGGATTCGGCGGACCGCACGCCGGCTACATGGCCGTGCGCAAGGGACTCGAGCGCCAGCTGCCCGGCCGTCTCGTCGGGGTGTCGAAGGACGCCGCCGGCAACACCGCCTACCGCCTCACCCTGCAGACCCGCGAGCAGCACATCCGCCGCGAGAAGGCCACCTCGAACATCTGCACCGCCCAGGTGCTGCTCGCCGTCATGGCCGGCATGTACGCCGTCTATCACGGGCCCGACGGACTCAAGCGCATCGCGACCCGCGTCAACCAGCGGGCTGCCGAACTGGCCGCCCTGCTGCGTGCCGCCGACATCGCGGTCACGAACGACAGCTTCTTCGACACGCTCACGGTGAAGGTGCCCGGCGAGGCGGCGGCGACCGTGGCCCGCGCGCGCCTGTCGAACATCAACCTGTTCCAGGCCGACGAGAACAACGTGCAGATCGCGCTCGACGAGACGACGACCGAGCACGACATCCTCGCGCTCGCCACCGTCTTCGACGCCGTGCCGCGCAGCCTGTCGGTGTACGACGGCATCGTCGAATCGCTTCCGGCCGAGCTGGCCCGCGAGAGCGGCTACCTCACGCACTCCGTCTTCAACACGCACCGCTCGGAGACGAGCATGATGCGGTACCTCAAGTACCTCGCCGACAAGGACTACGCGCTCGACCGCGGCATGATCCCGCTCGGCTCGTGCACCATGAAGCTCAACGCGGCGAGCGAGATGGAGGCCGTGACCTGGCCCGAGTTCGCCGGCATCCACCCGTTCGCCCCCGAGGCCGACGTCGAGGGCTATCTCACTCTCATCGAGCAGCTGCAGTCGTGGCTCGCCGAGGTCACCGGCTACGACTCGGTGTCGCTGCAGCCCAACGCCGGCAGCCAGGGCGAACTCGCCGGGCTCCTCGCCATCCGCGGCTTCCACCGCGCGGCCGGCGACTTCGAGCGCACCGTCTGCCTCATCCCGTCGAGCGCGCACGGCACCAACGCCGCGAGCGCGGTGCTCGCCGGCATGAAGGTCGTCGTCGTCGCGTGCGACGAACTGGGCAATGTGGATGTCACGGACCTGCGGGCCAAGATCGCCGACCACGCGCACGAGCTCGCCGCCCTGATGATCACCTACCCGTCGACCCACGGCGTCTACGAGCACGAGATCCGCGAGATCACCGACGCCGTGCACGAGGCGGGCGGACAGGTCTACGTCGACGGCGCCAACCTCAACGCCCTGCTCGGATACGCCCGCTTCGGCGACTTCGGCGGCGACGTCTCGCACCTCAACCTGCACAAGACGTTCTGCATCCCGCACGGCGGCGGGGGCCCGGGCGTCGGTCCCGTGGCGGCCAAGGCCCACCTGGCCCCCTACCTGCCCGGCCATCCGATGGCGCAGCGCGACAGCATCGCGCACCGCGACGCCGCCTCGAACACCGACCACTTCAACATCGTGAGCGCCGCCCCCTACGGCAGCCCGAGCATCCTGCCCATCTCCTGGGCCTACGTGCGCATGATGGGTTCGCAGGGCCTGAAGGAGGCGACCGGCGCGGCCGTGCTCGCGGCCAACTACGTGGCGGCGCGACTGCGCGACCACTTCCCGGTGCTGTACGCGGGCGACAACGGGCTCGTCGCCCACGAGTGCATCCTCGACCTGCGTCCCCTCAAGGAGGCGACGGGCATCTCGAACGACGACGTGGCCAAACGCCTCGTCGACTACGGATTCCACGCGCCCACCATGTCGTTCCCGGTCGTGGGCACCCTCATGGTCGAGCCGACGGAGAGCGAAGACCTCGCCGAGATCGACCGGTTCATCGACGCGATGATCGCGATCAAGGCCGAGGCCGACGAGCTGGCCGGCGGTGCCTGGAGCGCCGACGACAACCCGCTGCACAACGCGCCGCACACCGCGGAGAGCGTGATCGTGGGGGAGTGGGAGCACCCGTACTCCCGCGAACGCGCGGTCTACCCGTTGAAGTCGCTGATCAGCGGAAAGTACTGGCCGCCGGTGCGCCGCATCGACCAGGCCTGGGGCGACCGCAACCTGTTCTGCAACTGCCCGCCGCCCGAGGCTTTCGAGGCGTAACCGTCAGTGCTCCTCCGCTTCCTCGGCACCGTAACCGGTGAGCGAGCGCACCTCCATCTCGGCGGCGATCGCCGGGTTCTCGAGCGTTCGACTCGTGATGGTGCCGAGGAAGCCGAGCAGGAACCCGAGCGGGATCGACACGATGCCGGGGTTGCTCAGCGGATAGAGCGAGAAGTCGACGTCCTTGAAAATGGATGTCTCGGCGCCCGACACGACGGGCGATAGCAGGATGAGCAGCACCGCCGATCCGAGCCCGCCGTACATGCTCCACAGGGCGCCGCGGGTGTTGAAGCGCTTCCAGTAGAGCGAGTACAGGATCGTCGGCAGGTTGGCGGAGGCCGCGACCGCGAAGGCGAGCGCCACCAGGAAGGCCACGTTCTGCCCCTGCACGCCGATGCCGCCGATGATGGCGACGATGCCGATGACCACCACGGTGATGCGGGCGACCCGCACCTCGGTGCCCGGCTCGGCCTTGCCCTTCTTCAGCACGCTGGCGTACACGTCGTGGGCGAACGAGGTCGCGGCGGTGATGGTGAGTCCGGCGACCACGGCCAGGATCGTCGCGAACGCTACCGCCGAGATGAGGCCGAGCAGCAGCGGCCCGCCCAGTTCGAAGGCCAGGAGTGGCGCCGCCGAGTTCACACCGCCGGGTGCGGCGAGAATCGTCTCCTTGCCGATGAGGGCGCCCGCGCCGTATCCGAGCACGAGGGTGAAGAGGTAGAAGACGCCGATCAGCCAGATCGCCCAGACCACCGAGCGCCGCGCCTCGCGTGCCGTCGGCACCGTGTAGAAGCGCATGAGCACGTGGGGCAGACCGGCGGTTCCGAGCACGAGAGCGAGGGCGAGCGACACGAAGTCGAGCCGGCTCAGGTCGGTGAGCCCGTACTGCAGGCCGGGGCTCAACACGGCCTCGCCGCCCTTGTCGGCAGCAGCGCCGAGCAGCTCGGAGAGGTTGAAGCCGTAGATCGCGAGCACCCACACGGTCATGATGAAGGCGCCGGCGATGAGCAGGGCGGCCTTGATGATCTGCACCCAGGTGGTGCCCTTCATGCCGCCGACCAACACGTACAGGATCATCAGCGCGCCGACGACCGCGACCACGATCGACTGCCCGACCGCCTGGTCGATGCCCAGCAGCAGCGACACGAGTCCGCCGGCGCCCGCCATCTGCGCGAGCAGATAGAAGAAGCACACCGCGAGGGTGGTGGTCGCCGCGGCGAGGCGCACGGGACGCTGCTTGAGCCTGAACGACAGCACGTCGGCCATCGTGAACTTGCCCGTGTTGCGCATCAGCTCGGCGACGAAGAGCAGGGCGACCAGCCACGCCACGAGGAAGCCGATCGAGTAGAGGAAGCCGTCGTAGCCGTTGACCGCGATGGCGCCGCAGATGCCGAGGAACGAGGCGGCCGAGAGATAGTCGCCGGCGATCGCCGTGCCGTTCTGCGGCCCGGTGAACGAGCGGCCGGCCGCGTAGTAGTCGGCGGCGGTCTTGTTGTTGCGACTCGCGCGCAGCACCACGACGAGGGTGATCGCGACGAACGCCGCGAAGATCCCGATGTTGAGCAGCGGTTCGCCGACGCTCGTCGTCTCGGCCGCGGCTGCCGCGATCATCGGGCGCTCCTCGACGCGTGGCCGGTGGAGGCGAGGTCTTTGCGGATCTCGTCGGCGAGCGGGTCGAGCTTGCGGTTGGCGAAGGCGACGTACCAGGTGGTGATCGCGAACGTCGTGACGAACTGTCCGAGGCCCAGCAAGAGACCGACGTTGATGTTGCCGATCACCGGGGTGGCCATGAAGTCGTGGGCGTAGTCGGCGAGCAGCACGTAGGCGAAGTACCAGACGAGGAAGGCGACGCCGAGCGGGAAGACGAAACTGCGGTGTGTTCTCTTCAGCCGCCGGAACGGTTCTGAAGCCTCGGCCTGTTCAAAATCGGTTACCCGGTCGCTTTTAGCGGCACCGGGAGCGTCGTCGCTCATGGGTTCCCCTTTTTGCTGGCACGCATAGCGCTACACACGTCGATGTGTGGTGAGACAACCTTGGTTCACCCTCAGAGGGGTGTCAATAGCGGGCCTGACTGTGCGGGGCGCCGTTACGACGAGGTTCCGAAGAGAGACGGGAACGTCGCCGCAGCCCACGGGTAGCCCACGAAGACGGCGGCATCGAGCACGAAATGCGCGACGACCAGCGGCAGCAGGCGGCCGAAGCGCGTGTACAGCCAGCCGAAGACGGCGCCCATGGCGACGTTGCCGATGAAGGCGCCGAAGCCCTGGTAGAGGTGGTAGCTGCCGCGAAGGAGGGCCGCGCCGACGATGATCTTCCAGCGGCCCCAGCCGAGATCGCCGAGCCGGGAGAACAGGTAGCCGACGACGATCACCTCCTCGGTGAGCGCCGCGCGAAGGGCCGACAGCAGCAGCACGGGAACCGTCCACCAGTACGCGTCGAGCGCGGTCGGCACGACGTCGACCGAGATGCCGAGGGCTCGGCCGCCCAGGTAGACGGCGATGCCGGGAATGCCGATCGCCGCGGCGAGCCCGAGGCCGGCGAGTCCGTCGCGGGGGAGCCGGGTCGCGTCGAGGCCCAACCGGCCGAGGTGTGGACGGCTCGATTGCCAGAGCAACAATATGACGAGGGCAACCGGCATCAGATCGAACACCACCGCGAGCACCTGATAGATCAGGTCGAAGGTGGGCCGCTCGCTGAGCGAGGTATTGAGGGTCGCCGTCTGGTCCGCCAGAGCCTCGGTCCGGGTCATCCGGTTCACAATCGCGACGACGGAATAGACGGCGGATGCGCCGAGAGACAGCCCGAGAACGATGGCGATCTCGAAACGGATCCTGGCGCGCGGTTGCACCTCGGCGAGGGATGCGTCGGAAACGGTAGACGGCTGGCCGGATTCGTTCACGGATCGATGCTACGCCGGACGGAATTGTGGGGGACAACCGTGCGGGAGGCACCTACGCAACTACCGTGCAGAAGACCGAGGATTCACGCACGATTCGTGTGCTGTGCGCAACAATGTGGAGAATGAGTTACCAGCGTGTAACGTTTCCTCTCTCTGGTTTGCCGATGGGCAAACACGGATTTAGGGTACATCTAACCAATCCGGCACTTTCGCAGCAGTTTGTTGTGCCGTGTGAAATCTCGCACAGGAGGAAAATTGAAAATTCGTTCCCTAGGAGTCACCGCTGTCGCGGTGGCCGTGGCAAGCGCTCTCGCGCTCTCGGGTTGCGCGGGTGAGACCACCCCGGACGCCGGATCGGCCAACGCCTCTGCACTCATCAGCACCAACGGCTCCGAGCCCGAGGTCGGCCTGATCCCCACCAACACCAACGAGGTCGGTGGCGGCAAGATCCTCGACTCCATCTTCGCGGGCCTCGTCTACTACGACGCCACGGGCAAGGCGGTCAACGACGTCGCCGAGTCCATCGAGACCGATGACGCAACGACGTTCACCATCACGATCAAGCCCGACCTGACCTTCACCAACGGTGACCCGGTCGACGCCGACAGTTTCATCAACGCGTGGCAGTACGGCGCCCTCCTGTCGAACGCTCAGAAGAACAGCTACTTCTTCGAAGACATCGAAGGCTTCAGCTACGACGAAGACAGCCCCCTCACGGGCCTCGTCAAGGTCGACGACACCACCTTCACCGTCACGCTGAAGGAAGCCCGCTCCGACTTCGCCGGACGCCTCGGCTACTCGGCCTTCTACCCGCTGCCCGCAGCGGCATGGGACGACATCGAGGCCTACGGTGAGAACCCGATCGGCAACGGTCCGTACATGCTCGACGGCGAAGGCGCGTGGAAGCACAACGAGAGCATCGCGCTCGTCACCAACGACGAGTACGAGGGCGGACGTAAGGCGCAGAACGGCGGGTTGAACATCACGTTCTACATCGACCAGGCTGCTGCTTACGCCGACCTCCTCGCGGGCAACCTCGACGTGCTCGACGCCATCCCCGACTCGGCATACTCGAACTTCGAGGCCGACCTCGGCGACCGCGCGATCAACCAGGCCGCCGCCGTCTTCCAGTCGTTCACCATCCCGGGGCGTCTCGCGCACTTCGACGGTGAAGAGGGCCAGCTTCGTCGCCAGGCCATCTCCATGGCGATCAACCGCGAAGAGATCACCGACGTGATCTTCGAGGGAACCCGTACGCCCGCGACCGACTTCACCTCGCCGGTCATCGACGGATACTCCGACGAGCTCAAGGGTGCAGAAGTCCTCGAATTCAACGAGGAAGAAGCCCAGAAGCTCTGGGCCGAAGCCGACGCCATCTCCCCGTGGGAGGGCACCTTCAGCATCGCCTACAACGCCGATGGTGGACACCAGGGCTGGGTCGACGCGGTCAGCAACAGCATCAAGAACGTTCTGGGCATCGACGCCGAAGGCGCACCGTACCCGACCTTCGCCGAGGCTCGCACGCTGATCTCCTCGCGCGAGATCCAGACCGCGTTCCGCACCGGATGGCAGGCCGACTACCCCGGTCTGTACAACTTCCTCGGCCCGTTGTACGCGACGAACGCCAGCTCGAACGACGGCGACTACTCGAACCCCGAGTTCGACGCGCTCCTGAGCGAGGGTGCAGCTGACAGCGACGCCGAGGCCGGCGTTGCTAAGTTCCAGGAAGCACAGGAAGTCCTGCTCCAGGACCTCCCGTCGATTCCGCTCTGGTACTCGAACGTGACCGGAGGATTCGGTACCGCCGTCTCCAACGTCGAGTTCGGTTGGAACTCGGTGCCGCTCTACTACGAGATCACCAAGAACTAACCAATCCATACCCCAGTCGGGGGGGGGGGGCCTGTGCGGGCCCCCCCCCCCCCAGGCTGGGCCCCCCCCCCGGGGGGTGT
>NZ_JBKKAD010000188.1:0-8861 GCF_046714715.1 Conyzicola sp. | reverse complement strand
TTGGTGTCGCTCCAGGCCACGAGTTCGGCCACGTCGGCGTGGTCGCCCCGCATGGCGTCGAGGTACATCTGGGCGCGGTGCCCGGTTCCGATGAGCGCGTAGCGTTCGGTCACGAGGGGTCCTTCTGGGTGTCGATGGCGGCGGCGAGGACGGACGCCCTGCCGAGGTCAGATGCGCCGTCGGCGATGACGACGGTGTAGCCGAAGCGCACCTTCTCGCCGGCGGCCACGTCCAGGGCCTCGGAGAAGAATGGTGCGGGGCAGAGTCCCGCGTACTCGTCGCTGCGGGCGAACCAGGGGGTCGGATGTCGCGGATTCTGCGCCCGGTCGGTCATCACGACGGTGGCGGCCCCGGCCGAGTACGCCAGCCACTCGCCCCGGGCGCCCATGCCGCCGCCGCCCTCGGCGAGCACCTCGCCGCCCTCCATGCCGTGCGGTCCGCGCCAGAACAGCCCGCCGTATCCCGCGTTCTCGCGGCCCTCGGTGCCGGGCGACCCGAGGCTGAGGGTCTCGCCGGAGGCGTTGCGCATCACCGTCTCGAAGAGCAGCGACCACGAATCATCCGCGCCCCTGACGGTGAGGCGACGCTTCTCGGTGAAGAGCAGGGCGCCGTCGGACGACGTCCACTGCAGCATCTCTTCGATCTCGACGCCGCTTTCGCTCGCGACCCGCGCGGTGAACCCGCGATGCGTGACCGTGCCGTTGTTGGGCAGCTGCTCGTACCCCCGGTCGCGCAGGTAGGTCGGGCCGCCCCAGAAGTTGTGCGTGGCGCCGCCCGCGGTGGTGACGTTGGGCAATGCCCACGAGAGCCCGTGGTGCCAGACGTGGTCGGCGGGCCTGACCTGCGTGACGGTCTCGCCGCCGAGCGTGGTGAGCGGGTGGAAGTAGGGCCGCGGCGACTCCTGCTGCGCCACACCGGAACGGTAGACGTAGGTCAGCACCGGCACCGCGCCGATCGACACGACGAGCGAACCGTCGGAACGGTCATCCACCGCATATTTCGTCATTTTTGCCTCTTCGCAATCGACCAACGCCCTCCAGCCTAGCCGGTAAGCGCTTTCTCAGTCGAGTCGGGGCCTCCGCATCCGCTCGGGGCGCGCGCTCGGAATATGCTTTCCCACGCCGGTTCCGCGCACTCCCTGCGCGACGCCCGAACGAGGAGAACGCATGCCCACCGCCCGACGCACGGCCGCCGTGACGCTGCACGACGTTGCGCGCGAAGCGGGAGTCTCGCTCGCCACCGCGTCGCGCGCGCTCAACGGCAGCGCCCGCACCGTGAACGACGCCTACCGCGAGCGCGTTCTCGCCGCGGCGGCCAAGCTCAACTACACGACCAACCTCTCGGCGCAGGCCGTGGCCAAAGGCTCGACCACGTCGGTCGCCCTGCTCGTGGGAGACATCGCCGACCCCTACTTCTCGTCGATCGCCGCGGGTGTGATCAAGGGCTCCGAAGACGCCGGGCTCATCGTCACGATGTCGGTCACCGAGCGGTCGTCGCAGCGTGAGCTCGAGCTAGTGCGCGCGCTGCGCGGCCAGCGACCGCGAGTCATCATCCTCGCCGGCAGCCGCAGCTCCGACGAGGAGCATCAGGCCGAACTCGCGCGCGAACTGGAGGCGTTCGAGGCCAACGGCGGGCGGGTCGTGTTCGTCAGCCAGCACGAGCTGCCGTTCGACACCGTGCGCATCGACAACTACGGCGGCGCGCGCGCCCTGGCCGACTCCCTCGTCGGCCTCGGCTACACCCGCTTCGCCGCGATCGCCGGCGAGACCGCGCTGCTCACCGCGACCGACCGGCTCGCGGGGTTCACCGACGGGCTCGCGGCGCACGGCATCCGCATCCCCGACGAACACGTCGTCAGCGGCGGGTTCACCCGCAACGGCGGATACGACGGCGCCCTCGAACTCGTCGACCGCGGCCTCGACGGCATCGAGCTCATCTTCGCGGTCAACGACGTGATGGCCATCGGCGCGATGAGCGGCCTGCGCTCGCGCGGCATCGAGCCCGGGCGCGATATCGCCATCGCCGGCTTCGACGACATCCAGACCGTGCGCGACGTGACCCCGGCGCTGACGACGGTGGGCATCCCGCTGTTCGAGGTGGGCGAGTCGGCGCTCGCGGTGGCGCTGCGGGCGCGCGACGCCGACGCCGAACGCGATCTCTCGGTCGCGACGTCGGTCGTGCTGCGGGCGAGCACGCCGGGCCTGCCCGCGAGCTGACTCGCGGCGGGGCGGCGCGAGGCACATCCGCCCCTCTCGCTCGTCTGGTCGCTGCGCACCCCTCCCCGCTCAACAGGACAGACCGGCCATCGCGTATTACCAACAGGACGGATCCGCGCCGGGCGGCCGCGGCCATCCTGTCGACGCGATCCCGTCCCGCCAGCCGAAACCGACGTTTGCCCAAACCGAGCTCGCTGGCTATAGTTTGGTAAACGCTTTCCCGCGCACCGGTTCCGCCGGTGCCACGAGAACTAGAGAAGAGACCCAGTGTCAGAGTCGACAATTGGAATCATCGTCAACGGCGCCACCGGCCGCATGGGCTACCGCCAGCACCTCGTGCGATCGCTGCTGGCGATCCGCGACCAGGGCGGGGTCGTCACGAGCGACGGCACGCGCCAGCAGATCGAGATCATGATCATCGGCCGCAACGAAGTCACGCTCAAGGAGCTCGCCGACAAGCACGGCATCGAGCACTACACGACCGACCTCGACGCCGCCCTCGCCGATCCGCGCTGGCAGATCTACTTCGACGCGCTCGTGACGCAGGCCCGGGTGAAGGGCATCAAGAAGGCCATCGCCGCCGGCAAGCACGTCTATACGGAGAAGCCCACCGCCGAGTCGAGCGAAGAGGCCTTCGAACTCGCCCGCCTCGCCACCGAGGCCGGCATCAAGAACGGCGTCGTGCACGACAAGCTCTACCTGCCCGGCCTGCAGAAGCTCAAGCGCCTCATCGACTCGGGGTTCTTCGGCCAGATCCTCAGCGTGCGCGGCGAGTTCGGCTACTGGGTCTTCGAGGGCGACTGGCAAGACGCCCAGCGCCCCAGCTGGAACTACCGCAGCGAAGACGGCGGCGGCATCATCGTCGACATGTTCCCGCACTGGAACTACGTGTTCGAGAATCTCTTCGGCCGCGTCGAGAGCGTCTACGCGCGCACCGCGACGCACATCCCGACGCGGGTCGGCGAAGACGGACAGGCCTACAAAGCGACCGCGGATGACGCGGCCTACGGCGTCTTCGACATCGAGGGCGGCATCGTCGCCCAGGTCAACTCGAGCTGGGTCGTTCGCGTGGACCGCAAGGAACTCGTCGAGTTCCAGGTCGACGGCACCCTCGGCAGCGCCGTGGTCGGCCTGTTCGGGGCGAAGATCCAGCCGCGAAACGCCACCCCGCGTCCCACCTGGAACCCCGACCTCGCCGAGACGCACGACTACACCGCCGACTGGCTGGAGATTCCGACCAACGACGTGTTCGAGAATGGCTTCAAGACGCAGTGGGAACAGTTCCTGCTGCACGTGATCGAGGATGCGCCCCACCCCTACGACTTCCTGGCTGGCGCGCGCGGTGTTCTGCTCGCCGAGGCCGGGCTCGAGTCGAACGCCACGGGTCGCCGCATCGATCTTCCCCCATACGATCCAACTCAGCGTTAGGCGAAGCCAGTGACCGACCTCCTCCTCATCGACGCGGCGGGTGGCTCCAGCACCGTCGGCCTCAAGCCGGCACCGGCCTACGAGAAGCCCACCGCTCCCCTGCGCAGCCGCATCGCTTACGCCGCGGCGCACGTGGTGCCGCGGCCGACCGCCGACAACACGCCCGGTCAGCCGGCCGACATCGACTGGGACGCGACGCTCGCGTTCCGCCGCCACGTCTGGTCGTGGGGGCTCGGGGTCGCCGACGCCATGGACACCGCCCAGCGCAACATGGGTCTCGACGCCGCGGCCACCCGCGAGCTGATCACCCGCAGCGCGCAGGCGGCCCGCGAGGAGGGCGGCGCGTTGGTGGTCGGCGTCAACACCGACCACGTCGACGACGAGGTGATCTCGCTCGACGCGGTGATCGACGCCTACAAGCAGCAGCTGCACTTCACCGAGGACGCCGGTGCGGGCGTCGTGCTCATGGCAAGCCGGCACCTGGCCCGCGCGGCCCAGAGCGCCGACGACTACCTGCGCGTGTACCGCGAGGTGCTCGGCGCAGCGTCCACGCCCGTCGTGCTGCACTGGCTCGGCGCGGCCTTCGACCCGAGCCTCGCGAGCTACTTCGGCTCGACCGACTCGAAGACGGCGAGCGCCACCGTGCTCGAGATCATCACCGAGAACGCCGAGCACGTGAGCGGCATCAAGATGAGCCTGCTCGACCCGTTCGCCGAGATCGCGGTGCGCGCCCAGCTGCCCGAGACCGCGACCATGTTCACGGGCGACGACTTCAACTACGTCGGACTGATCGCGGGTACCCGCCCTTCGACAAGCTCAGGGACCGTGAAATTTTCGAACGCGCTGCTCGGCGCTTTCGCTGCCCTCGCCCCGAGCGCCTCCGCCGCGATCCAGGCGCTGGACGCCGGCGACAGCGGTGAGTACGAGAGCATCCTCGGCCCGACCGAAGACCTCTCGCGGCAGATCTTCGCCGCCCCCACGTTCTACTACAAGACGGGCGTCGCGTTCATGTCGTGGCTCAACGGCCACCAGGACGCCTTCAGCATGGTCGGCGGCCTGCACTCGGCCCGCTCGCTGCCGCACGTGAGCGAGATCGTGCGACTCGCGAACAGGTCGGGCGCGCTCGAGCAGCCCGAGCTCGCCGCCGAACGGTGGCACGCGCTACTCGCGCTCAACGGGATCCGCCGATGAGCGCCCATCCCCGCCTGAGCCTCAATCAGGCCACCATCAAGTACGCCGATCTCGCCGAGGCCCTCGCGGCCACGGTCACGGCCGGGTACGAAAGCATCGGCCTGTGGCGCGAACCGGTGCAGGCGGCGGGCCTCAGCCGCAGCATCCGTCTCGTCGAAGACAGCGGACTGCGCGTCTCGAGCCTCTGCCGCGGCGGCTTCTTCACCATGGAGGAGTCACCCGCACGGCGCTCGAGCATCGACGACAACCGGCGCGCGATCGCCGAGGCGCACGCGCTCGGGGCCCCGGCCCTCGTGCTCGTGGCCGGCGGGCTTCCCGACGGGTCCCGAGACCTGGTCGGCGCGCGGGAACGGGTGCGCGACGCGATCGCAGAACTGGCGGATGACGCGGCTGCAGCCCGCGTCACGCTCACCATCGAACCGCTGCATCCGATGTACGTGAGCGACCGTGCCGTCATCTCGACGCTCGGGCAGGCGCTCGACATCGCCGAACAATTTCCGCTGGGCGTGGTCGGTGCTGTGGTGGACACCTTCCACGTCTGGTGGGACCCTCAACTGCTCGCGCAGATCGAGCGCGCGGCGGGACGCATCGCGAGCTACCAGGTGTGCGACTGGGCGACGCCGCTTCCCGCCGACGTGCTGCTGGGCAGGCACTACCCGGGCGACGGCGTGATCGACTTCGCGTCGATCACCGCCGCGGTCGAGGCCGCCGGGTATGCCGGCGACGTCGAGGTGGAGATCTTCAACCAGCAGATCTGGGACGCGCCCTATGACGAGGTCGCCGCGCGCACCCGGGATAGTTTCGCGGCGGTTGTCGCTCCGCACCTGTCGTAACCCTCGGGCCCGGGCGTAACATTTCGTAATAATCCCATTCGCTCGACAGACCGGAGACGCTCGTGGATATGACGACCGAGAAGATGATGACGATGATGCCCATGGAGATGTCCATGGACATGAAGCTCATGCAGCAGTGCATCGAGGCATGTGCCGCGGCCGAGCAGGCCACGACGATGTGCGCGGATGCCGGCATGGGCGACGGCATGGGCAAGATGGTGGGAATGTGCGCGAACACTGCGGACATGACGAACACCATGATGCGCATGATGATGCGTCCGATGGGCTACGACATGCCCAGCATGATGGCGATGCTCGAGACCACCATGATGATGTGTCGCGCCTGTGCCGACGAGTGCATGATGCACGCCGACATGAGCGACCACTGCAAGATGTGCGCCGAGGTCTGCATGAACGCGGCCATGGCATGCGAGGCCCTCAAGGCCTCGATGACGGTGGCGGGCTAGCGCCTTTTGCTGGTTGAGTAGGTCGCGCTAGCGACCGTATCGAAACCTGACGGCACAACGCCCACTGAACCTATCTGTACACCGTTTCTCGATATCGATGGTTCAGTTCGCGTTGATATTCAGCACGAACTGAACCACGGTTTTCGAGAGGCCTTGAGTTACCGGCGCCTCACGGGCGCTCGGTGCGCACGCTGAACAGCGCCTGGCCCACGGCCAGCACCGAGTACTGGTCGTGCAGCGACACCGGCTCGCCGACGCTCACGCCGGTCGCCTCGTAGTGCCAGACGCGCGACTCGGCCTGAGAGTCGACGTCGACGAGATCGATCCAGCCGTCGGTCGAGACGCTGGTGACCACGACGTCGCGCCAATGGCTCGCCGTCGTGACGGCCGCCAGCCGCTGGATCGCGTTGAGCTCGTGGCCCGCCTCGAACCCGCTGCGCATCATCGAGACGGCTCCGGTCTGGGGCCGATCTACGGGTGCGTTGTCGAGTGAGTGGGTCATGCAACGACGATAGGTCGGGGGTTTCCGCATGTCACGGAGCCCCGTCACACTACGCAACAGAGCGGTTTCGATACAGCGGTTTCGACAGGCTCAACCAGCGGATTACTCAACCTGCTCGACGTGCAGCACCAGCGCCTGCTCGGGCGCGAGCAGCGGCATCGGGATACCGACGGCGGCCAACATCCGGCCACTCATCGTCACCCCGCCCGCGTCCCACCAGGGCGGCGGCGCGTCCTGCACGACTCGCGGCCACGCACCGAGACGCACCGGCGTGACCCGGTAGTCCCGTGACGGGTCGAGCCCGGGCAGCGTGGTCGGTCCGACGATCGCGTCGCGGGTCGCCGTCATCGCGACGACCGCGAACAGGGCGGATGACGCGTCGGAAGCCACGACCCCGTGCACCCATCGCGTCGCATCCCCGGCGTCGCTGCGCACGACGTCGCCCGAGTGCAGCAGCCCGCGGTGCAGCTTGTACGCGGCGACCCACTCGGCCACGGCAACGCGGTCGGCGTCGTCGAGCGTCGTGACATCCCACTCGATGCCCGAGTGCCCGAACAGCGCGGTCGCCAGTCGGAAGCTCAGCTCGTGCGTGCGGCCGGTCGTGTGCGCGGTCGGTGCGCCGAGGTGCGCGCCGAGGAACTCCGGCGGAACCAGCCCGGCGGTCCAGCGGTAGATCGCCTGACGCTCGAGCGAGTCGTTGGTGTCGCTCGGCCAGACGCGGTCGGTGCGTTCGATCACGCCGAGGTCGACGCGGCCGCCGCCCGACGAGCACGACTCGATCTCGAGGCCCGGGAACTCGGCGCGCAGGGCGTCCATCAGCGCGTACGTCGCGGTGGTGTGCCGGTGCGCGGAGCCGCCGAGCAGGTCGCGGTTCTGGTCCCACTTGAGGTAGCTGATCGGGTACTCGCGCAGCAGGGCGGCGAGTTGCTCGTGCACGTGCGCGAACGCCTCGGGGTTCGCGAGGTCGAGCACCTGCTGCCAGCGCCACGGCAGCGGCAGTTCGCCGTTGTCTGCGCCCAGCACCCACTCGGGGTGCTCGCGCGCCACCGCGGAGTCGAGGCTCACCATTTCGGGCTCGACCCACAGGCCGAAGTCCATACCCAGCGAGAGCACGTGGTCGACGAGCGGGTGCAGGCCGTCGGGCCACTTCACCGGGTCGACGATCCAGTCTCCGAGCGCCCGGCGGTCGTCGGTGCGGCCGATCATCCAGCCGTCGTCGAGAACGAAACGCTCCACACCCACCGACGCCGCGGCATCCGCGAGCTCTTTCAGACGTTCCGCGCTCTGGTCGAAGTAGACGGCCTCCCAGGTGTTGAGCATCACCTTGCGGGTCGAAAGCCGACGCCGAGACCGGATGAACCGGTGGAAACTTCGGGCGAGCCCGTCGAGTCCGGCATCCGAGAAGGCGCTGACGAGCCACGGCGACTCGAAGGATTCGTGCGGGGCGAGGCGCACCTCGCCCGGCTCGAACAGTTCGCCGCCGCCGAGCAGCGTCTGTCCCGTCGATGCGGATTCCGCCCAGAGCCGCTGGTCGCCGCTCCAGGCCAGGTGCGCGCCCCAGACCTCGCCCGAGCGGAAGCCGAAACCGGGGGTGCCGGCCACCATCAGGAAGGCGTTGTCGTGGCCGGGGCGACCGTGCCGCGAGTCGCGGGTCCAGGTGCCGTTGGCGAGGTCGCGGCGCTGCGGCTGGCGTTCGCGCGGCCAGCGCCCGGTGAAGTCGAGCAGCTCGCGAGCGCGCGTGGGGATCGGCAGCGTCGCGTCGAGCGAGGCGAGCGCGTAGACGCTATCGCCCGTGTTGGTGACGGTGAGGCGCTGCCGCAGCACGCCGTCGGCCGAAAGGTCGATGTCGACGACGACGGTGAGGTTCGTCGCGTCGAGGGTGATGAGCAGGCCCGCTTCGACAGGCTCGGCGCCCGGGATCGGCTCAGCGGCCGACAGGGTGAACGCCGGGGCGTGCGGTGTCGAGCCCTCGAAGTGGCCGGCGATGCCCGGCCGCCCGTTCCAGCCGTCGGCCATCACCGGCAGGATCGACTGGCGCAGGGGCGTGTCGATCGAGCTGGGCCCGACCGCGGGCATCTGGGAGTCGACGAGGGCTTCGAGGGCGTCGCGCGCGAGCGCACCGAGGTCGGAACCCCAGTGGACGATCACGGGCACGCCCGTGGCGCCGGGCGGCCCCCACCCGCAGGGGGCCGCGGGCCCCGGGGGGTGGGTGTTGGGGTTGTTT
>NZ_JBKKAD010000187.1:0-4692 GCF_046714715.1 Conyzicola sp. | reverse complement strand
GCGCGGCCGGATCAGTGGGCGACATAGCGGTCCAATCTCTTCTCGAGCACGTTCTGGCCGCTCGACAGCACGAGGCAGATCAGCCAGTAGATGAGCGCCGCCTCGAGGTAGAGCAGCATGAACTCGTTACTGAACGTGGCGATCTGCTGCGCCCGACGGAACAGCTCGGTCACCAGGATGAGCGAGGCGAGCGAGGTGTCCTTGACGAGGCTGATGAAGGTGTTCGACAGGGGCGGCACCGAGACACGCGCCGCCTGCGGCAGGATGATCCGGCGCAGCGTCTGCGCACGCGACATCCCGATCATGTGACCGGCTTCCCACTGTCCGACCGGCACGCTCAGGATCGCGGCGCGGATGACCTCGGCCGCGTAGCCGCCCACGTTGAGGGCGAACGCGATGATGGCGCTCGGCCACGGGTCGATCAGCAGGCCGAGCGACGGCAGGCCGTAGAAGATCACGAAGAGCTGCACGAGCAGCGGCGTGCCCCGGATGACCGAGATGTACACCCGCGCCGCGCCCGACACCACGCGCACCCGCGAGAGGCGGGCGAGAGCGACGCCGAGCGCGATGGCGAGCCCGAGCACAAAACTCGTCAGGGCCAGCGGGATGGTGCCGGTGACGGCGCCCGAGACGATGGGCCCGAGCGACGTCCACAGCAGCTCCCACTGGGATTCGGTCACTCGGTGACGTCTTCCCCGAAGTACTTCTCCGAGATCTCGGCGAGGGTACCGTCGGCGCGGAGTTCCCCGAGCGCGTCGTTCACGGCCGTGATGAGCGCCGATTCGCCCTTCTTCACGACGAAGGCGTTGCGAGAGGGATCGTCGGTCTCGGCAGCGATCTTCAGCCCCGCGGCTCCGGCCGCATCCGTCGCCTTGTAGTCGAGGAAGGTCAGCTTGTCGTTGATCGTCGCGTCGACGCGGCCCTGTTCGAGCAGCGCTACGGCCTGGGCCCACCCCTCGACCGACTCGACCTTGGCGCCGTTGGCCACCGCCAGTTCGTACCAGTTGCTCGACAACGACTGCGCCGTCGTCTTGCCGCTGAGGCTCTCGAGCGAGTCGATGCCCGACGTGTCCTTGCCGACGATGACGACGCCGGGGCTCACGGTGTACGGCTCGGAGAGTTCGTACTTCTCTTCGCGCTCGTCGGTGATCGACACCTGGTTGGCGATGATGTCGAACCGGCCCGCGTCGAGGCCGGCGAAGATCGCGTCCCACTGGGTCTCCTGGAACTCCGGCTCGACGCCGAGCTTCTCGGCGACCGCCGTGGCGATCTCGACGTCGAAGCCGGTGAGGTCGCCCGACGCATCGTGGAAGGTGAAGGGGCGGTAGGTGCCCTCGGTGCCGATCGTCAGCGTGCCCGAGTCCTGCACGTCGCTGAGGCTGGTGTCTGCACCCGCGTCGCCCTGCGCCTCGGGGGTCGATGCCGACTGGCAGCCGGACAGCGCGATGGCGGTGGCTGCGACGATGCCGACGACGGCGAGACGGGTGGTTTTCATAGTGGTTCCTTTTGCTGGGCGGGTGCTACCGACACGATACGAGCGGATGCGCCCCGTCGCGAATTCGTGTCCCCGTGTTGCGCGCGGACAGCAGATAGTGCAGGCACAGCGAAAGGGGTGCCGCTCCGAAGAGCGACACCCCCGTCGAGTGCTGTGTGGTCGTGACCCGCTAGTTAGCGGGCGTCGGCGAGAACGTAGCCCTCTTCACCGTGCACCACGGTGTCGATGCCGGCGATCTCGTCTTCGTTCTTCACGCGGAAGCCCATCGTCTTCTCGATGATGAAGCCGATGACGAACGCGAGCACGAACGAGTAGATCAGCACGGAGAGAGCCGCGATGAGCTGCACGATCAGCTGCGTGAACTCGCCGCTGTAGATGAGGCCGGTGCCGTTGGCGAAGAAGCCCAGGTACAGGGTTCCGATGAGACCACCGACGAGGTGGATGCCCACGACGTCGAGCGAGTCGTCGAAGCCGAACTTGAACTTCAGGTCGATCGCGAGTGCGCAGACGGCACCGGCGACGAGGCCGAGCACGATCGCCCAGAACGGGGTGAGCGAGCCACAGGCGGGCGTGATGGCGACGAGGCCGGCGACGGCACCCGAGGCGGCTCCCACAGAGGTGGGCTTGCCGTCCTTGAGCTTCTCGACGAGCAGCCACGCGAGCAGCGCCGCGGCCGGGGCCGCGATCGTGTTTACGAACGCGAGAGCCGCGGTGCCGTCGGCCGCGAGCTCGGAGCCGGCGTTGAAACCGAACCAGCCGAACCAGAGGAGGCCGGCGCCGAGCAGCACAAACGGCGGGTTGTGAGGAACGCTGACACCCTTTGCGAAGCCAACGCGCTTGCCCAGAACCAGTGCCAGCGCGAGCGCTGCCGCACCGGCGTTGATGTGCACGGCGGTTCCGCCGGCGAAGTCGATCGCGCCGACGCCGAAAACGTCCTGCAGACCGTGGGTCAGCCAGCCGCCGTAGGCGAAGCTGCCGTCTTCGGCGAGTCCGAAGTTGAAGACCCAGCTGGCGACCGGGAAGTAGACGACCGTGGCCCAGATGCCGGCGAAGACCATCCACGCGCCGAACTTGGCGCGGTCGGCGATCGCGCCGGAGACGAGGGCGACGGTGATGATCGCGAAGGTCGCCTGGAAGGCGGCGAAGGCGAGCGGGGGGTACGCCGCGTCTTCGGGCGTCTCGAGGAGGTTGGCGAGACCGAACGCGCCGGTGTCGATGGTCCACGGGGCGAGGGTGCCCTCGGCTCCGGGGAACGCGATGGCGTAGCCGTAGAGAACCCAGAGAACGCCGATGAGTCCCAGTGCGCCGAAGCTCATCATCATCATGCTGATAACGCTCTTGGCCTTGACGAGTCCTCCGTAGAAGAACGCCAGACCAGGGGTCATCAGCAGCACGAGGGCCGCGCAGATGAGAATGAAGGCGGTGTTGCCTTGATCCATAGTTTTACCTCTCTTACGTTTGCAAAGGATGCACCGTCGACAAACCTTTGACGCAGAGCGCAGGGGTTCCTCGGGTACGCACACAGTTTGTCGCCGCCAAGTTTCGGGGGCTGTGTGGGCGTGTTTCCGTTGTGTTACGCGAGAACGCCGCATGTAAACATCGTGTTTCCCGGCGGCGGGAATCAACCGTTAGTTGCTAGAGGCCCTCGCCCGAGGTGAGGGCGATCAGGCGCGAGACGGCGCGCAGGTATTTCTTGCGATAGCCGCCCGCGAGCATGTCGTCGGGGAAGACGCGGTCGAGGGCGACGCCGCTCGACATCACGGGAACCTGCGCGTCGTAGAGGCGGTCGACGAACGCCACGAACCGCAACGCGTCGGTCTGGCTCGTGAGCACGTGCACGTCGGTGAGGGCGACCGCGTCGAGGCCGTCGAGCAGTTTGACGTAGCGCGACGGGTGCACCTTCGCGAGGTGGGCCAGCACGTCGTCGAACCTGTCGACGGTGAGTGCGCCGCTGAACCTCGCCACGGCCGCCTCGAGTTCGTCGTCGTCCAGGGCGACGGCGTGACCCTCGATGTCGCGGCGACGGTAGTCGAGACCGTCGATGCGGATCGTCGTGAACTGGGCGGAGAGGGCGTCGATCTCGCGCAGGAAGTCCTGCGCCGCGAACCGGCCCTCGCCGAGCGCGTTGGGTGGCGTGTTCGAGGTGGCCGCGATGCGGGTTCCGGATGCCGCGAGCTCGCCGAGCAGGCGCGACATGATCCGCGTGTCCCCCGGGTCGTCGAGCTCGAACTCGTCGATGCAGATGAGCGAGGCCCCCCGCAGCACCTTCGCGGCGCCGGCATAGCCGAGGGCGCCCACGAGCGCGGTGTACTCGATGAACGTGCCGAAATACTTGCGGCCGGGAGCGGCGCGCCAGAGCGAGGCGAGCAGGTGGGTCTTGCCCACGCCGAAACCGCCGTCGAGATAGAGCCCCGGCAGCGATTCCTTGTTCTTGCGCCGCGAGAACAGGCCGCCGGGTCGCCAGCCGGCGATGAACGACTGCACCGCGGCGACGGCCTCGGTCTGCGACGGGTAGTTCAGGTCGGGGCGGTAGCTGTCGATGGTCGCCGTGTCGAACTGGCGCGGGGGAACGAGGTGGTCGACCATCTGCTCGCCCGTGAGCGTGGGGAGCCGGTCAGCGAGGTGATCGTGATTGCGGGTCGCGTCGCTCGTCATGGTCACCAATGCGTGTCGAAGTCTTACAGGCACCCAGCGTGCGGCACACCTATTGCGTATCGTCGTTGCGTGGGGTTCGGGTTTCAGCCTAGACCGCCGCCGCACGACACCCGCACTGACCAGGAGGCACCCATGGCCGTCGACGCCGACACACACCCGAAGTTCGCCGAGTACGCCCACCCCGAGCGCCTCGTCAGCACCGACTGGGCGGCCGCGCACCTCGACATTCCCGGCGTCGTGTTCGTGGAGAGCGACGAAGACGTGCTGCTCTACGAGACCGGCCACATCGAGGGCGCCGTGAAGATCGACTGGCACACCGACCTCAACGACCCGGTGGAGCGCGACTACATCGACGGCGCCGCGTTCGCGGAGCTGCTCGGTTCGAAGGGCATCACCCGCGGCACCACCGTCGTCATCTACGGCGACAAGAACAACTGGTGGGCCGCGTACGCCCTCTGGGTCTTCACCCTGTTCGGCCACGCCGATGTGCGCCTGCTCGACGGCGGCCGCGCGAAGTGGGAGGCCGAGGGGCGCGAGTACAC
>NZ_JBKKAD010000186.1:0-6083 GCF_046714715.1 Conyzicola sp. | reverse complement strand
GCAACCAGGGCGGCGCGTGGGCCCTGCTGTCGCCGGAGACGCAGGCGACCTACGACTCGTCGGCCGAGACCTACGCCGAGTACTCGCTCGACAACGAGACGGTGACCGCGGCCGACGCGAAACTGCTGGCGGACGCGACACTCGTCGTGACGCCGGGGCCCGGCGACGGCTTCCAGCTGGTCAGCGCCCGGTCGGTCGGCACCGCCGACGCGTGGGTCGTGCGCGACACCGACGCCGGACTGCGCATCGACGACCCGGGCATCCCGCCCACGGGTGAACGGCCCTTCACCTGGCGCAACCCCAGCGGGGGCGTCTACGACACTGCGGCACCGCCGATGATCTTCTTCCAGACGTTCTACGGCGAGGGCGGCGAGACCGACGTGATCTCGGGGCCACCCGAGACGATCACGGGATTCGCCGACGGCGCCGAGGTCGAGGTGACCAAGGAGGCCGCCTCGGGTGCCGGAGCGAATTTCGTCGCCGACGTGCCAGACGACGCGTTCGCGCTCACCATCGTCTGGGCGCCGGACGACGCGAGCCCGATGATGCAGTCGAGCACCGTCACGCTGGAGATGTCGTTGCCGTAACGGCAATAAATGCGAGGTCCCGCGCGTGCGCGACGCAGGATGGGGAGATGCACACGTCGCCGAATAACCAGGCCGAATGGAACGCCCGCTACCTCGAGAGCTCGCAGATCTGGAGCGGCAACCCGAACGCCGCCCTCGTGCGCGAGTCGGCCGGGCTGACACCCGGGAGGGCCCTCGACCTGGGCTGCGGCGAGGGTGCCGACGCGATCTGGCTGGCGCGCCAAGGGTGGACGGTGACGGGGGTGGATGTCTCGGATGTCGCGGTCGAGCGGGCGCACACACACGCCGCCGCCGCGGGCGTCGACATCAGCTTCGAACTGCGCGACCTTGCCACTTCGGCCACGACGGACACCTTCGATCTTGTGTCGTCGTTCTTCCTGCACGTTCCCGAGCGCGCCCAGCGGAATGAGACGCTGCGCGTGGCCGCCGACGCGGTGGCCCCCGGGGGCACCCTGCTCGTGGTCGGCCACTCCGCGGCGGCAATGGCGCCCGGTCACGACCACGCGCACCTCGAGACGGCCGAGGAGGTCGTCGAGCTGCTGCAACTGGTCGCACCCGAGTGGATCGTCGACGTGGCGGCGGACGTGGAGCGCAGCGCGACCCGCGCGCACACGATCGACACCGTGGTGCGGGCCCGGCGGGTCTAGCCTTCTCGCCTAGCCGGCTTCTGCGGCGCGGCGCTCGCGGAACGCGATCATGTTCACCCGGTTTCCGCAGCGCACACTGCAGAAGCGCTTCGAACCGTTGCGCGACAGGTCGAGAAACAATCCCTCACAGTCATCCGCCCCACACACCCGTAGACGCGGCATCTCGTCCATTCGGATCACGTCGATCAGCGCGAGCGACGCCTCGACGCGGATGCGTTCCGCGAGCGGCGCGTCGGGCGCGGTCGCGTGCATGTGCCAGTCGTAGCCGCCGTGACGCGCGAGCTGGGGCAGGGCCTTCGCGCTGCGGAGCATCGTGTTCACCTCGACGACCGCTTCCTCGCGGTCGAGCGTCCAGACCCGTCGAAGCAGCGCGCGGGCACCCCGCACTTCCTCGAGTTCGGCGTCGTCTCCGTCGACGCGACCCGTGTACCCGTGCAGCGCGATGAGCTCGGCGAGCTGCCGGGGCGTGGAGAGCTCGTCGTCTCCACTGCGGGAGGCGCGGGGGTCGGTGTTGCCGAGGGCGACGACGAAGTCCAGTGAGTCCTCGGTGTCAGGGGCAAAATGCAAGTTGACTCCTCACCGGCGCCGGTCGTAATGTCAGGGGCATAGGCCAGCATAGATCATGACGGTTTACGACGGAGGAGACAGCATGGTGCGCTCAACGAGGTTCGGACTCGCAATCGCGCTGCTGTCAGCGCTCTCGTTCGGCACGTCGGGCGCGCTCATCAAACCCATGCTCGAGGCGGGCTGGTCGCCGGCAGCGGCCGTCACCGCCCGCGCGCTCACGGCGTCGGTCGTGCTGGCGCCGATCGCGATCGTCGTATTGCGTGGCCACTGGCACGCCCTGTGGCGCGGCCGCTGGCGCGTGCTCGGCATGGGAGTGGTCGGCGTAGCCGCCACCCAGCTCGCCTACTTCACCGCGCTGCGCACCATCCCGATCTCCACGGCGCTGCTCGTCGAGTTCCTCGCCCCGCTCCTGCTGGTCGGCCTGGCCTGGGCGACGACGCGGCGCGCCCCGCGGGCCCTCGTGCTCGTCGGCTGCGCCCTCGCGGTCGGCGGGCTCCTGCTCGTGATCGGCCCCGGCGCGATCCAGGCCGTCGACCCGGTCGGCCTCGGTTTCGCGTTCGCCGCCGCGATCGGCTGCGCCGCGTACTTCCTCATCGCCGCCCGACCCGGCGACGGCCTGCCGCCGGTGGCGCTCGCGGCCGCCGGCCTGCTGGTGGGCGGGCTCTCCCTCGCGCTCGTCGGGGCCACGGGCATCCTGCCGTTTGCGGCGACCTTCGGCGACCTGCCGCTCTTCGGCAACACGGCACCGTGGTGGGTCCCGCTGCTCATCGTCGCGGTCATCAGCACGGCGCTCGCCTACGTCACCGGCATCACCGGCGCCGCCGCGCTCGGGTCGCGCCTCGCCTCGTTCGTCGCGCTGCTCGAGGTGGTCTTCGCCTCGCTCTTCGCGTGGCTGCTGCTCGGCGAAGAACTCTCCCCGCTGCAGCTCGTGGGCGGCGCCCTCATCCTGGGCGGAATCGCCGCCGTGCACGGCGACCACGGCCCGTCGCTGGCGACCCCGCCGCCCGCGCCCGCCGCGCAGCCCACAAGCCCCGCCCCGCAGCCCGCCCCACCCGCCGCGCCCGTACCAAATGCAGGAGATCTGCGCCCGGCACCCTCGCGATCCGCGTAAACGTGTGACTCGGGTCGATTTCTCCTGCATTTGGTACGGGGAGGGTGGGCGAGAATGGACGGGTGAGCGAGGCCGGGCAATTCATCGACGCGGCACTGCAGCGCGAGACCTCGTGGAGCCCGCCCACCGACGACCGTGAGTCGAGCGGCCTGCGGTCGTACGGCGCTTCGGTCGGCGCGGTGCGCGGCACCGTGCGCGACGCCCTGCGCAAGTTCCGCGCTCTTTCGCACGACGAGATCACGGCCCTCGCCTCCGAACTCTGGAGTGTGCCGGTGTTCGAGCGCCGCCTCGCCGCGGTCGTGCTGCTGCAGTCGAACGTGGCGCTGCTCGACAACTCCGATCTCACGCGCCTCGAAGGGTTCATCCGAGACGGCCGCGCCCGCTCCCTCGTCGATCCCCTCGCGACGGACGTGGTCGGCCCGATGATCGAGGCTCTGGATGACACGGGCCGCACCCGCGCGCACGTGGCGCTCGACCGTTGGATCGTGGAGAACAACGTGTGGCTGCGCCGCGCCGCGATTCTCGCCCCGCTGCGCGCGCTGCGTTCCGGAACGGGCGACCCCGACCGATTCGCCCGTCAGGCGCGTGTCATCCTGGCCGAACCGTACGCGAGCGACGTCGTGAGCGAGGCCATCGACACCGTGCTCGACGCGCTGCCGCGGTAGCCGGGTGGCCACCGGCCGTGTTCGTCGCTAGGTTTGCTCACTATGACGTCGCTTATCCGCCAGAGGCAGTTGATCCTCGGCGAGCGCAACTCGGCGGTCTTCTTTATCGCGTTGGGCGCCCTCTCGGTGGTGATCATGATCCTGGCAAGCATCGACGCGCAAACGCTGGCTCTGCCGGGGTCCGGCGGCGTCGGCGTGGCCTTTATGGCGATGGGCGCGTTCCGCCTTCGCGCAGCTTGCCGCAAGCTCGCTGCGTTCGAGGCCGAGCACGGCGTCGACGCCGGAAAGCAGCAGGCCATCCGCTGACGAGGCTTCGCGAGCCGGTTTCGGCCGAATGAGGCGACCGCGGGCGCGTCATCGGGCCGGAAGCGGCTCATCTGCGGGTGGGGGCGGCGCTAGGCCGTCATCCGGTCGATGCCCTCGGGCGACAGCGCGTGGTGGATCGCGAGGATGCCCGCCCCGAGCACCGCCGCGTTGACTCCGGCGGCGGACTGCACGATCGTCAGCTTGCTCGTGGCGAGCGGCATCGACCGCGTGTAGATGATCTCGCGTACGCCGGCGATGAGGTGGTCGCCCACGGCCGCCATCGATCCGCCGACCGCGATCACCGACGGGTTCATCAGGCTCACGCACGCGGTCAGCACCTCGCCGAGGTCGCGCCCGGCCTGCCGCACGGCCTGGATCGCCTCGATGTTGCCGTGCTTCACGAGGTCGACCACGGCCGAGGACCCGTCGACGTCGAGGCCCGCGGCGCTGAGTGTCCGGGCGATCGCCGGTCCGGAGGCCAGCGCTTCGAGGCAGCCGCGGTTGCCGCAGTGGCAGGCGACCCCGGCCCCGCGCGCGATCTGCACGTGCCCGATGTCGCCGGCGATGCCCTGCGCGCCGCGCAGCAGCCGCCCGCCGGAGATGACGCCGGCGCCGATGCCCGTGCCCACCTTGACGAACAGCAGGTTGTCGGTCTTCGGCCACCCGAAAGCCTGCTCGCCGAGCGCCATGATGTTCACGTCGTTGTCGACGAGCACCGGCACGTCCAGCTGCTCGCGCACGAAGCCGGCGACGTCGAACTGGTCCCAGCCGGGCATGATCGGCGGGTTGATCGGCCGGCCGCTGCTGTGCTCGACCGGGCCGGGCAGCCCGATGCCGACCGCGAGGATGTCGGTCATCAGCAGCCCGTGCTTCTTCAGCAGCGCGCGGGCCGTCTTTACCAGCCAGTTCAGCACGACCGGCGGACCGTCGGCGATGTCGATCGACCCCATGGTCTCGCCGACGATGGCGCCGCCGAGATTGGAGACGGCGATGGTCGCGTGGGTGGCGCCCAGGTCGGCGGCGAGCACGAACTTCGCCGAGGCGTTGAGGGCGAACTGCGACGACGGCCGCCCTCCCGTCGACTGCGCGTCTTCCACCGGGCTGACCAGCCCGAGGCTCATCAGCTCTTCGACGCGCAGGGCGATCGTCGAACGGGCCACTCCGGTTTTCGCCGCGAGCTCGGCGCGCGTGCGCGGCGAACCGTCACGCAGAAGCTGGAAGAGTTCGCTCGCCCCGGAACCTCCGAGAGTCGACCCGCGACTGATGTCAACCATGTTTCAAGTGTGGCACGCCGGGGTTGGCACGATTCGCCGCAGACATTCGTCGATCCTCAGCGGAAGTCAGCGCGTGCTGAAGGCCGCATCGAACGCGGCATCCGGGGCATCGAACGCGAGCTTCTGCACGAAGGCGAGGGCCTCGGGCGCGCCGACCAGTCTGTCCATGCCGGCGTCTTCCCACTCGACCGAGATCGGTCCGTCGTAGCCGATCGTGTTGAGCATGCGGAAGCTGTCCTCCCACGGCACGTCGCCGTGGCCGGTCGAGACGAAATCCCAGCCGCGCCGCGGATCGGCCCACGCCAGCAGCGAGCCGAGCCGACCGTTGCGCCCGTTCACCATCCGCTTCTTCGTGTCCTTGCAGTCGACATGGTAGATGCGGTCTTTGAAGTCCCAGATGAAGCTCACCGGGTCGAGGTCCTGCCAGACGAAGTGGCTCGGGTCCCAGTTGAGCCCGAACGCCTCGCGGTGCCCGATGGCCTCGAGCGTGCGCACCGTCGTCCAGTAGTCGAAGGCGATCTCGCTCGGGTGCACCTCGTGCGCGAACCGCACCCCCACCTCGTCGAACACGTCGAGGATCGGATTCCAGCGGTCGGCGAAGTCCTGGTATCCGGCGTCGATCGCGTCCTGCGACACCGGTGGGAACATCGCCACGTACTTCCAGATCGACGAACCGGTGAACCCCACCACAGTCTTCACCCCGAGCTTCGCCGCGAGGCGCGCGGTGAGCTTCATCTCCTCCGCTGCCCGCTGCCGCACGCCCTCCGGGTCGCCGTCACCCCAGACGATGTCGGGCAGGATGTCACGGTGGCGCTGGTCGATCGGGTCGTCGCACACCGCCTGTCCCTTGAGGTGGTTCGAGATCGCCCACACCTTCAGCCCGTACTTCTCGAGCATCGCGATTTTGCCCTCGACGTAACCCTTCT
>NZ_JBKKAD010000185.1:0-7363 GCF_046714715.1 Conyzicola sp. | reverse complement strand
CGTCGACGTTGTGTCAGCGACGCGGTCTAGGTCAGACGAGCCAGCTGTTGGCGCGCACGAAATCGATCGACTTCCACGTGCGGCCCAGTCCCCAGGTGTCGCCGGCGGACAAGAAGGCGAGCGTGATCAAGACGAGGGCGTAGATGATGTGGTAATCGACGAGCGGGTTGGTCGAGGCGAGGTTCGCCGCAAAGGGCCACTCCGCGAGGTACATGAATACCATGATCAGCGAGCCGGCGACGGCACTGATCCTCAGGCCGACGCCGAGCATGACCGCGAGCCCGACGGCAAGCATCCCGAGCATAAACAGCACGTCGACAGCCGGTGTCGCGATGGCCGTGAAGAACGGCTGCAGCGGCCCGGTCACGGACTCACTGTTCAGGAAGCCCTGCGCGGGTGTTCCCCCGTTGATCCACGCGCGTTCGGCCGGCGTCGAGAATCCGAGACCGAACGTCTTGTCGATGAACGCCCAGAGAAAGATGAAGCCGGTCGCGAGGCGGAGAACGGCGAGGCTCCGGCGTCCCGCCGCGGGGGTGACGAGGGATTCCTCGGTTGCGAGCGTGTGCGCGTGAGCGGTCGGACTGCTGCTGCGGATGGTGGTTGACATGGTGACCCTCTTTCGTTGCGGGCCACGGTGGCCATACGGCAACAGTGACGGCTCGTTGAGGCGGTCGTTAGTGCCGAAGGTCCCAAGTGGAGCGGATGACGGGAATCGAACCCGCGCTATCAGCTTGGGAAGCTGAAGTTCTGCCATTGAACTACATCCGCGTGGGCCGCTCGCGCGGAACGGCTCGAGAGCAAGTGTAGGTGGTGGCGTTGGCCGTGGCATCCGTCTCAATAGAATGTCAGCCATGCTGCTTTCTGACAGGGACATCAAGGCCGAACTCGCCGACGGACGCATCGGCCTCGACCCGCTCGAGCTCGGGATGGTGCAGCCATCGAGCGTCGACGTGCGTCTCGACCGGTTCTTCCGGCTGTTCGACAACCACAAGTACGCGTTCATCGACCCGGCCGAAGACCAGCCCGACCTCACCCACCTCGTGGAGGTGGAGGCCGACCAGCCGTTCATCCTGCACCCCGGCGAATTCGTGCTCGGATCGACCTACGAGCTGGTGACCCTGCCCGACGACATCGCCGCGCGCCTCGAGGGCAAGAGCTCGCTCGGCCGCCTCGGGCTGCTCACGCACTCGACGGCGGGCTTCGTCGACCCCGGCTTCAGCGGCCACGTGACCCTCGAGCTGTCGAACGTCGCGACGCTGCCGATCAAGCTCTGGCCCGGCATGAAGATCGGCCAGCTCTGTTTCATGCGACTGACGAGCCCGGCCGAGAACCCGTACGGATCGGGCATCTACGGTTCGCGCTACCAGGGCCAGCGCGGCCCGACGGCCAGCCGCTCGTTCCAGAACTTCGTGCACACCGACGTCTCCGACACAGAGGCGGGTCGCCCGGGCAACTAGCCGGCGCGCGCCGTGCCTGCTGCTGCCAAATGAAGGAGATTTTGGTTGAGAGGGGCGCCGATCGCACCTAACGTGTGACCCGACCCCTGGTTCTCCTTCATTTGGCAGGAGAAGCGGGTTGCGGATGCCGCGGCCAGCGTCGGCCGCTGGCCCGTGTTTCGCAACTCAGGCTACTTCGGCCGCTCGCCGATTCCGCCGGCGCGACCATAGGCATCCGGCCCGCCCGCTCGACGTTCTGCCTGAGTTGCGAGAAAGGGTTCCTGTAACCCGCTAGTAGGCGCCGTCGACCGGGGTGGCTGCTGCCGCGCCGGCCTCCTCGGCCAGCACCTGCCGCGAACCGGAGACGCCCAGGCGGGTGGCGCCGGCGGCGATCATCGCCTGCGCGGTCTCGAACGAGCGGATTCCGCCGCTCGCCTTGACGCCCGCGCGCCCGGCGACGGTCGCGGACATGAGCGCGACGGCCTCGACCGTGGCGCCGCCCGTCGGGTGGAAGCCGGTCGACGTCTTGACGAAGTCGGCGCCCGCGGAGACGGCGGCCCGGCACACGGCGACGATCTCGTCGTCGGTGAGCGCGGCCGACTCGATGATGACCTTGAGGATGCGCGGCGCGGGGATGACCGAGCGAACCGAGGCGATGTCGGCCTCGACCAGGTCGAAGCGGCCGGCCTTGGCGGCTCCGATGTCGATCACCATGTCGATCTCGTCGGCGCCGAGGGCGATCGACTGCTCGGCCTCGGCAGTCTTCACGGCGGTGGTGTGCTTGCCCGAGGGGAATCCGCACACGACGGCCACCTTGAGGGTGGCTGGCACGGTCAGCGGCAGCATCGAGGGGGAGACGCACACCGAGAAGGTGCCGAGTTCGACGGCCTCGGCGATGAGGGCGTCGACGTCGGCCGCGGTGGCCTCGGGCTTGAGCAGCGTGTGGTCGATGATGCTGGCGATGGATGTCATTGGGTGTCCTCGAGGGTTGTGGGCAAGTCAGTCGGTGCGGGCTGGGCGGAGAGCTCGTCGAGCTGCCAGACGAGCCACGGGCTGAACGCGAAAGGCGCGGCCGCCGCGGCGTTGCGCAGTGATTGCGGCTCGACCCATTCGAATTCGGACACTTCGTCGGCGGCGGGAGCCACGGCATCCGTCGTGTACGCCCGATAAACCGGGCACACCTCGTTCTCGACGATCCCGGATGCGTCGACGGCGCGATAGCGGAAGTCGGGCAGAACGACTTCCAGTCGCGAGATGGTGATTCCCAGTTCGCGCTCGGCGCGTCGCGCGATCGCGTCTTCCATCGACTCGCCCGGCGCGGGGTGTCCGCAGAAAGAGTTCGTCCAGACGCCTGGCCAGGTCAGCTTGCTCAGCGCCCGGCGGGTAACCAGCACCTCACCGGCTTCGTTCATGACATGGCAGGAGAACGCGAGGTGCAGGGGGGTGTCGTGTGTGTGAACGGCGAACTTGTCGGCGGTGCCGACGGGGGATCCGTCGTCAGATAGAAGGACTACCTGTTCGGTCTGGCTCATGGTCGCGGTATTCTGCTCAAATGAATGGTCCCGACCTAGTTTCCGTCTCGATGGCGAGGCAGGCACAGGTCGACGTCGTGCTCGAACGCTTCTTCAGCCTAGCCAAGAACCGCGCCGCCGCCTTCGGCCCGCAGTATGTGCAGCTGTGGGAAACGCTCGAGAGCAACACCGTCGGCGGCAAGCGATTCCGCCCGCGCATGGTGATGGGCGCCTACCAGTCGCTCGGCGGAACCGACCTCGAGGCCGCCGCCTACGTCGGAGCGGCGTTCGAACTGCTGCACACCGCGCTCATCGTTCACGACGACGTGATCGACCACGACTTCGTGCGCCGCGGCGTGGCCAACATCTCCGGCAGCTACCGCGACGCCGCGCGCAAGGCGGGCAGCAGCGAGAAGGTGGCCGAGCACAGCGGCATCTCGGCGGCCGTGATCGCCGGCGACCTGGCACTGTTCAACTCCTACCGGTTGATCGACCGCAGCGGCGTCTCGGACGTCGTGCGTTCTCGACTTCTCGAGGTGATGGATGACGCGCTGTTCGCCTCGGCGGCGGGCGAACTGATCGACATCGACTTCTCGATCACGGCGGAGGTTCCGCGCGTCGACGACATCCTCACAATGGAGCGTCTCAAGACCGCCGTCTACTCGTTCGAGTGCCCGCTGCAGGCCGGAGCGATCCTCGCCGGGGCATCCGAAGAGGTCATCCAGACCCTCGGCGACTTCGGTCGCGAGATCGGCATCGCCTACCAGCTCGTCGACGACCTGCTCGGGGTGTTCGGCAAGGAGGCCGAAACCGGCAAGACCACGATGGGCGACCTGCGCGAAGGCAAGCGCACGGTCATGATCTCCTACGCCACGAGCACGGCGGAATGGGAATCGATCGCCCCGCTGATCGGAAAGCACGATCTCACCCACGACGAAGCCGAGGCGGTGCGCCAGGTGCTCATCGACTGCGGGGCCCGCTCGTTCGCCGAGGGGCTCGCCCGCTACTACGCGAACCGCGCCCTCGCGCGGCTCGCCGAACCGCACATCCCGCCCGCGCTGCGCATCGAGCTGCACCCCGTCGTGGATGCCGTGCTCGGACGGGTCAAGTGAGCCGCCGCGGCCTGTACGACCGCGTCGCCGAGGAGACCGCGAGTGTCGTCATCCGCCGCTACTCCACGTCGTTCGGCCTCGCCGCGCGACTGCTCGGTGCGGGGGTGCGGCAGCACGTGGAGAACATCTACGCGCTGGTGCGGGTCGCCGACGAGATCGTCGACGGGGCGGCCGTCGAGTCGGGCCTCGACAGCGTCGGCGCGGCCCGGCAGCTGAACGAGCTGGAACGGGAGACCGATTCAGCGGTCGCGGAGGGCTTCAGCTCCAACCTCGTGGTGCACGCGTTCGCCCTCACCGCACGCGAGACCGGCTTCGGCACCGAGTACACCGCGCCCTTCTTCGAGTCGATGCGCACCGACCTCACGGCCACCGAGCACGACGCGGAGAGCTTCGACCGCTACGTCTACGGCTCGGCCGAGGTCGTCGGGCTCATGTGCCTGCGCGCGTTCCTCGTGGGCGAGTCGCCGACCGACGAGCAGAACGAGCGCTTCGTGCGCGGCGCCCGCGCCCTCGGCGCCGCCTTCCAGAAGGTCAACTTTCTGCGCGATCTCGCAGCCGACTTTGAGACGCTGGGTCGCAGCTATTTCCCCGGCGTCAGCGTCGACTCATTCACGGAAGAAGACAAAATCCGCCTCCTCGACGACATCGACAACGACCTTCGGGTCTCCGCCGCGATCATCCCCGAGCTGCCCGCCTCCAGCCGCAAGGCCGTTGCTCTCGCCCAGGGGCTCTTCGCCGAGCTCTCGGTGCGGCTGCGCGCCACGCCGGCCGAGCGTCTGCGCACCACGCGCATCCGAGTTCCCAACCCCGTGAAGCTGCGCATCGCCACCGGCGTTGTGCTCGGCGCGAGGGCGAAGGCATGAGCCGCGTCGTCGTGATCGGCGGAGGCATCAGCGGCCTCGCCTCGGCGGCCCTACTCGCCCGCGACGGACACAGCGTGACCCTGCTCGAGCAGAAGGACGACCTCGGCGGCCGGGCCGGATCCTGGTCGAGCGAGGGCTTCCGCTTCGACACCGGGCCTTCGTGGTTTCTTATGCCCGAGGTGTTCGACCACTTCTACAAGCTGCTCGGCAGCTCGTCGGACGAACAGCTCGAACTGGTAACCCTCGACCCCGGTTACCGGGTGTACTTCGAGGGGCTGGCCGAGCCCATCGACATCTCCGCCGACCGCGGCGAGAACATCGAGATCTTCGAGTCGATCGAGAAGGGCGCGGGCAAGAAGCTCGCCGCCTACCTCGACTCGGCGCTCGACACCTACGACATGGCGAAGAAGAAGTTTCTCTACACGACCTTCGCCGACCTGCGCCCATTGCTGACCGCCGACGTGGTGAAGCGCACCGGCAAGCTCGCCCGCCTGCTGACGATGTCGCTGTCGCGGCTGGTCGCGAAGACCGTGCGCGACGACCGCCTGCGCAAGATCCTCGGTTTCCCGGCCGTGCTGCTCGGTTCCTCGCCGTACATCACGCCCAGCCTGTACCACCTGATGAGCCACCTCGACCTGAGCGACGGGGTGCTCTACCCGATGGGCGGATTCACCAGGGTGATCGAGAGCATCGTCGACCTCGCGCGCACAGAGGGCGTCGTCATCACGACGGGCGCATCCGTATCTCGCATCGTCGTCGTCGACGGTGTGGCGACGGGTGTCGAGTACACGGTGAACGGAGAGGCCCTGACGCTCGACGCAGACATCGTGGTCTCGGCCGCCGACCTGCACCACACCGAGACGCGCCTGCTCGGACCGCAGCACCAGAGCTACCCTGCCGCCCACTGGGACAAGCGCGTACCGGGGCCGAGTGCCCTGCTGTTGTACCTGGGTGTGGACGGCGAGCTGCCCGAGTTGGAACATCACACGCTGCTGTTCACCGACCGCTGGGAGAAGGGCTTCTCAGACATCTTCGGCACGCGGAGCGCCGTGCCCGACCCCGCGTCGATCTACGTCTGCAAGCCGAGCGGTGTTGATCCGGATGTCGCGCCCGAGGGCAGCTCGAACGTGTTCGTTCTCGTGCCGATCCCCGCCGACCCGACCATCGGCAAGGGCGGCGACGCGCGTATCGAGGCGCTCGCCGATGTGATCATCGAGCAGATCGGCTCGTGGACGGGCATCCCCGACTTCGCCTCGCGCATCACCGTTCGGCGTGCGGTGGGCCCCGGCGACTTCGCCGCCGACCTCAACGCCTGGCGCGGAACGGCGCTCGGCCCGGCGCACATCCTCAAGCAGAGCGCGTTCTTCCGTGAGGGCAACAAGAGCAAGAAGGTCGACGGACTGTACTACGCCGGAGGGTCGACCATCCCCGGCATCGGGCTGCCGATGTGCCTCATCAGCGCGGAGATCCTGGTCAAGCGCCTGCGTGGGGACACCTCCACCGAGCAGCTGCCCGAACCGCTCGAGGCCACCGTCTGATGGGTCTGATCTACCTGGCCGCGCTGCTCGTGGCGCTCACCGGCATGGTGATGCTCGACCGGCGCTTCCGGCTGTACTTCTGGGTGGACGCGCGCCGCGCGACGATCGTCACGATCGCCGGCCTGGTGTTCTTCGTCGTCTGGGACCTGTTCGGCATCGGCCTCGGCATCTTCTTCCGCGGAGAGACGTCGTTTATGACCGGGCTCCAGGTCGCGCCCGAGCTGCCGGTCGAGGAGCTGTTCTTCCTCACCCTGCTCGTGTACGTGACGATGAACCTCTACGGCGCCGCGTCACGATTGCTGACCTCGTCGAAGCCCGCCCGAGCTCGGGGGGTGGAGCGCGCATGAGCTATTGGGCACTCAACGCGTTCTTCCTCGCCGCCGTCGCGCTGGTCGCGCTCGCCGCGGTGATGACCGGCCGTAGCCCGCGCTGGCGCCCGCTCGCCCTCGCCGCCATCGTGTTGCTGGCGACCACGGCTGTGTTCGACAACGTGATGATCGGCATCGGCCTCGTCGACTACAACCCCGACCTCATCAGCGGCGCGTTCATCGGCATCGCGCCGCTCGAAGACTTCGCCTACGCGGTCGCGGCAGCGGTTCTGCTGCCGTCGCTCTGGCACCTGCTCGGCGGCCCCGACCGCGCGACCGGCTCCGACCGCTCGACCGGCTCCGACCGCTCGGGGAGCAGCGATGCTTAAGGCGCTCTTCGTCTCGTCGCGTCCACTCAGCTGGATCAATACCGCGTTCCCCTTCGCCGCCGCGTACTTCATTACGGTTCGCGAGATCGACCTCGTGTTCGTCGTCGGCACGATCTACTTCCTCATCCCGTACAACCTCGCGATGTACGGGATCAACGACGTGTTCGACTACGAGAGCGACCTGCGCAACCCGCGCAAGGGCGGGG
>NZ_JBKKAD010000184.1:0-3394 GCF_046714715.1 Conyzicola sp. | reverse complement strand
AAGCTCAGCTTCCCGGGCCGGGGGCCGCCCCAAGCTCAGTGAGAAGAAGCGCGACGGCATAGCGGGCTACCTCTTCCTCACACCGTGGCTCGTCGGGTTCTTCGTGCTCACGCTCGGGCCGATGCTGATCTCGCTGTACCTCGCCTTCACGAAGTACAACCTGTTCACCGACCCCGAGTGGATCGGCCTCGACAACTTCACCCGCATGTTCGCCGACCCGCAGTTCCAGCAGTCGGTGCAGATCACCCTCGTCTACGTTCTCGTGGGCACCCCGATCAAGCTGGCCGCCGCCCTCGGCGTCGCGATGCTGCTGAACTACCGCAGCAAAGGCACCGGGTTCTTCCGCTCGGCCTTCTACGCACCGTCGCTCATCGGCGCGAGCGTCAGCGTCGCCATCGTCTGGCGCGCGATGTTCAACAACGAGGGACCGGTCGACACCGGCCTGAGCTTCATCGGCATCGAGGCCGGCGGCTGGGTCGGAAACCCGGCCCTTGTCATGCCGATGATGATCCTGCTCGCGGTCTGGCAGTTCGGCGCCCCCATGGTCATCTTCCTCGCGGGACTCAAGCAGATCCCCGGCGAGCTGTACGAGGCGGCGGATGTCGACGGGGCCGGCCCGTGGCGCAAGTTCCGCAGCGTCACGCTGCCGATGCTCTCGCCCGTCATCTTCTTCAACCTGCTGCTCGAGATGATCGGCGCATTCCAGATCTTCGCCTCGGCGTTCATCATCTCGTCGGGCACCGGCGGTCCCGCCGGCAGCACCAACTTCTACACCGTGTACCTCTACCAGCGGGCCTTTGGCGACCTGCAGATGGGCTACGCCTCGGCGATGGCCTGGCTGCTGCTCGTGGTCGTCGGTATCGCCGCGTTCGTCCTATTCCGCACCTCGAAGTTCTGGGTGCACTACGGAGGTGACCTCAAATGACCGCTCTCGACACCGAGCTCGCTCCCGTCCTGCCGCTCACCGGCCAGAAGCAGCGCGTTCCGAAGTGGAAGAAGCGCTCGACCTGGGTCACCGTGATCTGGGCGGTGGCGCTCACCGTGATCGTGGCGGTCGTGCTCTACCCGCTGCTCTGGATGGTGCTCGCATCGTTCAAGCCCTCGGCCGACATCAACGGCAACGTCTCGCTGCTGCCCGAGAACCCGACGATCCAGAACTACGTCAAGGTGTTGCAGGGCATCGGCGGCATCCCGGTGTACACGTTCTTCCTCAACTCGCTCATCCTCGCTGTCGGCTCCGTCATCGGCGTGGTCATCTCGTCGTCGATGGCCGCCTACGCGTTCGCCCGGGTGCGGTTCGCCGGCAGCAAGATCTTCTTCGGCCTAATGATCGCGACGCTGCTGCTGCCGTTCCACGTGCTGATCATCCCGCAGTACATCATCTTCCAGCGCCTCGGCCTGGTCGACACGTTCGTGCCGCTGCTCGTGGTCAAGTTCCTGGCCACCGAGGCGTTCTTCGTGTTCCTCATGGTGCAGTTCATCCGCAACCTGCCGATGGAGTTGGACGAGGCCGCGAGAATCGATGGCGCGGGACATCCGCGGGTCTTCTTCTCGATCACCCTGCCCCTCATCAAGCCGGCGCTCGTCACGAGCTCGATCTTCGCCTTCATCTGGAGCTGGAACGACTTCCTCGGCCCGCTGCTCTATCTCAACTCGACCGACAAGTACCCGCTGCCGCTCGCGCTGCGGCTGTACAACGACCAGACCAGCGTCAGCGACTACGGCGCGACGATCGCCATCTCGGTGCTCGCGCTCATCCCGATCGCGCTGTTCTTCTTCATCTTCCAGCGCTTCCTCGTGGAGGGTGTGGCGACGCAGGGGCTGAAGGGATGACCATCGCCTCGTCGCGCAGGGCCAAGTCGCACGCCGCCTCGGGCATCGGGCCGACGTCGTCTGATGCAGGCGCCTGGCCCGGCGCGAAGCAGAAGTTCGCGCTGTTCGGCGAGGTGCTGCTCACCGGCATCATCGTGGTGCTCATCTCGATCCCGATAGTGACGATCCCGCTCGCGATCGCCGTGGGCAAGCGGCACCTCATGCGCTTCCTGCGCGCGGAAGGCTCGCAACTCGCGCTGGTCGCGGGCGACGTGCGCGAGGGATTCACCGGCGGGGTCGGCATCGGCTGCGCCTGGCTCGCGGTCACGGGCATCCTGCTGATGGACCTGCTGCTCGTCGCGAGCGGCGCGCTGCCCGGCGGCGTGGCCGTCGGCGCCCTGGCGGTCGTGCTGCTCGCTGCGCTCACGGTGCTCACGCTGTGGGTCGCCGCGTCGTGGACGCCGGTTGCCGGATGGCGGACCGCCGTGCGGGTCGGCTTCGCGTCGCTGCGCACCGACGCGATCGGGTCGGTCTACCTCCTCGTGGGTGCCGGTCTCGTGGTGCTGTTCACCTGGATGCTGCCGCCGCTGATCATCCCGGCCCTCGGCTGCGTGTGCTTCGCGGTCGCCGCGATCTCGGTGCGGCACGCCGCGCGCCGGGCGTGACGCTCGATCCGACGCTCGCGTCCCGCCTCGATTCCGGGGTCTCGATGGCGGCGCCGCTGCCCGGCTATGAGGCGCCCGCCCGCCTGGTCGTGTCGTCGACGATCGCCGGGGTGCCGGTGCGCACCTACGGTTCGTCCGGGCCGACCCTCGTCTGGCTGCACGGCGGCGGGTTCGCGGCCGGCGACCTCGACATGCCCGAGGCGGACGTCGTGGCGCGTGAGCTCGTCGCCCGGGCGGGCGTGACCGTCGTCTCGGTCGACTACCGGCTCGCGGCCTTCCCGGCGGGAGCCGACGACGTGGTCGCCGTCGTATCGTTCACGTCGCGCGCCACCGGACCGGTACTGCTCGGCGGCACGAGCGCGGGCGGCAATCTCGCGCTGGCCGCGGCTTTGCGGCTGCGCGACGCGGGTACACCTCTCGCCGCCCTCGTTCTGGCCTACCCGTACCTGCACCGGGTGAACCCGCCCGCCACCGCCGAGCTTGAGGAGCGCATGGCGCCGCTGCCTGAGTCGGTGCGCTTCGCTCCCGCGAAGATGACCGCGATGGCGACGTTCTATCTCGGCCCGCTCGCCGACGACCCGCCGCCCCTGGCGTATCCGGGCACCGCCTATTCGGACACGGCGGACTTCGCGGGGCTGCCCCCGACCCTCGTTATCGGTGCCGAGTACGACGACCTGCTGCCGTCGGCTCTGGATGCGGCCTCGCGCCTGCGCGCGGCGGGCGTGCCCGTAAGCGAGTACCTCGAGACCGGTGTGCTGCACGGGCATCTCAACACGCCGGGTCTGCCGGGCGCGCTGCGCACGCTCGACGAAATGGCGTGGTTCCTGCGCGCCCACACCGCCGCGAACTGAGCCGCGCACGCGCGGAGGGGGGGGCGCGGGGGCGGGGGGGGGCGGGGGCGGGCGGCCGCGCCGGCG